>NZ_DASVTX010000116.1:0-14411 GCF_036387355.1 Longimicrobium sp.
CACGCGCCCCCGCAGCGTGGCCGCCTGGGCGTTCAGCGGGCGCGCGCCGGCGAGGGATGCAGCGGCGGCGAGCGCGGCCGCCGCACACAGGGCGCGGTGGAGCATCGTACGAGCGAACGGGGTCATGCGGCCTCCGGAAAGGATGGAATCCCAGGGGATGCGGACGGGGCCTGCGTGTGCGGTGACGGGGCGAGCGGGTCGAGGAGAACGCGCAACAGGTGGATGGTTACAGCGCGCGAGTACGCCGCGCAACAGGAGAACGGCCCGTGGCTCCGGACGCTTTCCCTTTCCCGCCGCACTGGCTGGCCGGGACCGGGATGATGCAGGCGGGAGCGGGACGCGTTAAGTTGTCGCCCCGGCGCACCGGGCACCGGGTACCGGGCACTTGGCACTGTCTTTCCGCACTCACGCACCCAGCACTCACGCACTCTCCATGAGCGATACCCTGGCGGCCACCAACCTGGGCGAAGATTCCGGCACCCCCGGCCCGGCGAACGAGGGCAAGCGCTCGTGGACGGAGCGGCTGGTTGCGCCGGCGCTCGGCAAGCACCCGGAGCGGCGTGAAAGCTTCGAGTCCACCAGCGGCGTCGCCATCGACCGGCTGTACACGCCGGAAGACGTGGCGGGGCAGGAGTACGGGCGCGACCTGGGCTATCCCGGCGAGTTCCCCTTCACCCGCGGCATTCAGCCCACCATGTACCGCGGGCGCTTCTGGACCATGCGCCAGTACGCCGGGTTCGGCACCGCCGAGGAGACCAACACGCGCTTCAAGCTGCTGCTGGAGGCGGGGCAGACGGGCCTTTCCACCGCGTTCGACCTTCCCACGCAGATGGGGTTCGACTCGGACCACGGCATGGCGATGGGCGAGGTGGGGCGCGTGGGCGTGGCCATCGACAGCGTGGACGACATGCGCACGCTGCTGGACGGCATTCCGCTGGACCGCGTGTCGACGTCCATGACCATCAACGCCACCGCGAGCATCCTGCTGGCGTTCTACATCGCCGTGGCGGACGAGCGGGGGATCGAGCGGAGCAAGCTGTCGGGGACCATCCAGAACGACATCCTCAAGGAGTACATCGCGCGCGGCCCCTCCGTGTTTCCCGTAGAGCCGGCGCTGCGCCTCATCACCGACATCTTCGCCTTCTGCCACGCGGAGGTGCCGCGGTGGAACACCATCTCCATCAGCGGCTACCACATCCGCGAGGCGGGGGCCACGGCGGCGCAGGAGATCGCCTTCACCTTTGCCAACGCGATGGAGTACGTGCGCCGCGCCCTGGACGCGGGGCTCCCCATCGACAAGTTCGCGCCGCGCCTTTCGTTCTTCTTCGCCTCGCACAACGACCTGTTCGAGGAAGTGGCCAAGTTCCGCGCGGCGCGCCGCCTGTACGCGCGCCTCATGCGCGAGCGCTGGGGCGCGGGCGACGAGGCCGCCAAGCTGCGGTTCCACACGCAGACGGGCGGCGTGACGCTGCAGGCCCAGCAGCCGCTGAACAACGTGGTGCGCGTGACGGTGCAGGCCATGGCCGCCGCGCTGGGCGGCACACAGTCGCTGCATACCAACGGCTACGACGAGGCGCTGTCGCTGCCCACGGCGCAGGCGGCCACGCTGGCGCTGCGCACGCAGCAGGTGCTGGCGTACGAATCGGGAATCGGCGACACGGTGGATCCCCTGGCGGGCTCGTACTACGTGGAAAGCCTGACGGACGCGCTGGAGGAAAAGGCGCGCGGCTACCTGGACCGCATTCAGGAGATCGGCGGCGCGGCGGAGGCCATTGCGTACATGCAGGAGGAGATTCACCGCGCGGCGTACGAGTTTCAGATCGCGGTGGAGCGGGGCGACAAGACCATCGTGGGCGTGAACAAGTTCAAGGGGCAGGAGGAGAAGCTGGACCTGGGGCAGCCCGACTTCAGCGCGCTGGAGCAGTCGCAGCGAACCAAGCTGGCGCGCATCAAGGCGGGCCGTGACGATGCGGAGGTGCGCGCGCGCCTGGAAGCCGTTCGCGCCGCGGCCCGCGGGAGCGATAACCTCATGCCCCGCATCATCGACGCGGTCAAGGCGATGGTGACCCTCGGCGAAATCAGCGACGCCCTCCGCACGGAGTGGGGCGTCTACCGCCCGGCATGAGCGGCAGCGGCGGGCAGGACCAGAACGGAGGCGAACTCCCTCTGCGCGATTTCTGCGTTCAGGGATTTCGCGCCGTGCGGAGGTTGGAGATTCCGGATCTCAGGCGCGTAAACCTGTTCGTAGGAAAGAACAACGCAGGAAAAAGCTCGCTGCTGGAGGCGATTCGCCTGTACCTGCAGCGAAACGAGCGCACTGTCCCGGGCGTGATTCACGAGATTGTACGCGAACACACGGATCATCGGCCGATTCGCTTTTCTGAACACCAGCGGGAACTCGATCCATCTGATCTCCAGTTTGCAATCGATTCTGTCGAGAGTCTGTTCCATGGCAGCTTCGATGGAGAGTCGTTCGGGCCGATTGTCTTGCACCAGACCGGAACTGATGCGAAGCAGTTGGCTGTCCGGCTTCCCTGGAACTCCACATCCTCGCCGGTCGCGGCACCTGGCGAGGGAGGACGTCCGGCGTTGATCGATCCCAACGCTGGCCTGCTGGAACTCCGAACCGAGGCGAAGGTCACCGAAATTCCGCTGGAGTGGTTCGTCCGGCGCCTGCCGGCCGATACCTCTGGTCGAAGCAGTGTGGCGCTGATGATCGGGGCTTCGGGGTTTTCGGCTCTGCGAACGCGCCAGATGTGGGATCGTGTGTCTCTCGCCGGGCAGGAGAGTCTGGTTGAGGAGGCGCTCCGGACCATCGTTCCCGAACTGGAGCGAGTTCTCCTGATCGGCGAGTCTGGCCAGCGGTCGATCCTGCTGAAACTGAATGGAGTCGCGCGGCCCGTTCCCATGCAGGGAATGGGTGACGGCGTGAATCGCGTGTTTGGAATCGCCGTGGCGCTCATCCTCGCGTCGGGCGGAGCCCTGCTCATCGACGAAGTCGAGAACGGGCTTCACTATAGCATCCAGGAGGAGGTCTGGGGGGCGATCTTCGCGCTCGCCAGCCGGTTTCACGTACAGGTATTCGCGACGACTCACAGCTGGGATTCCGTTCTCGGGTTTCAGCAAGCCGCCGCGTCACACCCCGGGCAAGGCGTCCTGTATCGCCTCGAACGCATGTCCACGGGTGAGATCAACCCGGTCGCGTTCACGGATGCGGATGTTGCGATCGCCGCGCGCCATGACGTGGAGATTCGCTGATGCCCGTACGCAAGGGCCGCCTCCTGGTGGAGGGAAAGGACGACAAGCACGTCGTGTGGGGACTCTGTGAAAGCTACGGTGTTCCCCAGACGTTTGATGTCAAGGATGCTGAGGGCCTGGATCCCCTGCTGGACCTCATTTCAGTTCAGCTGCGGGGCAGCGGGATCGAGCGCGTGGGCGTGGTCGCCGATGCTGATTCCGAAGTTGCCTCCCGATGGGCCTCCATCGAACGGATCCTCCGTACGCACGGCTACGAGGATGTTCCCTCCGCGCCAGTTGCAGAGGGAACTATCGTTCTGCAATCGGGAAAACCCGTGGTGGGGGTTTGGCTGATGCCGGATAACACTACGGCGGGGATGCTCGAGGATTTCGTGGCCGCGCTCATTCCCGCGCGCGATCCGCTGCTGTCTCGGGCCGCCGACGCGGTTGACAATATTCCGGTCGAGGAGCGCCGCTTCTCGCCTGCGCATCGCTCCAAGGCCCTCATCCACACCTGGCTTTCGTGGCAGGAGGAACCCGGTTCACCCATGGGCCAGGCAATCGGGAAACGGGATCTGGACGCGGAGGCTCCTCATGCACAACGCTTCATGCGCTGGCTGACGCGCCTGATGGTGGACGCCCCGCCAGCGGCACCCGACCTCGGGTGATCGCAGGATCGTGTGATGAAAAGCGGAGGGGCGGGGCGCCGAGGCGGCCCGCCCCTCCGCGTAGGGCGGGAGGTCAGCAGATCTGCGTGGGATCGTAGCAGGTGCCGCCGTTGTACGTGCACGCCCCGCACAGGCTGATCGGGCGGTTGCAGATGGTGAGGTCGATGGTCTGCGTGGTACAGCCGAGCTTGCAGGTGTAGTCGCACGTCGCGTCGCAGGTGCCGTTGCAACTGTCGTCACAGCTTACGCGCGTACCGCAGAAGCAGTCCTGCTCGTAGCAGGTGCTGTCGCTGATGTCGTGCGCCTGCACGGTTCCGCGCGGGCGCGACGGGCGCGGCGTGGTGTCGAAGCTTTCGACGGACAGGTCTTCCGGGGACAGGGCGAGCTTCTTCATGTGGCCTCCGGCGGGATGGGGGACGATGCGGAAGGAGGGCCGGCGTCCTTCGTCGCGGCCCGCGGAGTTCTACGCAGTCTCCGTCCGCGAAGTTCCCTTCCCGACATGATGTGCGGGTTTGATGCTGTCGACGGGGATGCGGGCAGGGCTCCGCAACCGAGCGGGGGCCCGCACCGTATGGTCATCCGCGCGACGAGCGGACGCGGCGGGACGCGCCCGGGAGCGGGATTCCTCTTTGAACGCAAGGCATGTACGCCACCTGCATCTTCTGCCACGGGGCGCTGGGCGCCAACGAGATGATCGAGCACTTTCCCGTGGGGCGGCGCCTGGCGTTCAACGGGAACAAGGGGCGGCTGTGGGCCGTGTGCCCGCGCTGCGGCCGGTGGAACCTGTCGGCGCTGGCGGAGCGGTGGGAGGCGCTGGAGGAGTGCGAGCGGGCCTTTCGCGGCACCAGCCTGCGCGCCTCCACCGAGCACGTCGGGTTGGCGCGGCTGGCAGACGGCACCGAGCTGGTGCGCATCGGCGCGCCGCTGCGCCCGGAGTTCGCGGCGTGGCGGTACGGCGCGCTTTTCACCGGCCGGCAGCGGCGCATGTGGCTCTCCACCCTGTCCGTCGCGAGCGCGTTCGGAGGAGTCGCCGGCGGTGTGCTGATCGCGGGAGCCGGGTCTGCGCTCTTGCCGCTGCTGAGCGTTGCGGGGCTGTCGGTGGCCGCCGCGGCGGAGTGGCGCAAGCGCGGCCTTCCGCGGGGCGCGAGCGACCTGGACGAGACCCGCGCGCGCGAGACGCTGCTGGACAACGACGGCGCGCCCATCGCGGGCGGCGGGCGGGTGATGGACCGCGTGCGGCTGCGCTCCCGCCCGGTGGGCGCGCACGCCTGGGCGCTGGAGGTGCACACCGTCAACACGCGCATGGAGTTCGGCGAACTGGCGGTGGACCCGCGGCCGCGCACCCACATGCTCGCCGGCGGGGCCGCCCTGCGCGCCCTGGCCGTGCTGACCATGCACGCCAACTCCGTCGGCGGTTCGCGCGATCAGGTGCAGGGCGCCGTGCGCCTCATAGACCGCAACTACACGGCGGAACGCTTTCTGGCCCGCGCGGAGGAGCACGCCCGCCAGATGGGCGCCGGCTACCAGGACGTGTGGGCGCTTCCGCCGGAACTGCGTTTCGCGCTGGAGATGGCCTCCAACGAGGACGCGGAGCGCCGGGCGATGGAAGGCGAACTGGCGGAACTGGAGCGGCACTGGCGCGAAGCGGAAGCACTGGCCGCCATCGCCGACGGGCTGGTGGTTCCGGACGCGGTGGAGAAGAAGCTGAACCGCCTGCGCGACGCCCTTCCGCCGCGGCCGGGGCGGCGCGACGACAGCTGATCGCCACGGGGCGAACAACGGGAGCCCCGATGCGTCCATCGCACCGGGGCTCCCGTTTTCCATCCTGTTCCCACGGCGTCCGTCCGCCGTACACGCGCCCCGGTTGCGGCCGCCAATCACGTCACGCGCCATCCAGCTTCGCGCCCCGGGACCGGAGCGAAAAGGAACCTCGACCTCGCGAATCCGAGGGATGCGGATCAGGCGGCGCGCGCGAGTTCGTGCACCAGGGTGCGCAGCCGTTCCTGGGCCTCTGCCATTCCCGCGTAGCCGCCGCTCTCCGCCCAGCCCTGCAGGTGTTCCGGCCGCTGGAACGTCGCGCGGACGGTGAGGACCGTCCTGCCCTCGTGCTCTTCCAGCGTGGCGGATTCCACCGTGTCCGTGCCCGGCATGGGCTCGAACAGCCAGGTGTTCACCACGCGCGACGGGCGGTCCAGCTCCAGGTACTCGCCGGAAAAGGCCATCTCGCCGTTCGGTGTCGAGAACACGTACCGGAACCGGCCGCCCACCCGCGCGTCGATCTCGCACGAGGTCATGGGCATGCTGGCGGGGCCGTACCAGCGCCGCACGTGCTCGGGGCGGGTGCACGCCTCCCACACCAGTTCGCGCGGCGCGTCGAACACGCGCACTGCCACGATCTCGCGGTCGCTGCCGGGGGCCTGCATGGGTCCGAGTTCAGCCACGGTCGTCGTCGCCATCGATCTTCTTCTCCGTCTGGAGTTCACGAAGGTAGTCACCGAGCCGGTCCAGGCGTTCTTCCCAGAAGCGGCGGTACTGCTCCACCCAGTCGTCCACCTCGCGCAGCGGCGCCGCCTGAAGCCGGCAGGGCCGCCACTGCGCCTCGCGCCCCCGCTCAATGAGCCCGGCGCGCTCCAGCACCTTGAGGTGCTTGCTGATGCCCGGCAGGCTCATGTCAAAGGGCGCCGCGAGCTCCGTAACCGTGGCCTCGCCCCGGGACAGCCGCGCCAGAATCGCTCGCCGCGTGGGATCGGCGAGGGCGGCAAAGGTGATGCTGAGGGCGTCCGGCGTCGACTGCATTTCACCATCCGGTTAATTAGCTCATCAGTAAATTACGATACGCACCCGGCCCCGTCAAGCATCTCGTTGGCGGACGAGGATGGCCCCGCCGCCACCCCCCGCCCTTCATCCCCTGAACTCTCGTACTCTCGTACTCTCGTACTCTCGTACTTTCGTACTCTCGTACTTTCGTACTTCCCCGTCACCCCCGCCGCGGCACCAGATCCACCTCAATCCGCCGCCACTTCCCCTGGTTGAACCGGATCACGCTCAGCGCGCACCGGCACACGTGCCCGCACAGGATGGCGATCCAGATGTGCATGGGCTGCAGCGTGCCCAGCGCGTCCAGCGTAAAGCAGATGCCCAGCGGCAGAATGACCTGCGAGATGACGGAGATGTACAGCGGCCCCCGCGTGTCGCCCGTGCCCTGCAGCCCGCCCGTGTAGGTGAGCGCGACGGTGATGAACAGCCCCGACACGCTCAGCACCCGCAGCAATTGCGTGCCGATGTCAGCCACCACGGGGTCATCCAGGCCAAAGATGGCCAGCAGCTGCCGGGGGATGACCAGGAACAGCAGGCCGATGACGGTGGCGCCGCCCAGGCCGATGCGCGCCGCCACGCGCACGGCGTCGGCGGCGCGCTGCGGGTTGCCGGCGCCCAGGTTCTGCCCGGCGACCGCGGCGGCGGCGCTCATGAGCCCTACCGACGTCCAGGTGATGAGGGAAAACAGCTGCGAGTACGCCACCGTGAACGCGGCCTGCGAGGCGGCGCTCTGCCGCAGCGAGCCGATGAACGAAAGCATCAGCACGCCGCCCACGTTCATGGCGATCCCCTGAATGCCCGTCGGCAGGCCGAAGCGGAACAGCGAGCGGATGATGCCGAAGTCCGGCGCCCACCCCTGCCCGCGGGGGAACTGCACCACCCATCCGCCGTGCCACAGCCGGAAGAGCCCGTACAGCGCCACGATCCCCGAGGCGATGGAAGTGCCCATGGCCGCGCCCGTGGTGCCGAACGCGGGAACGGGCCCCAGCCCGCGGATGAGCACGATGTTCAGCAGCAGGTTCAGCAGCGTCATGGCCATGCCCAGCACCATGGGCGTGCGCGCGTCTCCCGCGGACCGCAGCGCGCCGCTGAGCATGAAGAAGACGAGCATGCCGCTGCTGAACAGGAACATGACCCGCAGAAACGGGAGCGCCTGGGCCTGCACGGCGGGCGCGGCGTTCACCAGGTCCAGCAGCACGGGGGCCAGAAAGTACCCCACCGGCGCCATGATGCCCACCGCGATGCCGATGGCGGTCAGGAACGCCTGGTAGACGACGCGGTTCACCTGCTCCTCGTCGTTGGCGCCCACGAAGCGGGCCACCAGCACGCTCATGCCGCTGAACAGCGAGCCGATGAAGACGATGACGACCAGAAAGATCTGCAGCGCCACGCCGATCCCGGCGTTCCCGGCAAAGCCCACCAGGTGGCCCACGAGCACGTGGTCCACGATGCCCTGCAGGCCGGCGATCACGTTGGTGAGCATGGTGGGCCACGCCAGCTTCCACACCGTGGGGCGCAGCGGGCCCTCGATGAGCGAGCGGTCGTAGCGCCCGGCCCGCGCGGCGGCGGGGGCGGCCGGCGGGTCGGCGGCGGCAGGCTCGGCGGGGAGGGCGGCGTCGGTCAAGCGTTCTCGGAGGAAAGGGAGGGCGGGCGGGGTGTGGCGCCGGCGAAGGCGAGGCCGCGCTCCGCGAGCATCTCGCGCAGCAGCCGCACGCCCTTGGGCCCCATGCCGTGCAGCGCCAGCAGTTCCCGCTCGCTCACGCAGGCGATCTGCTCCAGGCGCGTGAGCCCGGCGCCGGCCAGCGCGCGGCGCGCCGGTGCGGGGAACGTGGGAGGAAGATCGCCTTCCGGCGCCCCGCTGTCCATCGGGCGCTCTTTGCCGCGTGTGCTCACCGGCGGATTCCTGGGCGAATCGTGTGCTGGAGGGGGATGGATGCATATGCACGTACTTGCCTGCACGCAAGACCAATCAGAGCCTTCCGGAAATGCGCGATGGTGCAGAGACCTATCACGTCAGGACTCTGCAGGCGCGTGCAGAAAACCGCATGCAAGGAAAGAGTGTAAGAGATCGCCCACAAACAACAAAATGCTTGACCCCGCAATCACGCGGTTCCTATACTTTCCGGAAGCTTCTCTTGCGATTTCTGCAACGCGTCCTTGTCAAATACCTCTTTCTCCCACAAGGCTCCGATTGCAAAACGCTCATTTGTGTGCCATCGCTCTGCTGATGGCCACCGGCTGCACCGCTCCGGATCGAGACCGCGGCCCGGACGCGCGGCAGGCGGGTTCAGGCGTGAACCGGATCTCCGAGGCACCGGCGGCTTCCGATGCGCGGCGCTTCTCCGGCCGCGTGCCACGCTTGGCGGGCCCGCCGCGCGACACCCTGCGTCAGGTGCGCAGTTTTGGTGACACGTCCGCGTTCGCCATTCCGACCGCCGTGCACCGGGTGGGCGATCTACTGGTCGTCACAGACCGGTTCATGAACCCGCACATCAGCGTTTTCAGCGCCACCACCGGGGAGGTTGTGCGGCGTGCCGGGCGTCATGGTAAAGGACCTGGCGAATTTCAGGATCCGTCATGGCTCGTTCGCGACGCCGGCCCGTCCGATCTCCTCTGGGCGTATGATTTCAGCAACCGCCGGTTCTCGCTGCTGGAGCCCGGAAAAGACGACATGGTGACGCGCGAAGTTCCGCTGGACGCGGGCGTTTCGCTCGCTACGCCGGTGTGGAATGCCTCCGGCGTGATCAGCAACGGCTTGTTCCCGGATTACACGCTCGTCCGTCTGGACTCCGCGGGGCGCATCCGGAGCCGGCTGGCCTCCGATCCCCCGTTCACCACCAAGCACATTGCGAACGCTACGGGGCGGCGCCTGCTGAACCGAAGCTTCATGACGGTGAACCCGTCCCGAACGAGGCTCGCCCTTTCGTATCAGTGGAAGAGCCGGGTGGACTTCTTCACGATCGAGGGCGAACGGATCGGCTCTGTGGCCGGGCCGCGCCACACCACCGCTACGTTTCGCGTCGCGGGTGACCGTTTCTTCTGGGGCAGGGACGACGAGAACGAAATGGCGTACTGGCAGATGGACAGCACCGAACGGTACGTGTACGCACTGTTCTGCGGGTGCAAGCCGGGATTGGGGAACCTGCCGTCCATGCTGCACGTCTATGACTGGAATGGAAACTTTGTCGCGGAGTTCGCCTTTGACCGCCAAGTGACTTCGCTGGACGTGAGCGACGACGACCGGGTGGTCTACGCGACCATGGAGTCGCCCTACCCCGGAGTGGGTGAGTGGCGGCTGCCGGCTCAGAATCCGAGCGCATCGACGGCGACAGCGCCTTTCGTAAACGGCAGAGTGGGCGCGGTGGCCAGGCAGTGATCGGAGAGAGAGGGCGGGGAACAGGCATGCGGGCAGGCGACGGATTGCGAGAAGTCGTCGGCCTACATCTGCTCCATGGCCGCGGGTGACCGGATGGGCTACAAGTGCAGCAAGGGGTGCACTTCGCAGCAGTAGCGCTCCTTTCGTATGTCGCAGATTCGGAAGCCCCGGCGCCGCGTGGCGCCGGGGCTTCTGTTCGTCATCCGCACAACGCGGGGTGGATCAGGGGCAGACGATCGTCGGAATGCGGTCGCACTCGTCCGGGCAGCCGGTGTTCGCCGTGCAGCCGTAGGTGCAGTCGTAGTTGACGTCCGTCGGCACGCAGGGGCCGAACTCGGACTCCGGCGCCGGCCCGATGGACTCGTGCGCGCGCAGCGTGCCGCGGCCGCGCGCGGGGGCGGCGGTCGTGGGGAACGAGGTGATCTCCAGCGACTCCAGCTTCAGCTTCTTCATGGGGAACTCCGGGCGGATCAGGGGAGGGAAGCACCCGCCGCGAGCGCGGCGGGGCGGTCCACAAACATAAGGTTATGGCGGGAATTGCGTAAGTGCCTGCCGCGCCTCACGATTGGCCGCATTGTACCCGCAATGTGGATGAAAAGGCCGGCACCCTTCCCGGATGCCGGCCTCGTCGTCCTCCGCCGCCCGTGGGGGACGGAAGCGCTACTGCCGCGCCGGTGCGGCGGCGTTGGCGAGCCGCGCGGTAATGCCGGCGGCGATCTTCTGCTCCAGGCGGCCGGTGGTCACGCACCCCATCACGCTGCCGGAGCCTCCCTGCACGGAGGTCGCGGTGCCCACCAGCCGGGTGAAGGTGCGCGTTCCCGTGCCCTCGGCGCGCACCTGCGTGACCAGGTTGAGGCGGATGCGGTACTGGCCCGCGGAGGCGGGCCCGCCGCCATCGTTTCCGCACGTCATGTAGCGCGACGTGCGCTCGCCGCCCACGCGAGGAGCGGTGATCCGCGTGTTTCCCATCACCCGCTCGCGGGTCGTATCCACCTGCGGCTCAATGCCCAGCTCGCGGAGCACCTCGGGCAGCACCTCCCACACGCGCTCCGGGGAGGCGGCGAACCGGCCTTCCGCAATGCGGATGACGGGGGCGGCACGCACGTCGAGTTCGCCCATCGACGAAAACTCGATCATGGGCGGCAGATCGGCCGTGGTGGACTGCGCGCGGGCGGCGGCGGGGGCCAGAACCAGCAGCGCGGCGGCGAGAACGAAGGATTTCATGGTCGGTCGGGGCCGGGGGAAAAGAGTGAACCAACGGCCAGGCGGCCCTCGGCTTTGCGCGGTCCCGGCGTTCGCCGGGGCCGGGCTTTGGGATCGCGATGGGCAGGCCGTTTCCGGAGTGTCACGGCCTGCTCGCGATCGGGCGACGCTCTACCGCTGCGCGGGTGGGGCCGCCGCGGCTTCGGCGGCGCGGGCCGCGAGCCGCGCGTTGATGCCGTCCACGATCTTCTGCTCCAGCCGGCCCGTGGTCACACAGCCCACCACGCTGCTCCCGCTCCCCTGCACGGACGAGGCGGTGCCCACCAGGCGGGTCACCGTGCGCGAGCCCGTGCCGTCGGGACGCACCTGCGTCACCAGGTTCAGCCGGATGCGGAACTGCCCCGCGGCGGCCGGCCCGCCGCCGTCGTTGCCGCAGGTCATGAAGCGCCCCGTGCGCTCGCCCGCCACGCGCGCCCCGGAAATGCGCGGGTTGCCGATGGTGCGCTCGCGCGACGGATCGATCTGCGGCTCGATCCCCAGTTCGCGCAGCACGTCGGGCAGCACGGCGAACACGCTGTCCGCGGGCGCCACGAAGCGCCCCTCGGCCAGGCGGATGGTGGGGCTCGCCCGCATGTCGAGGTCGCCGGTGCCCGCGTTGTCCATGATGGGCGGCAGGTCCGACGCCGTGGTCTGGGCATGCGATGCGGCGGGCGCGAGGGCCGCGAGCAGCACAGCCGCGGCAAGGGCGTTGATTCTCACAGCCGTATCAGGGGCTGAGGTGGGTCGATGGGGACCGGCGGGGCACTTCAATGATCATCCGCGCCCGCCGGAGGCGCAAGATGGGTCCTTGTGAGCGGAGTGCCGGCCGCGAGCTTCAAGGGCCCGCGCATGGCCGGCGATCCTGCGCTCCATCCGGCCTGTCGTTCACATGATCATCGTCCGTTCGCGCAAACGCAAGATGCACAAGCCCGCCGGGGCCGCGTCGCGCTCCGGTTTCGGCCCGGCGAACGGGGCGGACGGACGGCCGTGACGCCGCACGGCACGCTCTGAAAGGTGCGGTTGGACGACGGAAAGGAACGAGCCCCGGCGCGTGATCCGCGCCGGGGCTCCCGTGCACTGCATGCGTGCGGGTCCCGGCTTACCGGCGTCCCCGCGTGCGCGGGCGTTCGTCGTCGCCCGGCCAGGCACCGTCGTCCGCTCCGCGCGCGGCGGGCCTCGTCCGCGCGGTGCGCGGGGAGGCCGCGGCGCGCGCTGCCGGACGGTCGTCCGCGGAACCGCCGCGGAACCGGGCCGTGGCCGCGCCCAGGCCGCCGGCGGAGCCGCTGACCGCGCGGTACAGCGAGTATGCGCCGTAGCCCATCAGCAGGTACGGACCCATGCTGATGAGGGGGTCCATCCACATGTGCTTGAGGTCCGCGCGGCCCTTGCCGAACCGCGACCCGAGTGGGTGGCGCTTCCACTCGTGCTGCACCCCCGTTTCGCCGATGATGTTGTCGGGCTTGCCCTGCAGCAGCGAGGTGATGCGGCTTTCCGCCACGTCCACGCGGTCCGCCGCCACCAGCAGCAGCCAGTGCGCCGCCCGCCCCTCGCTGTACTTTGCGTAGGCGAACTTGCGGATGGCGCCCGACAGCCCCTCGGGCGGGCACGAGGTGCCGAACACGGGAGTCAGGAACTTGTGCTCGATGGAGCGCTCGCGCGGCCACGTTTCCGGCTGGCGCTCCGGAAAGTCCCAGTGCGCGCCTGTCAGTTCCGGCGCAAAGGGCTGGTTGGGCACGCCGGGGCGGTCTGCAGGGTCCAGGTCCACGCCCCACCCGGGAATGGTCGCCTTCAACTCCTCGATGGAGCGCCGCAGCGGCGGCTTCTGTGCGGTATACGGCATCGTGTTGCTCCCGTTCAGTTGACGACCAGGATGGGCTTGATGCACTCGTCCAGCTTGCTGCTGAAGATGTGGTAGCCCTCGGCGATGTGCTCCAGCGGAATGCGGTGCGTCACGATCTCGCTGGGCTTCAGCACGCCGGTGCGCACGTGCTCGAACAACCGCGGCCAGTAGCGCTTCACGGGGCACTGGTTCATGCGCAGCGTGAGCCCCTTGTTCATGGCGTCGCCGAACTTGACGGCGCTGAACAGCGGGCCGTACGCGCCCACCACGGCCACCGTTCCGCCCTTGCGCACGCTGTCGATGCACCAGTTGAGCGCCACGGGCGAGCCGCCCTGCATCTTGAACTTGGTGCTGGTGACGTGCTGGAAGAAGGCCCCGTCCGCCTCCGCGCCCACGGCGTCGATCGCCACGTCCGCGCCCAGGTAGTCGGTGATCTTCTTCATGTGCACGATGATGTCGTCGTACTCCGTGAAGTTGTACGTCTCGGCGTGGGCGAAGCTGCGGGCCTTCTCCAGCCGGTACTCCAGGTGGTCGACCACGATCACCCGGCCCGCCCCCATGAACCACGACGACAAGGCGGCGTAGAGGCCGACCGGGCCGGCGCCGAGCACGACCACCACGTCCCCCTCGACGATGCCGCCGAGCTGCGCGCCGAAGTAACCGGTGGCCAGCGCGTCGGTGAGCAGCACCGCGTCCTCGTCGTCCATCCAGTCCGGGATGATGCTCGGGCCCACGTCGGCGAAGGGCACCCGGACGAACTCCGCCTGCCCGCCGTCGTAGCCGCCGCAGGTGTGGGAGTAGCCGTAGATGGCGCCGACCGCCGTGGCGTTGGGGTTGACGTTGTGGCAGTTGGCGTACAGCCCGCGGGCGCAGAAGAAGCAGGATCCGCAGTAGATGTTGAACGGCACCATCACCCGGTCACCCGGCTTCAGCTTCTGCACCGACGAGCCGACCTCGTGCACCACCCCGATGAACTCGTGGCCGAAGGTCATTCCCACCCGGGTGTCGGGCATCATGCCGTGGTAGAGGTGCAGGTCCGATCCGCAGATTGCCGCAAGGGTGACCCGCACGATGGCATCGTTGGGATGCTCGATTCGCGGAATGTCCTTCTCTTCCACCCGGACCTTGTACGGCCCGCGGTACACCATTGCCTTCATCCAGCCCCTACCGTCCCAGCGTGACTTGTCCCGGTTCCATTACCCGGCGGGTGATCACGCAAACGTGCGGGCGA
>NZ_DASVTX010000117.1:0-5505 GCF_036387355.1 Longimicrobium sp.
GACCTGAAGCTCCCGAACCACGCGTCGGAGAGCCTCCCGATCGCCTCCAGCTCGCGCCACCTCCTGCCGATGTGACCGCCAACATGCGTCCCGTCGATCCAGATTTCCACCTGAACCCGTGGATGCAGGATTTGGGTTGAAGCCCCGAACGGCGCCTGTGGGCGACGTGTCGGGGCTTTCCGCTGTTGGAGCGGCCGATTCATCCGCTCAGGACACCATCCGCGATGACACATCCCGGCGTGTGCGCGAGGCTCCCGGCCGCGTGCAGGTGAAGTCCCCCCGTCTGTTTGGGGGGACTTTCCGCTGTTGTTGCGGCGAATTCATTCGCTCAACCCAGCCGGGACCGATCATCCCGGCGATCCTCTCACACCATCCCCGGACCTCGCGACCCCCGCACCATCACCCCGGTGTGGTGACCACGTAGGTGCACGTGTCCGCGCCTTCCGCCTTGCACGGCGTGCCCTCGCGCCGCTGCACCGCCACGCTGGACCGCAGCAGCTTCTGAAAGAACCCGGTGATCACGCCCCGGTCAAAATCGCACGGGTACGGCGTGCCGCTGGTGATCTGACCCTGCCGCGGTGACAACTGCTCAAAGGTGATGGTGGTGCCCGGAGGCGGCCCGCCGCGGTGGTTCAGGTCGAACGCCATTCCGAACGAGGCCAGCACCTTGGGAAAGGTGTCGATGTCCGGCGGCATGGGCACATGGTTGGGAATCTGCCGCCCGATCTGGTACAGCGTGTTGGGCCCCATCTTTTCGCCGATGGTGTGCAGCGCGCCCACGTACGCCGCCAGCGGATACCACGCGTCCGGCACCACCCCGTTGATGCCGAAGTCCGCCAGGATCTGCTCCCCGCGCCGGCGGAACGGCCCCATGGCCGCCAGCATCGACAGGATGTTGCCTCCAAGAACCGTGGCGTCGGGCCTGAAGCGTGGGGCGTTGTTCACGTGCGAGCCGTGTCCGGAAGAGGAGCGAAGGAAGCGAAATACCCCTCCTTCGCGGGCGGTCTGAGACACTGGGAAGTCTCAGAGGGAGCGGTCTAATTGAACCAGCCGCCGCACCCTCTGTCAAGGATGCGGCGGCTGCCGTCGCTCCGTTTTCCGCCACAGGCGCGCAGGCCGGTGACGACAGCCGCGGTCAGGCGGTCTGGTGCGCCCTCCGCTCCACGGGGACCACGGTGGGTGCCGGAACGTCGGCGGTGGCGCAGAGGATGGCCACTAGCGTCTCGTCCTGGTAATCCAGCCCCAGAAAGCCGTCGTGCGCGCGCACGCTCACGCCCGCCTCGCGCCGCCCCTGGTACGCCTCCAGCCCCGGCGCGGCCACGAATCCCGCTTCGCGCAGCCGCCGCACCCAGGCGTCTACCGGCTCGTGGCGCTCGCAGCGGCTGGCTTCCGGCCCCGCCACGATGTCCTCGATCTCCCGGGCAAAGAACATCTTCATCGCCGCCTTGTCGGCCTCGCCCAGCTCCAGGCTGTCGATCAGCCGGAAGGTGAGCCCGAAGTGGTGCCACGCGGCCTGGAAGCGGTCCATCAGCGAGCCCGTGTTGTGGTCGGAACTGGGCTCGCACAGCACCAGCGCCGCGGGATTCAGGGCACGCAACCGGCGGAACAGGTGGTCGCGCGCGTCGGTGCCCCGCGCCGAGCGCACGTGGTGCACCGCAAAGGCGCCCAGCACCACCAGCGGGGCGGCAAAGGTGCCGAACCAGGCCCAGTCCACCTCCGAAAGCTCCTCCGCCACCCCGTGCACGGGGTAGAAGTGCAGTTCCACCCCCAGTTCCTGCGCCGTGGCCTGCAGCGCCTCGCCGGCCTCCAGCAGGCTTCCCGCGTCCGGCTCCACCGCGATCAGGTGCAGCGCGCGGGGAAGGGTGCCGCGCGCCGCCATCAGCCGCAGCAGCGCCGCTTCCTGCCGCCCGGAGCCGATGCCCACGTCCAGCAGCGTGGCTTCGTCGTGCCCGGCGAGGGCGTCGGCGAGCACCTCGTTGGCCAGCGGGCCGGCCATGGCCACGGTGGGCAGGTGCTGCGCGAGCAGGTTGAACAGCGAGATCTGCGTCTGCTCAAAGCGGCGCAGGTACAGGTTGAGGGCCTCGCGCGTGCCGCACTCCAGCCGGCGGGAGAGGGCCGAGGCAAAGATGTAGTACTGAAGGTCGGCACCGCCGTTGTCCAACTGGCGCTCCACGAGGTCCGCGAGCAGGGTGCGCGCCTGTGCATCGCGCCCGGCGAGGTGTTCCTGCACCACGGCCAGCAGTGCGGCGTACTTTCGTGCGTTCATCACGGACTCCCGGGATCAACCCGCTCGTGGCGGGATTGGATGTGCGCGCGTTGCCGACCGGGCGATGCCGCAGATGCGCATCGCCTGGAAGGGCGCGTAGAAGATGACTTCGCGTTTCCTGTAATCTATAGAACCATTTGGGTCGTGTAAAGAGTGTTCAATGTTGCGCTGCGGGGCGGCTGGGCGTTTGCCGCTCTCCCGCCCGCCGCCACTCGGGGGTTCCGATCTGCCACTCGGCGATGGTCGGGTTCCGGGGGATGGCGCCTCTCGCTACCCTGCAGTCGCCGCGTTCCGCCGGCTCCGATCCGCCGCGGTATCCACGTCCAACCAAGGTGCAACCATGTCCATCACCTCCCGCCCACATCGCGCCGCGCCGCCGCCGCTCCTCGCCCGCGTTGATCGCAGCGAGATGGCTATTGCGGAAGAGTACTTCACATTGTAAAGTACTTTCGCGGCGATGGGGTTCAGTGATCGTGATGATTGAAACCGCGGGTCGAGGCCGCCCGTAGCGCACGGTGTCCACCGTGCGCCCCGGTACCACCACCGGCCACGAGCCGTGGTGGACAGCCTCCACGAAGCCCCTTGTCACCGCAGTACTGGAGTGTTAGTGTACTACAGTGCTAGTACAGCATCACCCTTTTGGCCTCCCACGAGCTCCTGCCATGCAGAGAATCCTTCTTGTCGCGGCTACCGCCAGTCTGCTCGGCGCCGGCACCCTGCTGGCCCAGACGCCCGCTCAGGCGCCCGCCCAGCGCCCTCCCCAGCAGGGTGCCCAGCGGCCCCAGGGCCCCCCGCAGCCTCCCGCCGCGGGCCCCGGAGAAATCCGCGGAACCGTGGTGGACGCCGGCAGCGGCGCCCCCGTGCCTTCCGCCAGCGTGGCGGTGCGGACCACGCGTGACTCCGCGCTCGTCGCCGGCGCCATTGCGCGGGCGGACGGAACGTTCCGCATCGAGGGGCTGCGCCCGGGCTCCTACGTGCTCCGCGTGAACATGATGGGCTACGCCGCCCAGACCACCACCTTCGCCGTCACCCCGGCCGCGCCCCGCACCAACGCCGGCAGCATTCGCCTGGCTCGCTCCGCGGTGACGCTGGACGCCATCCAGGTGACGGGGCAGTCGCAGCCGGTGAGCATTGCGCCGGACCGCAACGCCTACCGCACGCGCGACGTGGCGCCCGCCGCCACGAGCGCCAGCGAGGTGCTGGAGGCGGTGCCCTCCGTGCAGGTGGATGCGGACGGGCGGGTGAGCCTGCGCGGCAACGAGAGCGTGGTGGTGCAGATCAACGGCCGTCCCACGCCCATCAGCGGCGCGCAGTTGGCTGCCTACCTGAAGCAGCTTCCCGCCAGCACGCTGGAGCGGGTGGAGGTGATCCCGAATCCCTCTGCGCGGTACGATCCGGAGGGGATGGCGGGCATCATCAACATCGTCCTCAAGCAGGGCGTGGACCTGGGCTGGAGCGGCGGATTCCAGCTCGGCGCATCCACCGCGGACCGCTACGTGGGCTCCGGCAACCTGGGCTACCAGGCCGGCCCCGTCACGCTGTTCGCCAATTACGGCTACAGCACCGACGACCGCACCGTGGCCGGGCTGAACGACCGCACGCGGCTGGGCGCCGGGCGCGCCCCGCTTTCCTACACGGAGCAGGACATCCGCGGCGCCAACGGAAACGCGGGGCACAACCTGAACGCCAGCCTGGACTACCGGCTGAACGGGCGCGACGTGGTGAGCAACGCCATCGTCCTGAACCTGCGCGACGCCTCCGAGGACGCCCTGAGCGCGTACGACGTGTTCAACGGCTCGCGGCTGCTCACGGACGAGTACCAGCGGGTGCGCGACTCGCAAACCGACGCCTTCATGGCGGACTACTCGCTGGCGTTCAGGCGCACGCTTCAGCCGCAGCGGCACGAGTTCTCGGCCGAGCTGCGCGCCAACCGCCTGCAGGACGAGGATCGCGTGCAGCTCTGGCGGCAGTCGGCCCCTGGCGTGGGGCTGAGCGACGCGGAACTGAACCGCACCACCCTGCGCATGTACCAGTTCACGGCGCAGGCGGATTACACGCGGTCGTTCGGGCAGCGCAGCAAGCTGGAGACGGGGTACAAGGGCACCTCGCGCCTGCTGGACCGCGACTTCGCCGTGCGCGAGGATCCGCTGGGCACCGGCACGTGGACGCCCAGCGACCTGAGCAACGCGCTGGAGTTCGACGAGACGGTGAACGCGGTGTACGGCGTGTTCAGCCGCGGGAGCGGCAAGCTGGAGCTGCAGGGTGGGCTGCGGGCGGAGTACGCGAGCCGCGACTTCTCGCTCGCCAACTCCGGCGAGAACTATCCGTACGACTACACCAGCTTCTTTCCCAGCGGTCTGGTGAGCTACAACCTGTCGGACCGCACCAACGCCAAGCTGAGCTACTCGCGGCGCATCAACCGGCCGGGAAGCGGGCAGCTGAACCCGTTCCCCACGTTCTTCGATCTGCAGAACGTGTTTCTGGGCAACCCGCGGCTCAACCCGGAGTACACGGACGCCATCGAGCTGGGGCTTCAGCACTCGGGACGGCTGGGATCGCTGCAGTTTTCGCCGTTCTACCGCCGCACCACCGACATCATCCGCACCGTGGTGGATACGGACGACGTGGTGAACGGGCGCGAGGTCACGTCGGTGAGCTTCAAGAACCTGGACACGGGGACGTCGTGGGGCGCGGACCTGAACGGCTCGCTGCGCCTGGGCCAGATCTTCAACGGCCTGGCGGCGTTCAACGTGTTCAAGATGGTGACCGAGGGCACCAGCGGAGAGTCGAGCCTGTCGACGGACGCGGTCACGTGGTCGGCCAAGTTCAATGCCACGTACAACATGACGCCGCGCACCGCGTTCACGGCGCAGTACTTTTACCGCGCGCCCATGCAGATTGAGGGCGGACGCTTTGATGCCATGCAGATGGCCAACCTGTCCGTGCGGCAGAAGATGTACGGCGACCGGGCGAACCTGACGCTGCGCGTGTCGGACCCGTTCAACACGCAGCGGTTCCGCATTCGCGCGGGCGACGACAACCTGATCCAGCTGACGGAGCGCACGCAGACCACGCGCGCCGTGCACCTGACGCTGCAGTACACCTTTGGCCGGGCGCCGCGCCCGCGCCAGCAGCCGCAGCAGCAGCAGCCCGACACCGGCGGCACCGGCTTCGGCAACTGATCCGCAGTGTAGATAGAACGAGAGCCGCGGCGGGGACAGTCCCCGCCGCGGCTCTCG
>NZ_DASVTX010000118.1:0-14790 GCF_036387355.1 Longimicrobium sp.
CCTCCTTCAGGATGACAGGGCCTGCGCTCGTAACCGCTTGCACCGCAGAGATCTGTCATCCTGAGCGGCGCGCCGCGCCGGGCCCTCAGCCGGTCCGGATCGTGGCGCGCAGTCGAATGATCTACCTGCCGCCGAGCCAAAGTCGCGACAGGCACACCCGTTCTCACCGGCGCAGTAGATCCTTCAGTCGGCGCCAGGGTTCAGGCACGCGGAAGGGCACGCGCGGCGCCTCCTTCAGGATGACAAGGTTCTGTGCTCGCAAATCATTGCAGCGCAAATTCTTGCCGTCATGGGCGAAGCGCCGCGCGAACTCATCATGCCGCGCAGTCGAAGCATTCCGCCACGAGGCGTCCGACCTGCGGTCAGGAGGTCTACTCTCCCCCGTCCCCGCCGGAGGGGGACCGGGTGTCCCGCGCGCGGCGCCAGCGGCGAAAGGTGCCGATGCCCGTCACCGGAGAAACGTCGGGGCCGTAGTGCTCACCGATGCGCTTCACGAAGTCCATCTCCTCGTACACGGACGCCAACCCCAGCCGCGATTCCAGGATCAGCAGCACGCTGGACCAGAACAGCAGCCCGGCGCCCACCATTCCCAGAAACAGCGCAAACCCCGCGTACGGCAGCCCCAGCGCCGCCACCAGCCCCAGCGTGGCGCTGGTGGCGATGAAGATGGCGAGCGCCATGTACAGCCGGGTGAGCGCGCGCGTCAGCAGCTTGGTGCGCCGCGCGGTGCGCTCCAGCAGGTGCAGGAGCAGTTCGCGCTCTTCCGCCAGCATGGTGCGGTCCTCTTCCGCGTTGGACAGGTCGATGATGTTTTCGGTGATGGACCGCGTGCGATCCACGGCACGGGTGAGGCGGTTGCTGGTGGCCAGCACCAGCGAACTGCTCGCCAGAATGAGCACCGCCGGCGTGACCATGGCCGACAGTGCCGCGAGCGTCGACGAAAGTTCTACGTTCTGCATCCGGATTCGCCGCGTGAAACGATCAATTTCGCACAGCAGACAACGTGCACTCCGCACGCCCAGGGTCAAGAGGACCACCGCAGAACGGGCCTTTCCGCATTCGCGGAAAGGCCCGTTGGCATCTGGAGGACGGCTGTCCATGCGAGCGCCCGCGTCAGTGGTCGTACAGCCTGAAGGCCGGATCCAGCCAGACGACGTGGAAGATCTCTCTGCTCCGGAAGCCCACCATTGGCTTCATGCCGCTGAACCTCACGGCCAGGAACTGCACGTCCTCTGTGATGCTGGCCGGGATGGCGGATTTGATAGCTTCCCGCGCGATCTTTTCCGTCCCGAGACCATGACGCGGAGCGTTCCGGATCTCCTGCCAGGTGAGCCTGGAGAGCTTTTCCGCCGTGAGCGCGAAATTCGCCTGGTCCTCGCGCTGACAATCGCTGATCTTCCAGCCTTCAACGAGGTGACGCAAGCAGAATACAGGCGGGACGCCATCGGTGGAGCCGGTAGAGTCCGCGCCCGCCTTGATGCGGCCTTTCGGGGGATCGGGGGGAGGCTTGATGCGCTTGACCACCGCCCACCCTATTCGGTTACGAAGTCCTTGTAGAACTCACGCATGGCGTCGTGGGAGATAGTGCGGCCGCGGGCGCCGGCTTCGTACGCCTCGATCCACGGCTTCTCCGCGTGGGTGAGGTTCCGAAGCTTCCAGGCAGAGTACTGGCCAAAGACCTCGTACACCTCATCCATCAGTTCCACGGCCGCATCGCCATAGTCACTCCGGTCGAAATCATCGGGCGGTGGGATGTTTTCCGAACCGAACGCCCTGTACTCGCGATACAGCTCGGGCACGACCGGCCCGTGTTCCCAGGCTTCTACGGCTTCGGGGAACAACGGCCTGCCGTGCATGGCCAGATGAAAAGCCTGCGCGTAGTAGACGAGCTTCTGCAGCTTGAGATTGGAAATCCCGTCACCGACTTCCTCCTCTACCTTGGAGAGGAAGTACTTCGCTACGTCACATGCGCGGAGCATCTTCGCCTCCTCTGCATCCGAATGAAACCCGAATGTCCAATCTAGCCGGTTTTGAGCGCCGGGTCAACGCTTCCGTGCGTCGGAACGCGATCACCCCTTCGCGGCCCCCCCGGAAGGAAGGGCAAAGGCGGCGAGCATCTCGCGCACCTCTTCCAGCGTGGCCCCGGGGTGCCGCTCCAGGATGAGCGCCACGATCCCCGCCACGTTGGGCGCCGCAAAGCTCGTCCCGTGCTTCACCACGCGCTCCCCGCCGATCCACGTCACCGGCTGCGCCACCCCCCACGCCTCGATCTCCACCTTCATCTCGTCCCCCGTGTGAAAGCGGAACTCGAAGGGCGAGGCGAAGCGGCCGGCGCACACCCCGATCACGTTCTCAAAGATGGCGGGATAGCTCGCGCCCCCGGCGTTGTCGTCCGCGGCGACGACGATGATCCCCGCGCGGCGCGCCTTTTCGCACGCGGCGTACAGCGGGACCAGCGCCGACTCCAGCCGCGTGCCCAGGCTTACGTTGATGACCTGCGCGCCGGCCTCCATGGCCCACAGCATGGCCGCCTGCAGCGTGCCGGGCGAAGTTTCGAGCACGCGGCCAAAGACGCGCACGGGGATCACGCGCGCGTCCGGCGCCACCCGCAGCACCAGGTCCACGCACGCCGTTCCGTGCCCCAGCACGTCGCCGTCGTCGTCGTTGCGCGCCATGGCGAAGTCGTCCGCGGGGTCCACGAACGAGATCCCCGGCAGCACCCGCGGGTCGGCGAGCGCGCGGTCGTACCCGCTGTCGATCACCGCCACGCGGATCCCCGCGCCGGTGGCGCCGCCCAGCGCGTCGCGCACCCACGCGGCGGGAACGGGCGGCGCGTCCAGCATCTCCGGGCCGTTCACCGGCGGTCCAGCTTGTCGCGCACGTACATCCATGCCAGTTCCAGAATGCGCCCGCTGCGGGTAACGATGTTGGCCTGCACGCTGTACCCGCGGCGGAACTGCTCCAGGTCCCCGCGGTCCGCCTGGCGGGCGTCCAGCGCGGCCACCACGCGGTACAGCCCCGGCCCGCTGGGCGCCGTCGCCGCGCCGCTCCCCGCCGGCGCGGGCGAACCCACCGGCTCCGCCGCGATGGAGGTGATGTGCGCCTCCAGCTGGCGCCGGTCGTCCTGACTGAACGCCTGCACCTCCAGCCGCACCACGTCGCCGCGCTCGATCTTGTTCACGTCGCGCTCGGGAATGAGCATGCTCACCCGCCAGTCGGCCAGGTCGCCCACCTCCAGCAGCGTTTCGCCCTCGCGGATCAGCGCGCCGGGAAGGCGGCGCTCCACCTCGTCCGTCAGCACCACGCCGGCGGCGGGGGCTGTCACCACGGTGCGCCCCAGCCGCTCGCGCGTTTCGTCGATCTGCGCCTGCAGCCGCTGCATTTCCGTCCCCGTCTTGCGCTCGTCGTAGCCGCGCAGCGCCAGCATGCTCGTTTCGGTACCCGTCATGGCGATGTCGGCCTGGGCGCCGCGCACCTCGCCCACCGCCAGGTCCAGCACCACGTGCTGCCCGGGGCGGTAGGCGGCCAGCAGCGAATCCACGTTCTCGCCCATGTCGTGCTCCACCATGCGCTGCAGCAGGGTGGCGCGCGCGGTGGTCAGGCGGGCGCGGGCGCGGGCCAGCTTTTCGGCCTGCTGCTGCCGCTCCAGCGGGGTGGCGGCGGCGCTGCGGTCGCGGTCAATGGCGGCCGAGCGCAGCTGCGCCTCCAGCTGCGCGAGCTGCGTCCGCATGGCCAGCCCGTCCAGCTCCAGCACCGGCGTGCCCGCTTGTACCGTGTCGCCCGTGCGCACCAGCACGCGGCTCACCACGCCGCTGGCCTGCGCACGGACGGGCCAGAGCCGCACCGGCTCCAGCACCCCCGCCGCCTTGACCGTCACGTCCATCCGCACCGTGGCGGATACGACCAGCGCGGCAATGCACAGCGCCGCCACCGTCAGCAGGGTGATGCTCACGCTGCGCTTCACCAGCCCCGCGCCGGGCTGCCCCTCGTCGTCCAGGTGGGGGAGCCGCAGAGGGATGACCTCGTGGTTCTTGCGGGCGGTGCTCATGGCGCGGTTCTCCTCATCCGGCGGCGGGGGCCACGGCGCGCAGCTTCCGGCCGTCGTCCGCCGGGGTTTCGGCGCCCAGCATCAGGCGGTAGGGCTCGCAGTCGCGCAGCAGGTCGGCGTGCGCGCCGGCCCCGGCCACGCGCCCGCCGTCCATCACGATGATCTGGTCGGCCAGCGCCGCCGTCGGCACGCGGTGCGTGACGAAGACGACGGTCTTGCCCTCCAGCCGGGCGAACAGGTCGCGCAGGATCTCCGTTTCCGTCGTCATGTCGATGTTGGACGTGGCCTCGTCCAGCAGCAGCACGCGCGTGTCGCGGATCAGGGCGCGGGCCAGCGAAAGGCGCTGGCGCTGCCCGCCGCTGAGCGTGCTTCCCCACTCGCCCACGGGGGTGTCGTACCCCTGCGGCAGCCCGCGGATCAGCGGCTCCAGCCGGCACAGCCGCACGGCGTCGTCCACCGCGGCGCGCGAGGGGTTCTCCGCCCCGAGCGTAAGGTTGTCCCAGATGGTGCCCTGCAGCATGCTGAACTCCTGCCACACCACGGAAATCTGGCGCCGCAGGTCCGGCAGGGGAATGGTCTGCGCGTCCACGCCGTCGAAGAACACCTGCCCGGAGGTCGGCTCCTCCATCCGCGTGATCAGCCGCAGCACGGACGACTTGCCGACGCCGCTGTGGCCCACGACCGCGGTGATCTTTCCCGGAGGAAAGTGCATGTCGATGTCGTGCAGCACCCGCTTTTCCGCCGAATAGCCGAAGTGCACGTCGCGCATGCGGATGTCGCCTTCCACCACGTGGGTGATGGGCGGCGGCGGAAGGTAGGCGTTGGCGGGGTCCTGCTCGGTGGGGCTGTCCAGGTACTCGAACATGCGCCCCAGGCTTACCGCGGACTGCTGGAACTCGGCGAACAGCCCGGTGATCTGGGCCATGGGGTTGTACATGAACCCCATGTACGCGCTGAAGGCGATGTACGACCCCAGCGTCATTTCCTGGTTGATGATGAGCCGCCAGGCGTACCAGGTGTACAGCGCCGTTCCCGCCGCGCGAATGCCGGCGTTGACGGCGCTGAAGAACTGCCCGTAGCCGCCGGCCTTGAGCTGCACGGCCAGCGCGCCCTTCATCTGCTTTTCGGCGTGCGAATACACGTAGTGCTCGCGTGCCATGGCCTTGAGGCTGCGGATGTGGCTCAGCACCTCCACCTGAAAGGCGCCCAGGTCGGCGTACGCTTCCGCGCTCTTCTTCCAGTACTTGCGCATCACCCGCGCGCTGATGGTGGTAAGCCCGACCGTCAGCGGGATGGTGATGAGGGCCACGATGGCCAGCTTCCACTGCAGCAGAAACAGAAAGGGTGGAACCAGGATCAGGTACGCGCCGTTGACGAACAGCGTCTCGAACACCCGCGACACCGTGGTGAGCGAGCTGCGTACGTCGCCGAAGCGGCTCATGATTTCGCCGACCCGGTGCTCGTCAAAGAAGCGGACGGGCAGGTGCTGCAGGTGGTTGAAGAAGAGGAGCGAGGTGGCGTTCCCCAGGTGCGAGGTGGTGAAGTTGCTGAAGTAGCCGCGAATGGCGCCCATGACCGCCTGGGCGATGGACACGGCAAAGATCCCCGCCACCAGCACCTGCATGAGGGAAACGGAGCGGGTGGGGTACACCTCGTCGATCAGCAGCTTGCTCAGGTACGGCGTCGCCATTCCCAGCACGCCGAGCACCAGCCCCAGGGCCATGCCCTTGGCGAGCGCGCCCCAGTACGGCCGAATGAGCCGGATGAGGCGCATGAACTGCTGGAATGCCTCGCGAAGAGGCGGAATGTCTGCGCGCGGAGGCGCCATGGCGACGGTCGGTTGGCGGGGAGGTTCCCGGACTGCGTGGGCCGTTCCTTCGTTTCCGGCCAGCATCTAAAGATAACGCGGACAATGCGTTCCCGCACCGGGTGAGCCCGGCCGCGGGTGCACGTGCGCGCCGTGGACGGGAGCGGGGCGCCTGCCCCGCCCGCGCCGGCCTACGCGGCGGGCTCCATCTGGCGCTCCACGCCCAGAAAGCCCGCGCGGTAGGCCTGCTCCACCTGCTCCATCACCCGCGCGCGCAGCCAGCCGCGGTCCACGCCGCCGCCGCCGGACACCGCCTCGGCCACCGTCTCCACCACTTCGTCCACGGTGGCGGGCTCGCGCACCCGCTGCAGCACCACGGCGGCAAAGGGGCTCAGCCGGCGCACGTGCGCGGAGCCGCTGCTGAACTGCAGCAGGTAAAAGACGTCGTCCTCCTCCGGCGCGGCGCCGGGCGCGGGGGCGGTCCACGCGTCCCAGTCCCAGCGCGTCGCCACCACCCGCGCCCGGGGCGAAAGCTCCAGCCGGCTCTCGTCCCACTCCACCTCGTCCACGCCGCGGCGGGCGAGCGCGTCGGTGTACTCGTCGGTGTAGTCGGCCACGGAGCGGGCCAGCTCGTAGCGCGCGCGCTCCACGGCAAAGGCGTCTTCCAGCAGCTCGCGCCGCTCCCCGGCGCTGGCCGCGTACGCGGCCAGCGCGTCAAAGGCGCGCTCCACGTCGGAGCGCACAGGGGCGGCGCCCATGGGCTCGCGCGGCAGCAGGGCCTCCGCGTCCACGCCCAGCGCGGCCCAGCGGCGCAGCGTCTGGCCAAAGTGCTCCCGCACTACGCGGTCGCGCATCTGCGCGTAGCCGTCCGCGCCCGCCGCCCCGCCCCGCGCGGCCGCGTCGTCCGGCGCGGTCACCAGCAGCGGCGTGGGCACCTCCGGCCGCGCCAGGCGCAGCAGGAACATGCCGATCCCCGCCTCGCCAAGCAGCAGCCCGGGGTCCGACACGGCGCCCATGGTGCCGCAGGGCCAAGGGGTGCCGTCGGGCCCGCCGTGCCGGGCGATGCCGGCCCGCGCCGCCTCGCGCGCGGGAGCCAGCAGCTCCGGCTCGCCCAGCACCCGGGCGCCCACCAGCAGCGTCTCGGCGTTGCCGCCGCGGCCGTGGCAGAGCGAGTAGTTGGTGGACACCTCCGAGGCCAGCGAGCGCTCCACGTTGCGCATCGCCGCGCGCGCCTCGTCCAGGTACACGGGGTCGCGCAGCAGCTGCCAGGCGCGCAGGCGGCTCAGCCCGATCCCCGGCGCGCCGTGGCACCACGCGCTCATGTACTTGCCCTGGTGCCGGGCCAGGGTGCCGCCCCCGCGCAGCAGGGTGCGCAGCTCCTCCATCCGCCCCTCGAACTGGTACTCGCCCAGTTCGCCGTGGCGCAGGTCCGGCCAGTTGTTTTCATCCTCGCTGTAGAAGCGGCGCTCGTACAGAAACGCCTGCTCCGCCGCGTAGCGAAAGCGCCCGTCGCCGGTGGCGGCGTACAGTTCCAGCAGTCCGTGCCCGATGCCGGCCGCGCCGTGGGCGTAGCCGTTCAGGTTGCGCACGCTGCTGTTGCGCATGGTGGCCCAGCTCCAGCCGTCCGCGTCGCGCGAGGCCGTCTCGTTCAGGTGCTCGCCCAGGCGCACGGCGATCCCCATCACCAGATCACGGTCCACCCGCCGCGCCAGCTGGAGCAGCGCGGGGAGCGCGCCGCCACCCCCGGCGATCACGTCCAGCCCCAGGTCCTGCGACTCGTTCCCCGCCAGCGGGCGCAGCACCTCCTCCGCTTCGGTGAACAGCTCCGCGTGCCCGGTCAGCTCGCCCACGCGCATGGCAGCCCAGGCGATCCCCGGCCGGCCGCTGTGGAATCCGAAGCTGTTGTCCGCCAGTTCGGCGGCGCCGTTCAGCGCAGTGCGAATTCCGCCCAGCGCGGCACGCATCACCTCTTCGCCGCCGCGGGCGGCGTACAGCTCCGCTAGAAAGACGGCGATGCCCGCCGTGCCCTCGTAGATGGCGCCGCTGGCCGGGGCCGGAACGGCGCGGCGCGCGGTGGGGTTGGCCCGGTCCGGCTGCATGACCGTCCAGGTGCAGGCGTCGCCTGTCCACTGCGCGGTCTGCACCAGCCGCTCCCCGATCTCCGCGGCGGCGTCCAGAAAGGGGAGGGTGCCGGCGTCGGCGGCGGGGTCCATCGTCATGGTCGGCTCGGGTTGGGCGGACAGGGGGTGCCCGGCGGAGGTGGACGCGGCGCTCACGCCGTTTCCCCTTCCACCGCGGCCAGCGGGCGAAGCAGGGCCCGGTTCAGCAGAAAGGCCAGGTAGCTTTCTTCCTGGATGGTGATTCCCAGGCGGTTGTTCATCATGTGCGCGTAGCTGGGTACGATGCCCGCCACGGCGCGCTCCCACGACTCCGCCGGCGAGCCGCCCACGCGCAGCAGGCCGGCGTCGGACAGGGCCCGCAGCTCGTCGCGGCAGGCGCGCAGGCCGGCGGCGTATGCGTCCAGCGTGTCGGAAACGGGCTCGTCCTCATCCAGCCGCAGCCACACCTCGTCCACGTACTCGGCCAGGGTGCCGGACTGCTGCTGGAACCCCTGGTCGAACGCGTTCAGGTAGGTTTCGCGGCCGCCTCCCTCGTGGGCCAGCGAGCGCAGGTAGCTGGTGCTGTACATCTGCCCGAACGCCGCCCCCCGCTCACGGTCGCCCAGAAAGACGTGCACGAGCACCACCAGGGAGAGCAGCCCCTTGCCCAGCCGCGACGAGCGCTCCGCGCCCAGCCGGGCGATGAGCTCGTACGCCGCGTCGCTGGACACCTGGAACACGCGCTCCGCCACGGGAAGCGCGTGCTCGCCGCCGTACCGCTCCGTTTCGCGCTCGTACGCCACGCGGGAGATGCGCAGGATCCGCAGCGGCTCGTCTTCCGCGCGGGTGCGGTGCGGCGCCGCGGGAAGCCCGTCCACCACCACGTCCGGGCTGTGCGCGCGAACGTGCTCCACCAGCGCGGGCCACACCGTTTCCTGCAGCACGCGCGGGTCGCCGTGCAGGCGCAGGCGCAGGTGCGGGCCGTGCTCGCTGTAGCGGATGAAGAAGTGGGCATCCGCCCATCCCTCGGCCATGCAGCGGCGGACAAAGGGCTCCGCCACGTCCAGGGCAATGCGGTCGCAGTCCGCGGCGTAGATCCACCCATTGATGAACAGGTAGACGCTCAGCCAGGGATCGGCCGGGTCGAACAGCGCCGGCGCCTCCGTCGCGTCCGTCATCGGGCGGCCAGCACTTCCTCCGCCGCAGCGGCGGGGGTGGAGGCGGTTCCGCCGGGGAAGTACAGCTGCACCACCAGTTCTGTGGCGTACGCCTCGCCGTCGTGGCGGGCCAGCGCCTCGCGGTCGGGGTAGCGCTCCTCCAGCACGGCGCTGAAGTGCTTGAGCCCGGTGGCCACCCGGCCCAGAAGCGCCACCACCAGCGGGTTGCCGAAATCCACGAACTGCGGCTTGAAGAAGTCGCGCGAGGGCTGCGTGTGCTTCTTGGCGGGCGCGGCCGCGTCCGCCTGGCCTTCGGCGGCGGCCTCCGTCGGCTCGTCGTGCGCTTCTTCGGCCGGCTCGGCGCCCTCGCCCTCGGCGTGCGCTTCGTAGCCGGGGATTTCCGCGGCCTCGGCGGCGGGCTGCTCCGGCTCGGCGGGCGCGCCCGGCTGTGCGGGCCTGGGCTCCGGCATGGGCTGAATGCGCAGGTACGCCGTCTCCGGCATGCCGTTCTCCACCCGCCAGCGGTTGGCGCGCACAAAGAAGTCGGCGCCGCTCTCGTCCGGGCGGCGCTGCGGAAACAGCGCCCCGGGAATGCTCCACCGCCGGCGCGCCAGCACCAGCCGCCCGAAGGTGATGCGCGGACGGTGCACGATGCGCGGCGCCGGGGCGTCCCCCTCGGCCGCCACCGGCGCGGGGGCTGCCGGAACCGCATCGTTGGCGACGGGAGCAGCATCGGCCGGGGATGGAGCCGCACCAGCCGGGGAGGGAGCCGCACCGGCCCCGTCAGCCGCACCCACGGCGCCCGCCGTGCCAGCTCGGTCCGCGCCATCCACCGCGTTCGGCGCGTTCGCCGCGGGCCGGTTGGGGCGCGGTGCCTCCGGGCTGTCCGGAATGGGCGGGGCGAACATGACCGGCGGAGTAAAGCGCGACAGCAGCTGGTACAGCGGCGGCCGCATGCGCGGGTTCAGGAACCCCAGGTCCACCGGGAGCACGCGCCGGCCGCTGGGGCCGTGCATGAGGCAGAGGGCGTGCGGGTCTTCCGGGTCCGGCTGCACCACGATCTCGCTGCTGCGGAGCTGCTGCTCCGTGGCGCCGCTCTCGCCGGTGGGATAGCTGATTTCCCACTGCAGCAGCGGGGGATGCAGGTTGGCGTTGAACTGCGCGTCGCCGCAGATCTCTGCCAGCAGGTCGCCGCTGAGCGCCGCGTTGGCCGCGCGCACGTCCTGCTGCACGTCGTCGGGCAGCATGTAGAGAAAGCGAGAAAAGTACTTGCCGTACCCGGCCGTGTAGCTGGACGCCTGCAGCATGAGCGAGGGGTCGCCGCCCTCCGCGCCGCCGGGCACCAGCAGGGCGAACGCGCCCATGCTGCGCGGCACGCCGCTCACCGTTTCCGCGCCCGCCACCGCGGCCTCCACGTCCGCGGGCGAGATCTCCACCGACTCCGCCCGCGGGCTGGCGTTCCACGCGTTCCGGTACAGCTCGGAAAGGCGCGAGCGCACGGTGCCCATGTCGCGGATGACCTGCAGCCCGAACGGGTTGCCCACGTCGTACGGCGCCTCGCCCTCCGCGGGCGGCTTGTTGCGCTGCTGCTCCTTTTCTACGTGCGCCTTGAAGTGCTCGCGGTAGAAGTCTTCGTAGAACTTGAGCAGCGGCACCGGGTCCGGGCTGCCGTAGTAGCTTTCGAAGAAATGCCGCATGGTGGCCTGTTCCGCGCGCGGCCAAGCGAGGCGGGCGGTCAGGCGCACCCAGGTGTCGAAGTCGCTGAAGGCGCGGCGCACCCCGGGCGTGAGCGCGATGCTGGCGGACGCGCTGGAGGTGGCGTCCTCGTAGAACGGCATGTCCTTGCGCAGCCGCCCCTTGATCTCCATCGCCTCCAGCGCGCTCAGGATCAGCGCGTGCATGTCGTCGATGACGGCCGCGCGCTCCTCCACCCCGGCGTCGCTGTAGCGGGCCACCCGCTCGCGCATCCCCTCCAGCAGCTCGCCCGTGCGCCGCGCGTGGTCGTCATCCACGCCGCGCAGCAGCTCGCGAAAGGGGAGGTCCCAGTCCGCGTCCTGCTCGCGGATGCCGGTGTGAAAGCGCAGAAAGCCGATCTCGATCAGCTTGTTCAGGTACGCCTCGGCCTCATCGGGCGTGGCGTCGATCTCCGGATCGCTGCTCAGCGCGCCGATCAGGTCGCCCAGCGTGGGCCCGGCGCCGTCCGCAAAGCGGCTGGCGATCAGCTGCAGCACCTCGTTGTCGGCCAGGCGCTGAAAGACTTCACGCCCGTCGATGGCGGTGAGAAAGACGAGCCGGCCGCCCTCGGCGCGGATGGTGGGGTTGCCCTCCACCCGCAGGGCGTGGCGCACGGCGGGGCGCGTCTTGAGGTGGTCGAACAGCAGGCCGTACAGGAACTTGTTGATGCGCACGAAGCTGCGCTTGTTGCGCGGCGAGCCGTCAAAGACGGTTTCCCCCTCGCTCCCCTGCGCCTCTCCCGCCACGAACGAGCCGGGGATGATGGCGCAGAAGGTGGCGAACGGGGTGGCCTTGGCCGCCATGCGCGTGTAGTAGCGCAGCAGCCCGCGCTCCGTCTTTTCGTCGCGCCCGGTCAGCTCGCCGCGCGTGGCGGCGTCCACGTAGCGGTCCAGGTGGGCGTACAGTGCGCGGCTGCTCACCAGCAGCCCCTTTCGGAAGTCGGCGTCGCGCACCAGCCCGGCGAAGCGCGTGCGCAGCGCGGCGGTCTCGGTGCCGTACGCGGCGCGGATGCGCTCCTCCAGCCCGCGCGCCGCCTCCAGGTCCGCCGCCGCGGCCTTTACCTGCGCCAGCACGACCGCGTCCAGCAGCGCCTCCGCGTCCGCCATGCGCGCGGCGGACGGCACCTTGCCGTTGTACAGCTCGCGCTTGAGGGCGATCAGCTTGTTGCGCGCCGGCTTGTCCGGCGCGGCCCCGATCGCTTCAAAGAGGCGCTCGCTCACCGCCTCGCGCACGGAGGCGATGCGCGCGTCCACCCGGGCGAGCTCACCGGTCAGGCGCAGCGTTTCCCCGGCGCGCAGCTCGTCAACCGTGTCCACCGGCGCGCCGCCCACGCGGCACACAAAGCGCGGAAAGAGGGAGTCCGCGCCGGGCTGCGCGGCGTCATCCATCCAGGGTTCCATGGGGGCTTGGTGCGGCTGAGCCGGGTATCCGGCGTGGAAAACGGCGGAAGAAGACAGTATGCGTCCGCGCGGCGGGTGCCGGCCGCGTGCGGGGGCGGCCGTGTGAAAACAAGCGCGGTGGATCGAACCTAATCAAGATTTGCGCAGCCCCGCAAGCCCGCGAGCCGCCACATTTATGATGCTACGGCAGTGCGTTGCAGCGGACCTGAACACTTGTTCCAAGTGGACGGGAAAACGCATCCACGGGTTCAGGCACCACGGTCCGCTGGTGCGCGCTCCCTGCCCCGCCCGAACCGCAGGCTTTCCCCTCGCGCCGTCCTTTGCGCGGGGCAGGATCGCGCCGCACGCCTGAGGCGATGAGCCGCACGCAAGCCTCTTCTGGCGGGCACAGCAGATTGTGTCGCACGAGCGGTTCCGGCAGCTCCTCAGGCACACAAGTCACTGTGCCAAAACGAGTTAGGAGCGAAGAACCTGTCATCCTGAGCGGAGCGCTGCGCCGTTGCTTCCGCCACACCGAACCATGGCGCGGAGACGAAGGATCTACTTGCCGCCGAGCCGACGTCGCGACGAGCACGCCCGTTCTCGCAGGCACAGTAGATCCTTCGTCGGCGCCACATTGCCGTCTCGCCGCAAGTGCGTCCGGCGCCTCCTCAGGATGACAAGTTATTGTGCCAAGGCGAGTTGAGAGCGCAAACCTGTCATCCCTGGACCGCCTCGTCTGCCGGGCCGAGCCCTGCGCGAGCGAAGGACCGGCCGTCCACCCGCGCCGACTCCGCCACCCGCACACACGTTCGCGCAGGACAGTGAGAGCCCGCATCGGCGCCATGCGTTGCGCTCCCCCGGCGCGCGCCGCATCTTGCCCGCCGCAGCAGCCTGACCAACCCCGTACGACCGCATGAACATGACGGATACGAGCACCCCGGCCTTCCGCACCGAACGCGACTCGCTGGGCGAAATGCAGGTTCCCGCCGAGGCGCTGTACGGCCCGCAGACGCAGCGCGCGGTAGAGAACTTTCCCATCAGCGGCATCCGCTTTCCGCGCCGCTTCATCCACGCGCTGGGCACCATCAAGAAGTCCTGCGCGCGCGCCAACCACGAAATGGGCTGGCTGGACGCGAACATCACCGACGCCATCAGCCGCGCGGCCGACGAGGTGATCGCCGGCACGCTGGACGCCGAGTTCGTGCTCGACATCTTTCAGACGGGCAGCGGCACCTCGAGCAACATGAACACCAACGAGGTGATCGGGTCGCGCGCCACGGCCCTCCTGGGGAGCAAGGTGCACCCGAACGACCACGTCAACATGGGGCAGAGCTCGAATGACGTGATCCCCACGGCCATGCACGTTTCCGCGCGCGTCGCCATCCACTCGGACCTGATCCCCGCGCTGGAACGGCTTCGCGACGCGCTGCTGGCCAAGGCGTCGGAGTTTGACGACGTGGTCAAGAGCGGGCGCACGCACCTGATGGACGCCACGCCGGTGCGGCTGGGGCAGGAGTTCGGCGGATACGCGTCGCAGCTGGAGCACGGCATCCGCCGCCTGCGCAACGCCTCCGACGAGCTGGCCGAGCTGGCGCTGGGCGGCACCGCGGTGGGCACCGGCACCAACGCGCACCCGGACTTTCCGGCGCTCGCCATCCGCTACATCAGCCAGGACACGGGGCTGGAGTTTCGTGAGGCAGAAAACCACTTCGAGGCGCAGGGGGCCAAGGACGCCTTTGTTTCCGCGTCCGGCGCGCTCAACACGCTGGCCGTCTCGCTGATGAAGATCGCCAACGACATCCGCTGGCTGGCGAGCGGGCCCACCTCCGGCCTGGCGGAAATCTCGCTTCCCGCCGTGCAGCCCGGTTCGTCCATCATGCCCGGCAAGGTGAACCCGGTCATGAGCGAGGCGATGATGATGGTGTGCGCGCACGTAATGGGGAACCACACCACCGTCACCGTGGGCGGCCAGCACGGCAACTTCGAGCTGAACGTGATGATGCCGGTGATGGCCAACGCGTTCCTGCAGTCCGTGTCCATCCTGTCCAGCGCCTGCGACGCGTTCCGCACCCGCGCCGTGGACGGCATCAAGGCCAACCGCGACCGCTGCCGCGACCTGCTGGAAAAGAACCCGGCCATCGCCACGGCGCTCAACGCCTACATCGGCTACGACGAGGCGGCGGCGGTCGCCAAGGAGTCGGCCAAGAACTTCGAATCCGTGCGGGATGTCGTGAAGCGCCGCGGCCTGCTGAGCGACGACCAGCTGGAAGAGGTGATGAACGTGCGCGGGATGACGGAACCCGGCATTCCCGGCGGCGGCGCCCCGGGCGGCGGCGCGGGCTGATCGTACGGCAACCGCGTCTCGCACGAGAAGCTCGGCTGCCTGTGCGAGACGCCGCCGACCAGAGCGAGGCGGTGCAGAGAAGATGATCGTGGATGCTGGCATTCGTGAGTGCGTGAGGATCGCCCCCCGCACCGCCACGACGCCGGAGCCATCAGCGGCTGTACATGAGCAAGCGCGGCGGGGGAGGGATCCCCTGCCGCGCTTGCTGCATTCGTGACG
>NZ_DASVTX010000119.1:0-10980 GCF_036387355.1 Longimicrobium sp.
CACACCGACGCCCCACGCGCACTGGGGCCGTGGCGCCGCGTCCGCACCGCCCGTCCCGCCCGGGGCCGGCACCCGCCGCCGCGCGTGCGGCTCCCCTCCCGTGGTTCCGTCGGCCAGCGCAGTCCCGCACCGGCGTACGCATGCCCATCCCGAATCAAACCGACTGGCTCCGCCGCGCGCAAGCGGCGCTGGACGACAAAACCAAGCCGCTGGGCTCGCTGGGCCGGCTGGAGGCGGCCGCCGCGCGCATGGCCGCGCTGCAGCAGACGCTGGCGCCCGCCGCGGACCGCTGCCGCGCGCTGGTGTTCGCCGGCGACCATGGCATCGCCGACGAGGGCGTGAGCGCCTATCCGCGCGCCGTCACCACGGAAATGCTGCGCAACTTTGCCCGGGGCGGCGCCGCGGTCACGGTGCTGGCCCGCGCGCTGGGTGCCGGGGTGGACGTGGTGGACGTGGGCGTGGATGCCGAGTTCGACGCGCTGGAGGGCATTGCCGCGGCGCGCGTCCGCCGCGGCACCCGCAACTTTGCGCACGAGCCGGCCATGACGGCGGATGAGCTCGGCGCGGCCATGCGGGCCGGGCGCGACGCCGTTCGCCGCGCCGCGCGGGACGGCGTCCAGGCGGTGGCGCTGGGGGAGATGGGGATCGCCAACACCACCGCCGCCGCCGCGCTCCTGTCGGCCCTCACCGGCGCGGACCCGGCGGACACGGTGGGGCGGGGGACCGGGGTGGATGACGACCAGCTGGAGCACAAGCGCGCCGTCGTCGCGCGGGCGCTGGCCATGCACGGGGTTCCGTCGGACGCGGCGGAGGCGCTGGCCACCTTTGGCGGGCTGGAGATGGCGGCCGTCGCGGGCGCCGCGCTGGAGGCGCCGCTGCACCGCATGGCCGTGGTGGTGGATGGGTTCATCGCCACGGTGAGCGTGCTGGCCGCCGTGCGGATGGACCCGGCGATCGCCCCGGCGCTCTTTCTGGCGCACCGCAGCGCGGAGCGCGGGCACGCGGTGGCGCTGGACGCGCTCGCGGCCGCCGGGTGCGACGCGGAGCCGCTGCTGGACCTGGGGATGCGCCTGGGCGAGGCGAGCGGCGCCGTGCTCGCCTTTCCGCTGCTGCGCGGGGCGTGCGCGCTGTTCGGGATGGCGTCGTTCGCCGAGGCGGGGGTGTCCGGGCCGGTGGTGCCGGAGGCGGTCGCGTGAGCGGCGCTCCGGCGGCGCCCGCGGGCGAGGGATCGTGGTTCCACCGCCAGCTGCGCGCCTTTCTGACCGGGGTGATGTTCCTCACCCGGCTCCCCTGCCCGGCGTGGGTGGGTCACGACGCCGAGTACCTGGCGCGCTCCACCGTCTACTTTCCCCTCATCGGGCTGATGGTGGGCGCCGCGGGCGCGGCGGGATACTGGGTGGGCTCGCTGGCGTGGTCGCCGGTGATGGCCTCCATCGCGGCGCTGTCGGCAACCGTGTGGCTCACGGGCGCGTTTCACGAGGACGGCCTGGCGGACAGCTTTGACGGCATGGGCGGCGGATGGACGCCGGACGAGATGCTGACGATCATGAAGGACAGCCGCATGGGGACGTACGGAACCATCGCGCTGCTGCTCGTCGTGTTCGCCAAGCTGGCCGCGCTCTCGGAGATGTTTCCGATTGACGCCATGCCCGCCATTGTCGCCGGGCACGTGCTGGGGCGGTGGTCCAGCCTGCCGCTCATCTGGCGGCTTCCGTACGTGCAGCACTCGGGCAGCAAGAGCAAGCCGTTCGCGGCCAGCGTCACCACCGGCCGCCTGATGGCGGGCACCCTGCTGATGCTGGTGATCGTCGCCGCGCTGCTGGGGTGGGCGGCGGTCCCCGTCATCGGCACGGTGCTGGGCGTGACGGTGGTGGGCGGATGGTACCTGCGCCGCGTGCTGGGCGCCGTGAACCAGCTGGTGGAAGTGGCGACCTACCTGGTCCTGGTGGGTGACTTCGCCCGCCTGCTGCCGGGCGGAACATGACCCTGCACCTGGTCCGCCACGCGCGGACGGACGCCGACGCCGGCCTGGTGGTAGGCCATCACGACGCGGGGCTGTCGGAGGAGGGGCGCGCCGCGGCGAATCGCCTCGCGGAGTCGTGGGCCGGTCCGCCCCCCGCGCGGCTGGTGGCGAGCGACCTGCGGCGCGCGCTGGATTCCGCCGCGCCGTTCGCAGCGCGATGGGGGCTGGCGGTGGAGCCGGAGCCCCGGCTGCGCGAGGTGCACTTCGGCGCGTGGGAGGGGCGCACGTGGAACGCCGTTCAGGCAGAGGACGAGCCCGCGCTGAACGGGTGGATGGCGGACTGGGTGAACGTGGCCCCGCCCGGCGGCGAGTCGTTCGTGCAGCTCGTTTCGCGCGCGGCGGCGTGGCTGGCGGAGGTGGAGGCGGCGCCCGGGCCGCTGCTGGCCGTGGCGCACGCGGGGAGCATCCGCGCGCTGATCGTCGCGGCGCTGCGGCTGCCGCCGGACCGCGCCTTCTCGTTCACCATCAACCTGGCGCACGTCGTTCGGCTGGACCGGGGAATGGGCGGGTGGACGCTCACCTTCAGCAACGCGCCCTCCTTTCCGGCGTCCTGATCCGCCGCGCTGAAACACCGCCGCTCATCCCCCGTATCGTCCCGCCGTTTGCCGTTTTCCCGCAGCCCTTCCCACGCAGGATCGTGATGATTCGCAGGCACTTCCGCGCCGCCGCCCTGGTCCTCGCCCTGGTGATCGTCGCCCCGGCGGGTGCGCAGACCTTTCCCGACGAGCCGGGGGACGGCGTGGCCGACCTGGCGGACGTGCTCTCCGCGTCGGCGGCGGACAGCGTGCGCCAGATGCTCGCGACGCTGCGGGACGTGTCCGGCGTGGAGGCGCGGGTGCTCACCATCCCCTCGCTGCAGCGGCAGGGCGCGGCCGGCTCCACGGTGGAAACGTACGCCACGCAGGTCTTCAACCAGTGGAAGCTGGGCTACGGCCAGCGGAACGGTGGCGTGCTGGTTCTGGTTTCCGTGGGCGACCGCCGCGCGCGCATCGAACTGGGCGACGACGTGCCGGCGGCGCAGGACGAGCGGATGCGGCGGGTGATGGACGAGCAGATGGTGCCCCGCTTTCGCGACGGCGAGTACGGGGTGGGGATCGTGGACGGCGTGGCGGCCATCGCGCGCTCCTTTCGCGAGACCGGCCCCGCCTCGGACGAGTCCCGGCCCGCGCCGCAGCCGGCGTACTCGTCGCCATCCTCCTACTCGGCGCCGGTCGTTCCGGGTGACGAACCGGGGAACGAGATCTTCGCGGGCGTTGTGGGGCTGCTGGGCCTTGCCGGCGCGTTCGCGTTCTGGCGGTCGCACGTGCGCAACAAGCCGCGCCCATGCGGCAACTGCAGCACGTTGATGGCGCGCCTGGACGAGGCGGGCGACGACGTGCACCTGGACTCCGGCCGCCGGCTGGAAGAGGCGATGGGCTCGGTGGACTACGACGTGTGGGCCTGTCCGTCGTGCCGCAACACGCAGATCATCGAGTATCCCAGCTGGTTGAGCACCACGGAGCGCTGTCCGGGGTGCTCGTATCGCACGGTGGACGTGACGCGCCGAACGGTACGCCACGCCACGTACGACTACGGAGGGCTGCGGGAGATCACCCGCGCCTGCCGGAACTGCTCGCACCACCACGTGGAAACGGTCCACGTTCCGCGCTTGGTGCGGAGCACCACGTCGTCCTCGTCCTTCAGTTCGTCCGGCTCGTCATCCGGCGGCGGCGGGCACAGCTCCGGGCGCGGCGCCAGCGGCAGCTGGTAGATTCGCGGAGGAATGAACGTCCTACGGCCCGTGGGCGGTGGACGGCGCTCCGGCGGCGGATGGACGACGGCGCCGGAACGGGTGTTGCTCCCGGCGGGTATCCACACCCTGACGGCATGAAATCGAAACCGAACGCGTAGACGATAGATGATCAGAATCAATCCCCGCGCCACCATCGCCCTCGCCGCCCTGGCGCTGGCTGCCTGCGGAGGACGCGAAGGGTCCGGCGCCGCGAGCGACAGCCCCTCGGAAGGCCGCACGGCGCCGCGCCCGCCCGCCGCCCAGCCCGCCGGGTCGCAGACCGCCGCGCCTGCGCCCGTGGTGCCCGGCGCTGCGGAAGCGCCGGCGGGAACCGTTGCGGCTCCGGTTCCGGGTGCGGCTGCCGCACCCGCCGCCACGGCTCCGGGAAAGGCGCCCGCCGCCGCGAACGGCGCGGCCGCGGCTCCGGCGGCGTCCGCGCAGGACCGCGCGGGGCAGATCCTGGCCGGCGCCGAGCGTGCCGCCAACGGGATCCGGTCGTTCGAGGCAGACTTCACGCAGTCGCTCACCGTGCCGCTGCTGAACAACACCCAGCGCAGCACGGGCAAGATGTACCAGCGCAAGCCGGACCGCTTCCTGATGCGCTTCAGCGATCCGGCGGGCGACATCATCGTGGCGGACGGGCGGCACTTCTGGCTGTACTATCCCAGCAGCGACCGCACGCAGGTGGTGCGCACCAGCATCGCCGAGGGCGGCCAGGCGGTGGACCTGCAGGCGCAGTTCCTGTCCAACGCCAACCAGCGCTTCGTGGCCACCCTGGTGGGCGAGGAGAGCGTGGGCGGCCGTCCGGCGCACGTGCTTACGCTGGTGCCGCGCACCGCGTCGCCGTACAAGCTGCTCAAGGTGTGGGTGGACAAGGAGGACGCCATCGTCCGCCGCTTCGAGATGACGGAGGAGAACAACTCCGTCCGCCGCGTGGACCTGCGGAACGTGCGCACCAACCATGCGCTCGCCGACGACCTGTTCATCTTTACCCCGCCCGCCGGCGCCCGCGTGTTCGACCAGTAACGCACGCGCCGAACGGAACGGAAGAAGGCCGCCCCACGCAGAATCGCGCGGGGCGGCCTTTTTCCTGTCCGGCTGTCGATCCACGCCCGCTTGGCGCCTTGCCGCACGCGGTTTGGGCGCCCTACATTCGCGGCTGCACGCTCAACTGCTACCCCGGACCTCACGATGGCCAAGACCTCTACGTTCGACATCACCTCCAGCGTTGACCTGCAGGAGGTAGACAACGCCGTGAACCAGGCCGTCAAGGAAGTCGCGCAGCGATACGACTTCAAGGGCGCCACGGCCGAGATTGAATTCAGCAAGAAGGACGGCACGCTCAAGCTGCTGGCCGACGACGACTACAAGCTCACCGCGCTGGTCGACATCATCCAGAGCAAGCTGATCAAGCGCGGCGTCCCCATCCGCAACCTGGACTACGGCGAGCCGGAGCAGGCGTTCGGCGGCAAGATGCGGCAGACCATCACCCTGGTGCAGAACATCAGCACCGAAAAGGGCAAGGAGATCGTCAAGTCCATCAAGGAAGCGGGGTTCAAGAAGGTGAACGCGCAGATCCAGGACGAGCAGGTGCGCGTGACCTCCGCCAGCATTGACGACCTGCAGGCCGTGATCGCCCACCTGAAGAAGCAGGACTTCGGGCTGGAGCTCGCCTTCGGAAACTTCCGCTCGTGACGGCTCCCGACGGGCCGGAGCGCACGGCCCGCAGCCGCGCGCTCTTTCGCCGCGCCTGCGAGATCACCCCGGGCGGCGTGAACTCGCCCGTGCGCGCCTTTCGCGGGGTGGGCGGCGAGCCGTTCTTCGTTTCGCGCGCGCAGGGGTCGCGGCTGTGGGACGCGGACGGCAACGAGTACATCGACTACGTGCTGTCGTGGGGCCCCATGATCCTGGGCCACGCGCACCCCGCCGTGGTGCAGGCCGTGGCCGACGCGGCCACCCGCGGCACCAGCTACGGCGCGCCCACGGAATCCGAGGTGGACCTGGCGGAGCTGGTGCGCGACTTTGTGCCCTCCATGCAGCGCGTGCGCTTCGTGAACAGCGGCACGGAGGCCACCATGAGCGCCGTGCGCCTGGCGCGCGGGTTCACCGGCCGCGACATGATCCTCAAGTTCGAGGGCAACTACCACGGCCACGGCGACAGCTTTCTGGTCAAGGCCGGCTCCGGCGTGGCCACGCTGGGCCTCCCCAACTCGCCCGGCGTCCCGGCGGAACTGTCCAAGCTGACGCTCACCGCGCCGTACAACGACCTGCAGGCGGTCGAGGAGGCGTTCCGCGTCCATGCCGGAAGGATCGCCTGCGTGATCCTGGAGCCGGTGGTGGGCAACGCCGGCTTCCTGCCGCCGGACGACGGTTTTCTGCACGGGCTGCGGCGCATCACCGAGGCGGACGGCGCGCTGCTGGTGTTTGACGAGGTGATGACGGGCTTTCGCGTGGCGCCCGGCGGTGCGCAGGAGCGGTTCGGCATCGCTCCGGACCTCACCACGCTGGGCAAGGTGATCGGCGGCGGGCTGCCCGTGGGCGCGTACGGCGGCCGCGCGGACGTGATGGACCACATCGCGCCGGTGGGACCCGTCTACCAGGCGGGGACGCTGTCCGGCAATCCGCTGGCGATGGCGGCGGGCCTGGCGCAGCTGCGGATCCTGCGCGACGAGAACCCGTATCCGGAGCTGGAGAGAAAGACGCGGCGGCTGGTGGCCGGGCTGCTGGCCAACGCGGCGGAGGCGGGCGTGCCCATGTGCGGCGGCAGCTACGGCTCCATGTGGGGCGTATTCCTTGCTGCGGGGCCGGTTCGAACCTTCGCGGACGCCAGCGCCGCCGACGTGGCGACGTTCCGGCGCTTCTTTCATGGAGCGCTGCAGCGGGGCGTGTTCTTCGCCCCGTCCGCGTTCGAGGCCGGCTTTCTCTCCACCGCGCACACCGATCAGGACATTGACGAAACCATTACCCGCGCCCGTGACGCGCTCCAAGCCGCGCTGGCGTAGCCTGGCGGGGGCGGCCGCGCTCGCGCTCGGGGCCTGCACCCCGCGTCCGCCCATCCCCACCATTCCCGTGGTGGTGGTGCCCGACACGGCCGACACGCGCCCCGCGGAGCCGGCCACGCCCGCGCCGCGTCCCCCAGCCGTACCGGACACGGCGGCGTTCCCCGAGGCGCTGCTTGCCCCGCCCGTGCGCGTGGGGCTCGTCGTGGACACGCAGCGGGTGGAGGTCGGCTCGGCCGGCGCGTTCACGATCGCCACGCAGGACGGCCGCACCGTGGCCTCGGTGCCCGGGGGCGGAACGGCGACGTTCACCGCGTCCGGCGGCACGCTCTCGTTCACCACGCGGCAGGCGTCCGGGTCGGGCGGCCCGGGCGGGGCGGGGCTGCCGGCGCCGCTGGTGGTGCGCTCCGCGGACCCGCACGGAACGCTGCTGGTGCGCGGCGCGCCGTATCGCGGCGAAATGCTGGTGCAGCGGGCCACCACGGGCGGCGGGCTTACGCTGGTGAACCGGCTGGACATGGAGAACTACCTGCTGGGCGTGGTGCCCAAGGAGATCGGCCGGTTCGACCTGGACATCTACGAGGCCATCAAGGCGCAGGCGGTGGCCGCGCGGACGTACGCTGTCACGTACCAGGGCCGGCGGACGGCGCAGGGGTTTGACGTGTACGCCACGGTGGAAGACCAGGTGTACGGCGGCGTGGCGGGGGAGAACGAGGTGGTGAACCGCGCCGTGCGCGAAACCGCGGGCGAGATCCTGGCGTATGGCGGACGGCCCATCAGCGCCTACTACCACAGCACCTGCGCCGGCCATACGGCGGCGATCGAGGAGGTGTGGAACAACGCGCCGGTGCCGTACCTGGTCGCCGTCCGCGACGTGGACCCGCGCACGGGCGAGGCGTACGACCGCTCCAGCCGCCTGTACCAATGGACGGAGCGGTGGACGCACGAGCAACTGGTGGGGATCCTGAACCGCACCCTGGCCGATTCGCTTCGCGGGCGGCGGATCACGCAGATCCGCGACATGCGCGTGCTGCAGCGCACGCCGTCCGGGCGGGTGCACGCGATGCGGATCGAGACGGACGCGGGATCGTTCACCGTGGGCAAGGACCGCGTGCGATGGATTCTGCCCCCGGTGCGCGGCGGGATTCTGAACAGCAGCAAGTTCGACGTGCAGCTCGTCCGTTCCGGCGGCGCCGTGAGCGAGATCGTGGCGACGGGCGGCGGCTGGGGCCATGGCATCGGAATGTGCCAGATCGGCGCGATGGGCCGCGCCCGCGCGGGGCAGAACTACCGCACGATCCTGGGGGCGTATTATCCCGGGGCGGAGCTGCAGGATCTGTACTGAGAGTGCGTGAGTGCTGGGTGCGTGAGTGCTGAGTGCTGAGTGCGGAGTGCGGAGTGCGGAGTGCGGAGTGCGGAGTGCGGAGTGCGGAGCCCACCTGAGCGGATGAATCCGCCGCTCGAGAAGCGGGAAGCCCCGATACGTCGCCCACAGGCGCCGTTCGAGGCTTCAACTGCAGTGGGTTCCGGGAACCCGGTGTGAATTCTCCCCTCTCCGTGCGGCGGTTTGCACGGGGAGGGGCCCCGAGGCGCACGCCAAATCCTCCGCTCACACCCGCTCCGGGGAGGGGGCCTCTCCGGCCGCGCCGCGACGTCAGAAACGCACCCGATCGCCCCACCGGCATCCTCCCGCGAATGCCGCGAATCATCTGAACGAACCTCGAATGCCGTCTTTCCGACTCTCCTGCATTGCGCTCGCCGCGGCGCTTCTGGCCTCGGCTCCGGCGGGCGCGCAGTCCGCGGCGGACTACGACTACGACAACCTCGTCTTCACCGGCGTGGGCGGGCACGTGGCGCTGGTGCTGCCACACCGCACCGAGGCCGCACTCGCCTTCAACGTGCGGGCTGACCTGGGGCTGCTGGGGCCCGGCGTGCGCATCTCGCCCGGACTCACCTACTGGTCGTCGTCGCTGCGCGACTCCGAGGTGAACCGCATGGAGCGCCGCATTGAGCAGGCGTGCCAGCGGGGCGGAACGGCGTGCCCGGGCATCGAGCTGGGTGACGTCGACATCAGCGACCTCTCCTTTGACCTGGACGGCCACTACCTGTGGACCACGCCTTTCGGCGTGGAGCCGTACGCGGGCGCCGGGGTTTCGCTGCACCTGCTGAACGGCGGCGGCGAGTTCGTGGACGACACCTTCATGGAAGAACTGCTGGACGCCATCGCGCCGGGGCTCAACCTGGTGGGCGGGCTGGAGGTGCCGCTGGCCGCCAATCTGCGTGTGACGGGGGAAGCCCGTGGCGTGCTGACCGGCACCGTCCGCTCTCTGTCCTTCGGCGTGGGCGGCGGATGGACGCTCCCCGCCGACCTGCGCCGCCCGGTGATGCCGCCCACCGTGCCGCCGCCGCCTCCGTCTCCGCCGACCACCCAGGGAACGCACTGATGGCCTCCGCACGCCAACCCATCCGCGTCGCCGTGCTGGGCGCGGGCTCCATCGCGCAGGTAGTGCACCTGCCCATCCTTTCCCGCATGCGCGGCGTGCAGGTGGCCGCCCTGGCCGACCGCGACGCCCACACCGCGCGCACCATCGCCGAGCGCTTTCAGGTCCCCGCCGTCAGCACCGAGTTCGAGGAGGTGCTTACGGACGACATCGATGCCGTCGTCATCTGCACGCCCAGCAACCGCCACGAGGAGCAGGTGCGCGCCGCCCTTCGCGCCGGCAAGCACGTGCTGTGCGAAAAGCCTCTGGCGCTCACGGCGGACGGCGTGGCGCGCATTCTGGACGAAGAGGGCGCCGACAGCCGCCTGATGGTGGCGATGAACCAGCGCTTTCGCGCGGACGCCGGTGCGCTGCGCCAGTTCGTGGCGGGCGGCGAGCTGGGCGACGTGTACTACCTCAAGACCGGCTGGCTGAACCGCTACCGCCCCCGCGGCCGCACCTGGCGCGAGCGCAAGGCCACGGCGGGGGGCGGCGCATTCATGGACCTGGGGATCCAGATGCTGGACCTGGCCCTGTGGACGCTGGGCTACCCCGCGCCGGAGCGCATCAGCGCGCACATGTACGCCGCGCGGGGCAACGAGGTGGAGGACTCCGCCGCGCTCATCCTGCGGCTGGAGGGCGACCGGGTCATCAACCTGGACTGCACCTGGAACCTGCGGGCACGCAAGGACCGCCAGTTTCTGCACCTCCTGGGCACCACGGGGAGCGGGTCGCTCACGCCGCTGGCCGTGTTCAAGGAAATGCCGGCCGGACTGGTGGAGGTCACGCCGCCCGTGCCCGCCTCGCGCGAGAACGCCTTTACCGCCAGCTACCGGGCGGAGCTGCAGGCGTTCATTGAAGTGGTGCGCGGCGAGCGGCCGGCCGAGGCGCCCGCGGAACACCTCGTGCTGATGCGGCTGGTAGAGGCCGCGTACCGCTCCGCGGCCGATCGTCGCGAAGTGGCGCTCTGAGCAGGAGCGCCGCCGGGCGGACCGAGTGACCGGAGACCAACCAGGGGGAGGACGGGGACCGATGCCGGACATGAAGGAACTGATCGACGGGATGAACGAGGATCTGGCGGCCGAGTACCAGGCCGTGATCATGTACCGCACCTACGCCAGCCTGGTGACGGGCCCGTACCGGCGGGAGCTGCGCGCCTTCTTTGAGCAGGAGATTCCGGACGAGCTGGGCCATGCCGCCTTTCTGGCCGACAAGATCGTGGCGCTGGGCGGAATGCCGGTGACGCAGTCCGCGCCCGTCCCCGTGCCGCGCAGCAACCGCGAAATGCTTGAAATCGCGCTGCAGGCCGAGGTGGACACCATTGAGCGCTACACCCGGCGCATCGAGCAGGCCGAGGCGCTGGGCGAGTTGAGCGTAAAGCTGCAGCTGGAAAACCTGGTGGTGGACGAAAGCGGCCACCGCGACGAGCTGCGCCGCATGCTGATGGACTGGCACGAGTAGAAGGGAAGTACCAAGTGCCAAGTGCCAAGTGCCAAGTGCCCGGTGCCGTTCTGGCGCCGGGCACTTTGTGTGGACCCTCAGAATTCTCCACCGCGGAAATCTGCAAACGGCATCTCACGCGAGGACGCGGAGGACGCGGAGGACGCGGAGGTTGCGGGGACTAGTGTGAGAACGACTGCCAGGGAGCCGGAATCGGATGAACGGGGTGGCCGTCCCTATTCCCTATTCCCTATTCCCTATTCCCTA
>NZ_DASVTX010000120.1:0-2565 GCF_036387355.1 Longimicrobium sp.
TCTGCACGGTCGGAACCGCTCCGTGTCGATGCCGTTGGGAACCACGCGCACGCGCGCGGCGGGAACGCCGCGCGCCCTGGCGAAGGCGGCTCCCGCAACCGAATTGGCGATCACCAGGTCCGGCGCCCGGGCCAGAAGCGACACGGCCCGGTGCGCCGCGCGCACGAACCGTTCGTACCGGGCCAGATCGATCGCCGACATGCGCTCGCCCCACACCAGCGCGGCCCGGGGCCAGGCTGCCTTGACGGCGAGGGCGGCCAGGTTGCCTGCATCCATGTAGCCGTGCACAAGGTCGGGACGATATGCGCGCGCCAACGCGGCGATCCGGCGCGAGAAGCCCAGCACGTCCCAGCGTCCGGCTTTTCGCGGTGTGTCTACCTGCACGCCGGCCGCTCTCAGGCCGGGTTCCAGTGCCCCGCCGGGGTACAGGGCCAGTACCGCCACCGGGTGTCCGCGCCTCCGCAGTCCTGCGGCCAGGAGGGCCAGCTGCCCCTCGGCCCCCCCGGGATTCAACGTGCGCACCACGAACAGGATGCGCGGCCTTGGCCCTTCTCCGGCGGTCGCTGCCGCCGGCCTCCGCCACCCGCCGGCGGACCCGACCCTGCTCACCCCGCCACCTCGCGCCGTTCCGCTCGCACCGCGGCCAGCAGTTCATCCCACCGCCGCAGGATGGTCTGCTCCCCGAAGCGGTCGCTCACTTCCACGGCCCGCGCCGCCAAACGGCTGCGCAGGTCCGGGTCTCCCAGCAGGCGGTCCAGAGCCGCGGCGAGCGCATCCACGTCTTCGGAAGGAACGAGCAGGCCGTCGACCCCGTCGCGGACGATGTTGGCGGGGCCGCTGGGGCAGTCGGTTGCGATGCTCGCGACACCGGCGGCCATGGCTTCGAGCAGTGCGTTGGGAAACCCCTCGAACCTCGAGGAAAGGACAAAAACCCGCTCTCCGCCCCGCAGCCAGTCCACCGGCCGCGCCACGCGGCCGGGGAGGTGAACGGCGTCGGCCACCCCCAGTTCCACCGCAAGCCTGCGCAGTTCCTCGCGGGCGCCGCCCTCGCCCAGCAGCACAAGGCTCCAGGCCGGATGCGTGCGGCGCACCGCCGCGAACGCGCGGATGAGCAGGTCGAAACCCTTCTGCGGCACCAGCCGCCCTACGCCGAACACCACCGGGCCCACGGGGCGCCCCTCCGGGACAGACGCCGGGGCCTCCGTCAGGGGCGACAAGGGATTCGCGATCACGTGCACGCGCGCGCGCGGCACGAACCGTTCGGCCCACGCCCGCACCTCCGGAGTCTGCACCACCACACCCGCCGTGCGCGGATACATCAGCGTTCGGAGTGCGCGCCGAGCCGGCCCCATCACCCCGAATCGCGGATCGGCCCGCTCGGACACCAGGAGCGGAATTCCCGTTCCGGCCAGCGCCAGGGTGGTGAGCACGTTGGTCGTGTCACCGAAGCTGATGGCCGCATCGCAGCGGGAAGCCACGGCCGCGCGGCGCAGAGCCAGCAGCCGCCCGGCATTCGCGCGTACTCCCCGGAGCGCGCCAGCCGATTCCCCGGCCAGGTCCAGCGCGACCCGCCGTACGCGGGGGTCCAGGGCGTAGTGATCGTCGCGCGTGCCGGAAATCGTGCAGAACGTGACCTCCACACCGCGCGCGGCCCAGTGGTTCGCCATGATTGACAGGACACGCTCGGCTCCTCCCCCGCCCAGCGACGAGATGACGAGCAGCAGCCGGCGCGCTCCTCCGGCCGCCGAAGAGGCGGGCGTCACGTGGCGGCCCGGGCGGCGGCGGGGGGCGGCGTGCCGACGGCGGGCGCCGCTGCGGAAGCTTCGATCCGGTGGCGGAGAAGACGGCGCACGGAAAAGTACAGGTAGCAGAACGAGAAGGCGTACACGCACACCGTGGAAAGCGCCAGCCCCGCGACTCCCCACCAGCGCATGAATGCCCAGTTGAGCCCCACGTTCACAAGCGTGTTGCACAGAGCGCCCCACATGAGAACGCGGCTCGCGCGGAGGGCGGAAACCAGCCGGACCAGGAGCGTGCCAGCCAGAAAGATCGGAACCTGAAAGACAAAGATCGCCATTACGGGGCTCACGACGCGGGCATCTTCGGGAGTAAACGCCCCGCGGACGAACAGCACGCGGGTGAGCACGGGCGCCAGCACCGCGGCGGCCACCGCGCAGGGCAGGGTGGCGAAAAACACCAGGCGCAGATAGCTGGCCAGCACGTGCCGCACCCCGGCCCAGTCGCCCCAGGCCACCATCCGCGAAAAATGGGGGTACACGGCCGTTCCCAGGGCCACGGCCCCGATGCCCTGCGAGAACGCCACCAGCTTGTAGGCGTAGTTGAGGACCGACACGCTCCCCGCGCCCAGAGTGGACGCCATGGCCTGGTCCACCACCACGGTGGTGGTCATCAGCAGGGCTCCCCCGGCGAGGGGCAGGCACCCACGGTAGACGTCGCGCAGCGCGGGGTGCGCACCGCGGATCCGGGGTGCGGGGAGCACGCCCGCGCGGCGCATTCCCCAGGCGAGAAGCGCCAGTTCCACGGCGCTCGCCACCGACACGGCCG
>NZ_DASVTX010000121.1:0-17369 GCF_036387355.1 Longimicrobium sp.
GTGGGGGCCGCCCTGGAGCCTTGCCTACCGCGCCCCGTCGTCCGGGTCCAGCGCGCGGCCTCCGAACAGGCTCTGCGGATCGGGATCGTCGCTGTCCAGCCCCACGCCCGGCATCCCCGGCTCATCCAGCGGCCCGTTCCCCTGAACGACCGCCGCGGGCACCGGCTCCGGGTCCGCGGCGCCGAACTGCAGGTCGTGCAGGCGGCGGTAGGTGCCGTCGTGCGCCAGCAGTTCGTCGTGCGTGCCGCGCTCCACGATGCGGCCGGCCTCCAGCACCACGATCTGGTCCGCGCGGCGGATCGTCGACAGCCGGTGCGCGATCACCAGCACCGTGCGGTCCGCCATCAGTTGCTCGATGGCCTGCTGCACCAGCCGCTCGCTCTCCGTGTCAAGCGCGCTGGTCGCCTCGTCCAGAATCAGCACCGGCGGGTTGCGCAGCAGCGCCCGGGCAATGGCCACGCGCTGCCGCTGCCCGCCGGAAAGGCGCGTTCCCCGCTCGCCCAGCACCGTTTCATACCCCTGCGGAAGCGCGGCGATGAACTCGTGCGCGTTGGCCGCGCGCGCGGCGGCTTCCACCGCCTCCTGCGTGGCGTTCTCCACCCCGTACGCGATGTTGCTGCGCACCGTGTCGTGGAACAGGATGGTCTCCTGCGTCACGATCCCCAGCAGCCCGCGCAGGTCGCGCAGGCGCAGTTCGCGCAGGTCCACGCCGTCCAGCGTCAGCCGGCCCGCGGTGGGATCGTAAAAGCGCGGCACCAGGTCGGCCATGGTGCTCTTCCCCGCCCCGCTGGGGCCCACGAGCGCCACGACTTCGCCGGGGCGCACGGTCAGTTCGATGTCGCGCAGCACGGGCGAGCCGGGGACGTACTCGAATCCCACGTTCTCAAAGCGCAGCGCGTCTCGGAACTCCGTAGCGGCTACGGCGCCGGGGCGGTCCATCACCTCCACCGGCGTGTCCAGAAGCTCAAAGGCGCGTTCCGCCGCCGCCAGGCCCGGCTGCACGATGGAGGGATACTGCGCGATCGCCTTTACCGGGGTCATCAGCCGCGCCGCCACGAGGAGCGCGGTGAGGAACGCGTTGGGCGCCATGGACCGCTCCACCAGCACCAGGTGGCTGCCGTACAGGACGAGGATCATGATGACGCCCGACGTCACCACCTCGGTGGCCGGCGAAAAGAACTTGCGCCAGCGGTCGTTGCGGGCCAGCGCCTTGTAGTGGCTCTGCGTCAGCCTGCGAAAGCGGCGGTCTTCCCACGGCTCCGCGCCGCTCGCCTTCACCAGCCGCATGCCGCTCACGGTTTCCTGGATCTGCCCGGCCACTTCGCCCACGGCGTCCAGCACCTTGAGCACGCCCCGGCGGAGACGTTTGCGGAACCGCGCCCACATCAGGATCATGGGCGGCAGCGCGACCAGCGCCACGAGCGTCAGCCGCCAGCTGATGGTGAGCAGCGCGGCCCCCAGGAACAGCGCCTGAATGACGGAGGAGACCATCTTGATGAGGTTGCTGGTCACCAGCCCCCGCATCTGGTCCACGTCGCCCGTCACGCGGCTGATGATCTGCCCGGCGCGCGTCCGCTGAAAGAAGGGAAATCCCAGCCGCAGCAGGTGCCCGTAGATGTCGTTGCGCAGGTCCCGCGTCACCAGCCCTTCCACCAGCGTGGACGTGTAGTTCTGCAGGTACAGCGCGACGTTCTTGAGCAGCAGCGCGATGAAGATGACGGCGACGACCACGTACAGCGCCTGCATGGGCGTCCGCGCCGTCTCGCCGGAGCCCATCACCAGGTCCATCACCCAGGCCACCACCCGGCCCGCGCCGTCGCCGAACAGCCGCGACGCGTCCGCCTCCGCCGCCTGCGCGCCGCTGAACAGCACGCGCAGAAAGGGCGACAGCAGGGTGAGGCTGAACGCGTCCAGGACGGCGTTCATGGTCATCGCCAGAACGGAAAGCACCAGCAGCCCCGCGTGCGGACGCAGGTACCGCAGAATGCGCAGGTACAGCTTCATCGGGGCGTCAGCAGGGCGACGGGCAGAATCATCTCCTCGGGGCTGATGCCGCCGTGCAGAAAGCTGCCGCGGTAACGCGCCTGGTACTGGCGCAGCTTGGTGGGATACACAAAGAAGACGTCTTCGCGCGCGATGACGTAGTTGGTGGCCGCCCGCCCCGCGGGAAAGCGCAGCACCCGCTCGTTGTTGGTGCTGAAGGCCAGCGACGGATCTTCCGCGCGCAGGTCGTCGCCGAATTTGTAGCGCAGGTTGGCCGTGGTGTCGCGCTTGGCGAACACCGTCGCCGGACGGTGGCAATGGATGCTGCCGTGGTCCGTCGTCAGCAGCACGGGAATGCCGCGCGCCATGGCCTCGCGAATGGCGGTGAACGCCTCCGACCGCTCGAACCACTGCCGCGTGAGCGCGCGCAGCGCCTCCTTGTCGCGCGCCACTTCCAGCAGCACCGAGCTTTCGGTGCGGCCGTGCGTCAGCAGGTCCACGAAGTTGAAGACGAGCGCCGTCACGCCGGGCTGGGCAAGAAAGCTGGGGAGCCGCCGCAGCATCTGCTCGCCGTCGCTGGCGTCGAAGACTTTTTCGTAGTGGATGGGCAGCTCGCGGCCGGCCACGCGGTGCACGTGCTCGCGGAACAGCTCCGCCTCCGTGGCGTTCAGGCTGCCCTCGCCCTCGAATCCCCACCACCCGGGCAGGCGCTCGGCGAGCCCGTCAGGGTACATGCCGCTGAAGATGGCGTTGCGGCTGAACGGCGTGGCGGTGGGGAGGATGGAGTAGTACAGCGCCTCCTCCACCTGGGCGATCGGCTCCAGCAGCGGGAGCAGCGAGCGCCACTGGTCCAGCCGCAGGCAGTCGATGATGATGAACAGCGCCGTGCGGTCCGGCCCCAGCAGCGGCGCCAGGTACTGCGGCACGACGTCGACGGACAGCGGGGGACGGTTCTCGTCGCCCGACGTCCAGTGGCCGTAGTCGTCGCAGACGAACTCGCAGAACTCGCGGCGAAAGTCGTCCAGCAGCGTTTCCAGCGAGGCCAACAGCCCCGTTTCGCCCGCGTCGCGCAGGCGCAGCTCCCAATCCACCAGCTCCGAGTACGTCTGGCACCACTCCCGCCACCCGCGCAGCGCGTTGCGGTCGCCCAGCAGCTCGCGAAAGCGCTGGGTGAACTCGCGCGCCGTCACCTGCTGCTGCAGCTGCCCGCCCTCCAGCAGCCGGGTCACGACGCTGAGCACCTGGCGGGGCGAGGTGGGCTTCACCAGGTAGTCCGCCACGCGCCGGCCGATGGCCTCCGTCATCGTCCGGTCTTCTTCGCTCTTGGTGATCATGACGACGGGCACGCGCGGATCGAGGCGCCGGATCTCGTCCAGCACCTCCATTCCGGTGCGCCCCGGCATCTGCTCATCCAGCAGCACCAGGTCGTACCCGTTCACACGGACGAGTTCGATGGCGTCGTCGCCGTTGCTGGCGGCGTCCACGTGGTACCCCCGCCCCTGCATGAAGAGCAGGTGCGGGCGCAGAAGGTCGATCTCGTCGTCTACCCAGAGCAGTCGTTTCGCGGCAGCGGCCATGCGGGAAAGCTACGGTCCAGCGGGGACGCGGTCAAACCCCGGGGGATGGGCGAAAGCGTGGCGGGGACGATGGATGGCGGGGGGACGCCCTTGCCGCGGGGGGCAGCGCCGCAGCACCTTGGCGGGATGAACTGGAGACACTACGCCGGGCGGCACGCGCTGGCCGAATTCGTGGCGCTGGAGCACGAGGGCGCGCGCATGCTGGTGCGCGCCGGGTACGAGGACAGCGCGCGCCTGCTGGTGGAGCGCAAGAGCCTGCCCGCGACGGAGATGCTGGCCGGTGGCCGCGAGTCGCACCCCGTCGTGGTGCTTCCCACCGGCGAGCGCGCCGTCATCCGTCGCTACCGCCGCGGCGGATTGATGGCGCGCATCAACCACACGCGCTACTTCGGTGGCAACCGCGCGTACGACGAGCTTCGCGCCACGGAACGGGCGCGGGCCGGCGGCGTGCGGACGGCCCGCATCATCGCCGCGGTGGAGAACCCGCGAACGGTGGGATACACGGCCATGCTGGCGACGCTGCTGATCGTTGGCGCGGAGGACGCGGCGGCGTGGCTGCAGGCGGCGGAGGGAGAGCGGCGCGCGGCGATGCTGCGCGAGGCTGGCCACCAGCTCGCGCTGATGCACGCGGCGGGCGTGGCGCACCCGGACGTGAACCTGCGCAACCTGCTGGTGGTGGAGCGCGAGACGGCGCCCGAGGTGTACATCCTGGACTTCGACAAGGCGGTGGTGCACGGCGGCCCCGTCCCCGTCGCGCGCCGCGTGGCCGACCTGCGCCGCCTGGCCCGCTCCGCCCGCAAGCTGCGCGTGGTGCTGGGCGAAGAAGGCTGGTCCGCCCTCGAAGCCGGCTATGGCGCCGAATGGCCGCCGCGGCTGCTGCTCACCTGAGCGAGTCAACCCGCGCACGCTGCCCATCCGCATCCACCCGGCCCGACGGCGTTCCGCCGCCCGCCTCAGCACCCCCACGAAGGGATCTCCATGCAAGAACGGACCGGGTTCAACGACAAGGTGGCACTGGTGGTGGGCGGATCGTCTGGCATGGGCAACGCCACCGTGCGCCTGCTGGCTGCCGAGGGTTGCCGGACGCACGTGCTCGACATCACGCCGACTGCCGACGCCGCGTTCCAGTCGTGTGACGTGCAGGAGTACGATCAGGTGCGCCGCTGCGTGCAGAACATCGTGGCCCAGGAAGGCAGGATCGACCTCCTCTTCGTCGCGGCCGGCGTGCATCTGTTCGCCGACATCGAGGGCACCAGCATCGAGGAGTTCGAACGCGTTCTGTCGATCAACCTCAAGGGCCCCTTTTACGTACTGAAGGAAGTTCTCCCCATCATGCGCGAACAGCGGTACGGCAACGTCGTGCTGATGGGATCGGATCAGGTGTTCGTGGGCAAGGGGTCCAGCGCGGTGTATGGAATGAGCAAGGCCGCCGTGGGGCAGCTCACCAAGAGCACCGCCATTGACTACGCTCCGTACAACGTGCGGGTCAACTGCATCTGCCCCGGCACCATCGACACGCCCATGCTGACGCCGTCCATCGAGCGATTCCACCAGATGAGCGGCATGGACATCGAGCAGATCCACGAGGTGCTGCGCACGGCCCAGCCGATCCAGCGCCTGGGAACCCCCGAAGAGATCGGCAAGGCAGTCCTCTTCCTGCTGTCGGATGATTGCCGGTTCATGACCGGCGCACTGCTCAGCGTGGACGGCGGGTATACCAGTCAGTAAGCGAGACTCGCTCATGGGATCGTGCCGGGGACGGTTCATACAGCGTGAAAGTGCCCGGCGCGGAGATCGCGCCGGGCACTTCTGGTCCGTAGCCTGGTCTTGCGCCAACACAGTCGCAACGTGCGGCGATGATGCGTGCGGCCGCTATGGATGCAGCGTCTCCCGTCGCTGCAGCATCGCAACGAAGTCGGCGATCCGGCGCGCTCTCGTCTCGGGTTTGACCGCCGTATGAATCCGATACAGAATCGCGTATCGGTTAGCGCCCTTGAGCGTCTCGAAAAACGCTTGCGCCTCCGTATGCTCCGCGAGTGCCGCCTGGAAGTCGTCCGGCACCGTCACCGTGGTCGCTGAATCGTAGGCGCGGTCCCAGCGGCCGTCCGCCTTGGCCGCTTCAACGGCGGCCAGCCCGGCGGGGTGCATCTCGCCCGCCGCGACCAGCCGCTCCACGTGCTCGCGGTTCCGCTTTGACCAGGGACTCCGCTTCTGCCGCGGAGTGAACTTCTGGAGGAACGTATCCGCGTCATACGTCTTCTTCTGCCCGTCGATCCAGCCGAAGCAGAGCGCCACATCCAGCGCTTCCGCGTAGGTCACGGACTGGAGCGGCGATGCGGCCTTTGCAATCCGCAGCCAGAGCCCGCGCTGTGACGCATGATGCTCGCTGAGCCACGCCCGGAACGCGGCGCGATCAGCGAAGAGCAGAATCGGGTAGTCAGACACCGAAGCCACGTTCGATCATCAGAAAGGTGCGGACGCGGACACAGTGGACGGAATCCACCTGACCTGGTGTTAGTGGTTGACGGACACGCCGATCTAACGTCGCGCAGGCCGGGAATACACCCTGATCCAAATACCAGCCGCGCTCCGAGCCGTCAGTCGATGATAACCCTCCAATCTATAGACTCACGTTAGGCAGACACCTGCGTGAGGTGCGGATGCTGAACCTCGGACGTGCGTGCCTCCACCCCGGCTCCGTCCTCCGCGCCCGCCGCGTTGTTGACGGAGGCTCGCGCCCGGTACCTTCAATGGCATGCCGCTCGATATCACCGATTGTGACCGCCTGCCCTGCCGAGTACAGAATGATACTTACCCGCCGAATGAGGACAGATGATAACACAATTCACGTTGCGCCAAAGCAGAAGACGCCGTGAGTGTCAGCCAGTTGTATCAAACGCCGCCTTGCAGAAGGGCGACAAAGGCACCAATGAAAATGAGGAGCCAAATTCCGATCGAGTGGCCCCACGCGAGCACTTGCACAAGCGCGAAGAGGACACGGGAGGGGCAGGTTTCGCGGTGACGGATCGAGAGAATCGCGATTAACAGGGCGAAGAGGGCGCCCGCCGTGAGGTCGATCGCGACCGCACTACCAAGTCCCAGGTCGTGAAGGCGGTTGTTGGGAACAAAGGCCAGGATAACCGTTACGCACCACAGGCCGGAGATCAGGGACAGCAAAACGAAGTGGAGCCGTGCGTCGCTCTTGCCGCGAGCCGATGCGTTCGATGGTGCCGTTTCCCGCATGGCAGAGTGATCCCCGGACGATGTTAAGGCGCCGATGCGTCGGCGAACAATACAAGGGTCAGGGGTGCGGGGCCGTCGCGCAAGACTTTCCTCCGGCCGAAAACATGCCGGCCCCGCATCCCCTGCAGCCGACTGTTAGGCCGCACCCGCCGAGGTGAACGTCTCTTTCGAACGGTGGAAGTGACCCAATTGATACAACAAGCCTATGGTCTGACACTCGTATCAATGCGCGCCGTGACCTTGGCTCGGTCAGCATCTACAACGGCGAAAACAGGATGTTGCGGTCCACTGCCATTGAACATGATGATATATGCGTCCGCGTGAACGACACTGTTTTCGTCTCGCGCCGGCCGCACGCCGATGGATGCTGCGCGATCGATGTCTACATATGCCTTCAGGTTTCGGTAGGGGCTGCCGTTCCGCGTTACGAGTGCAGGTAACCACCGCGTGCTCTGCGACGCAATAAGGCCGCGGAGGTCACTATACGTTCGCTCAGGCATCAGAACGGTGCCAAGCAGCCGCAACGTACCACGGTCGCTCGTGAATATCTGTGCGGTTTGGGTTCCCGCTGTTGAAGAAACGCCGTTGGCATCGAAAATTACGGCCGCGATGCTGTCCCATTGCACTTGCCTGAAGAGAGCGGGGGCGCCGGCGTTCTCGTGATAGGCAAGCCAACGAACTTGTGCAGTTGCTGGAACAGACGTGACGGAGAGGGCGAGCAATGCGCCTGTAAAGGCACGAAGGAGAACGTGGTAGATGGTCGTGTGCATGGGAATCAAGGGGGTGCGAAGGTTGTAAGCCACCGGAGTCAATCGTCGGACTGCGGCCGAACGACACAAGGGTCAGGAGTGCGGGGCCGACGCGCAAGACTTTCGTCCGGCCGAAAGCATGCCCGACCCCGCATCCCATGCAGCCGAATCGTTAGGCCGCGCTACCGCTTCGGAATATTCAGATCAGTTCCTCCTCAATTTCTCCATCCGCATCAACATCCACGCTCGAAACAGATGCTGCGGACGCTCGAGCGGTCACGACATGCGCGTCCTTTCCCACCGGTCCCTTGGGACTGTCGCAAATCGTGCATTCGACGATCTCGCCGCGTTCTATTCTCTCACCCAACTTGGGGATGAAGAAGAGGCTGTGTCGCTCTTTGCGCTGCCCCTCAATCTCAGCGAAACCATAGCGACCATCCGGGGTTGGTGCGCGAGAAACGCGTCCGCGCATTTCATATCCGTGCACGAACACCTTCAACGCACGCCGATTACGCTTCCCTGGATAAGGGTCAGCTGGCGTGAAGATTACCGGAGCTCCTTCGCGCACATTCATATCCTCAGCGAATAGTCCGTGAGCCGTAAAGAAAAAATCTTCGGTTCCGCTCCGGATGAACCCATAGTGTTCGTCGGCTTTCCACGTTGTGATTTCGCCGTGCAGCCACTCACTTTCATTCTTGGGGGGAAACGACGAAGACGTAGGGGAATATGGCGATTGAGCAGGATGGGAGACGATATGACCTGGAACCCGAACTGATTTCAGTGGGATCATCTCACTCTCGGTCACCTGCTCCTGTCTCAAGGCTGTAATCGCGCGATGCAGATCGTCCTTCAAACGTGCCGCGCCGGAGAAAGAAAAATCGTACCAGATAACTCGCCACTGTCGTAAATCGAAGGGAATATCGTCCCTGTTTTGGGAGAGAAGCACAACACGTTTCCAAAGCGCGTGGCACAATCCGAGTTCATACATTACATTCGCATTCTTCCCTGTCAGATCCGCAATAACGATTTCAGCAGACTGAATCGCCTCCCACACGTCTCCGAGAATCCCTTGGGTGGTGTATAGCTCGTCTGCACGTTTGCACTGCATTCCCATCTGCTCAACGGCGGGCTTGATGCCGTGCTCATACACGGACGTGAGAGCATCGGTAAACGGCATCAGAACGAAGCAGGTGCCCTGCCGTGGAGACTGCTTGCGAACAAAGAACTCTGCGGCGCTCATCATCATATGGCCCTCCCAAGTTAAGGTAAGACGAATCGGGAGTGCGCGGAGCAACGAACAGGCAGGTCTATCTGCTAGAGCTCGCGCCCTCCACGTGCCATTTTGCACGAATTGAGGCGCGCTCACAAGGAAACATTAGAGTACGCGTGAGGACTTGCTTGCTACGGCTGGATTTCCAGCTCATCCGCGAGTTCGGCCAGCTCACGAATCCGAGTTCTCGCTAAGCGGGAAAGCACCTTCGCCCAACCAGCTGGAGCGGAGCGGTGGGCGTTCGCCTCCGGCGGCAAGCGATACTGGCGGACAGATGCGACCGAAACGCCGAGGGCTGAGAGCCTCCGCGGCCGCTACCAACTCTATTGCGGACTCGAACCATGCTTGCGGGCGCGTGAAGCGAGCAGCGTGATTCGAGAGATAGACTTTGTCCCACTCATCGCGAGATTGCGGCATCGGGATTCGTCTCGTTTCGCGGGCTAACGGCCGAGTTCAGCTACGGAGCCGCGGGGCTGGAGGCATGGATGCGGCTGGGCGCGCATCTATGCCACCCAAGCAGGTCTCGATCACCCCCACCGTCACGTCTGGGAGTTCGGTTCCGGTCAGTACACTCGGGCGGGGATAGGTCAACAGCTTGTGCTGGTGCTCGAGGACTGCCTCCGCTGCCGGGCGCACACGTTCGTACTCCTGTCGCAAAAACTCAGCGGCCTGAGATCCGAACTCCTGCTCAACTCGGTTGGCGAGCTACCTACTGGAAGGGCGCACGAGAGGTGGTGCAACGCCTCGCCGCCTGAGACGAACCAGGATGAAGCACACGGCAGCCGCGGGAGCGTTCCCCTGCGGCTGCCGCGATGCTTGCCCAGCGGCCTAACGACACAAGGGTCAGGGGTGCGGGGCCGGCGCGCAAAGCCTTGCGTCCGGCCGAAAACATGCCCGGCCCCGCATACCCTGCAGCCGATTGTTAGGCCGGCGCATGGTGGCGCGCCTGTTCATATTATAGGCGTCCAGTCGCTACGCACGTAGCGGATCACGTTCTGAACTGCCGGATATCCTCGCTCCAAGTACCCATTAGCACCGAATCGGCTAACTCGCTATCAGTCCAGGATTGAAGCAAGGGTACTTGTGTGTATCCTCTCGCTTGATTCCATCGATTCTATATACAGAGATCACTAGCTCGCACGTATCATTCGCATCTGAGTTAGCTAATGCGGGAGCGCTTTCAGGGTGTGCTGCGAAGAGCATTCGTTGGTCGGAAGGCCCAACTAGGAGATTTGCAAGATCTGAGGTCGTGGAGCCGTTTGCTCCGCCCTGAGGCGCGGTGGGTAACATGTCAACACCATATGCACCCCGACGTTTGTTCGCGAACAGGGTTGCGTTCGGAGAGACAAAAGCCTTCACTGTCCCGCCATTTGCGAGGAGAATCACCAGGACGTTTTTCTGAAGGGAAGGCTCGAACCGTTGCGCTACCACCCGGACTGTCACGGCCTCATACGTCGGGGTGAACGCCCGCTCTAGCACAGGGACCGCGACGGTGAGGACGGAGAACAGGGCCACTAGCAAGGATAGCGTAGTGGTCCCGAACCCGAAGATGTGTCGCCAGTCCTGGTAGGCATCGCACTTTGAGCACTTGCGTGCCGATTCGGGAATCTGCTCACCGCACTCGCGGCATTTCTTCATTGCCTCACCCTATTGGGAGAAGAAAAGGGTCTCGCTTCCGCTGGGTGCTAGGCCTAACGACCGAGTTCAGGCGCGTGCGGTCTCGCCGCAATCTACTCAGAAACAATGCCCGGCCGCACGCCGCCTGCAACGCCTGGTTCGGCACGGTGCCTGAGTGAGGGGCGGCGCGCAAGACTCACGTCCGGCGAAATTCTAGAAAGCCCCGAACTGCACGAGATGCCCTTCACCTGCGGCGCCAAGTTGGTCATTGCGCTCACGATTAGACCTCGTCTGGTCTGAGGCGCTCACGAATGTCACGGGCTTCAGCGGCAAGGGCCAGCACTGCCTCGCTCCGACACCTCGCATCCTGGTTCGTCCAGCCCAGCATGTATCGCGGGCCAGAAGAGTAGGACTTCCGCAGAGCCAACGTGCTTGTAGGGTCAGCCAGCAATCCGAGCGGACCATTCGGGATGAGAAGCATCACGGAGTTTTCTTGCGGCGGGCGTTTGCGCCAATACCGACTGTGTGGCACAAACGCTAGCGCGACGTCCTTGAGGGGTACGGCGGGCTCCAGCGGGTTTCTGAGAGTATCCTGCGGTTGAACAGCGTATCGCTCAGTTGATGAGGATTCACTGGTGAACTCTGTCAACGGTGCTGGGCAGTTGATCTGCGTCACGAACAGCGTTGCTTCACGACCACGAAAGACGAGTGCAGGTCGCTCTTCGATATAGAAGACAGAACCCTGCACGCGGTTTCTCTCTGCGTACTGTGCGGCGCTATGCCATGTGGTATGCATGCACCCCTCACGGTACTTCTGTACCCACGTAGAGTGCCATGCATTGCGGCCGCTGTAAACATAGAAGAGTTTGGCTGCACGACACTCTGCGGTGGCTTCATCTTTCCACACCGGCAGCAACTGCGGGTATATTCGCTTAAGCTGCATTGGTCTTTCGGCGGGCAAACTGATTCTGGGGAAGAACGAGCATCGTCGGGAAGAGGAAGATAGCGGCACTACGATGGGTGGTCCAGAACCGAGACTTCTTCCGATTGGCTCCCTGGGCGCTCCAGGGGTGGGCTGTGTTGCCGAACCACACAAGGGTCAGGGGAGCGGGACCAGCGCGCAAGCCTTTCATCTCGCACGGAAGCATGGACGGCCCCGCATCCCCTGCAGCCGATTGTTAGGCCGTAGCTGAGGCTGGCCTGCCCTCAATCGGACTTTGTCTCGTGCACTACGCAACAAGGCCCGTCCAGGTCGCATTCGGTGCGAAGCGCAGGAAGCCGCCCTGCCCGTCCGGTACGAGATAGCCTGTCCAGCGCCCGTTAGTATCCACGAGATGAAATCCATTCTTCCCATTTCTGACCGCCAATCCGCTGCGCTTCAGCTCCATCGAGTAGATCAGATAGGTGTCGTCGGACGCCTTGACGAGGAAACCCTCAACTTGATGGTCTAGGTCCCAAACAAACGGCCCGGCGAAGCTCGGATTACGACGGGGGTTAATGGACGGATTCCGACTCGGGTCAACCGACGGGTTGTACGCCGGATTCAGCGTGGCGTTATAGGCTGGATTGATTGAGGCGTTGTACGCCGGATTCAGCGACGCGTTGTAGGCCGGATTCAACGAAGCGTTGTATGCCGGGTTCAGCGAGGCGTTGTACGCGGGATTGAGACTCGCGTTATGGTGCGGATTGATGCTCGCATTTAGAGCCGGATTGAGGCTCGCATTGCGGTTGGGATCCTTGGCGGCTTGTATCGGCATGGGTGTATTGGTGTCGTCCTGGTGAAAATTCTTCGTCGGCGGCCTAACGACACAAGGGTCAGTGGTGCGGGGCCGCCGCGCAAAACTATCATCGCCCGAAAATATGCAAGGCCCCGCATCCCCTGCAGCCGATTGTTAGGCCGCCGGGGACTGCGATTACGGTTCGATCCCATCGTCTGCCGGCGCCGTAGCAGCGGGACGCCGCAGAAACGACTGAACGAGATCCCACCGGTTGCGGTAAGATTCCCAGTCGGGCACATGTTTCAGCATTAGCTTGTTCCAGCTTACCGACCGCGGAACATCACGCAGGAGAGAAATAGGAAACACGAAATAGTCTGGGTCCAGAACCTTGGCGCGACCGTCCTTGCTGCCCCGGTTAAGCCGCACGAAGACAACGAAGTCGCAGTCGAGGCTCTGAAGCGGGAAGCCAGGTGCATTCGTCCGCCAGCGGCTCTTAACTTGGATGCGAGCTGAGGAGTTGTGCTCGGGCGCCGTAGCAACCAGATCGTACCCCGGCATGTTGGTGTACGTCTTGTACGTGGGAATGCGCTGAAGGAGCATGTGCCCGAGCACGAGGAACTCAGCGGCCTCGGACTCTAGGCGAGTATCAAGACGCGGCACGAAGGGGTACGATTGGATGGTGAGGCGGAACGACGCATGGAGCTGGGCGCGGGATGGAGGCTAGAACGAAACGCCTGCGGCTGCCGCGATGCTTGCCCAGCGGCCTAACGACACAAGGGTCAGGGGTGCGGGGCCGGCGCGCAAGACTTCCACCCGCCCGAAAGTATGCAAGGCCCCGCATCCGCTGCAGCCGATTGTTAGGCCTCGGGGCGTGGAGAGCTACCGGAGAGCTCAGCAAACAGCTGCTCAAGCTGCTCGGATAGCTCGAATGCGGCCCGAACGACAGCGCTTATGGGTTCTGCTGAGGCTGTAGCATCGACAACGCGGTAATCCGGTGTCTTCCGCGTCGGCACCTTCACGGCTTCAACCGCGGATAGGTCTGTGGCGTCATTCGGAACACGCCACATCGCATGGACATAGTCGTTTCTTTGTGTCCGAATACGACGGCACTCCGTGATGGCCGAGACTATACGGTCCCTCACGGGTACCGGCTGGACCAAGTGAGAGCCAAGCGCCTCAACGAGGTCTTCAACTCTTGCAACCCCAATGGCATTGAGCACGATTTGTCCCGGACGATTATCGCGCGGGTTGATCAATAGCCATGCGATCCGCTGTAAGGCGTGCTCAACGGAGTTGAAGTTCACCACGAGACTGCCGAGCGCGTGAAGATGCTCATCGAAGCTGTCGCTGACGCGGTGTGCCATTCGATTGGTTTGCTGGGGGCCTAACTTGTTGTTTAGTGGACGGGATGCCGGCGAACTCCGCCCCGTCGTGGCTGTATGCGGAATGCGCTCCAATCCAGATAATATGCGAGCCCCCGAACGTCAAGCGCCAATAAGCCACACCGACGCAACCCGATCCGAGGCGTGCTGTCGCGGCGCTACGCGCGTATCCACGCGCCACGTCGGGATCGCGCTCGTGTAACGCATGTTATCAAGAAACAGCGTGAGGCGGAATGGCGTGTTCACACCCTGCGGAGGCGCCAGCCGGAGTTCTTGAATCCGTCCGGCAGACTGTTCGATGGAGCACCCGAGCCTGCGAGGAGAGCATATCGCCACGACTCATGGACCACTCCGCCACTACGCAACGCGCCGCAAAGAACGAGAGAGGCAAGGCTGCGGGAAGGACGGCTACGAGCCAGAGTGGCCGCGCGCATGGTCTTCAGTGACTGCCCGGGCGGGGTGAGCCATCGGTCGTTGGCGCGCCCGGCACCTCGCCGAAGGCGCGGGCCTCGGCGGCGGCGGTGAACAGGCGGTAGGCGGTGGTGAGCGCGTCCGCGACGGGGCCGCCGCCCGCGGCGTCGGGGAGCGGGCCGAGCTGCCGGATCACGGCGTCGGGCACCGCGGGGGCCGCAGGCGCGTAGCGGAAGCCGAAGAGCTCCGGGCCGGCGGTCCAGAAGCCGCCCGCGCGCGGCGCCTCTGCCGCGGGATCCGGCAGTGCGGCTGCGGCTCGCTCCACCTCCGGCGCGGCGGAGGCATCGTCAGCGTGCTCTGCCGCCGCGGCGTCCTCGGCGGCGATGGCGGCGGCGCGCAGCTCGCGCAGGCGCTCCAGCAGCACCTCGCGCGGACGGCCGCGCCAAGCGAGCACCAGAAAGGGATCCGCGTCGAACGCTTCGGCCAGGATGTAGTAGACGGCGGCGATGTGCTTGCACGGGTTGGCCGGGTCCGGGCACGAGCAGGCGCTCGCCAACTCCGCGGGCGACGCGGGAAAGAGGTGCAGCCCCGCCGCGGCGAACGCCTGCTCCACGTCGCGCGGCATCTCCCCCGCGAGCAGCGCCGCCAGGAACAGCGCCTGCGCGGCGAGCTCGCCCTCCGCCTGCTCCCACTCCTCGTCCGTGAACGGCGTCAGCGTGATGCGCACGGCGTACGGCGTATAGCTCGTCCCCTGGACGGAGGCCGTGACCACCCCGGGCTTCACGGTCGGGCGCATCACCTGTCCGCTGCGCGCGTAGCTGCGGCCGCGCCCCAGGCGCGAGGTGTCAGCGACCTGCGCAAGCGCATGCAGAAAGCGCCGCGACCACCAGCTCTCGCCGATGGGCCCCTGCTGGCTGCGCGCGCGAACGCCGTCACGCGCGGGGCGGCGCGGGCCGTTGTCGTACTCCCACCAATCGCTCATCGCACGTCCTCCATCATCCCCGGGCCTCGTCGCCCAGCGCCACCACGCGCCGCAACTCGGCGGTGGAGAGCTCCGTGAGCCACGCCTCGCCCGAGCCCAGCACGCTCGCGGCGAGCTTCTTCTTGTCCTCGATCATCTCGTCGATGCGCTCCTCCAGCGTGCCGGCGCAGATCAGCTTGCGCACCTGCACGTCGCGCCGCTGGCCGATGCGGAACGCGCGGTCGGTGGCCTGGTCCTCCACGGCGGGGTTCCACCATCGATCGAAGTGGATGACGTGGCTGGCCGCGGTGAGGTTCAGCCCCGTGCCCCCGGCCTTGAGCGAGAGCAGGAGCACGGGCGGCCCGTCGCCCGCCTGGAAGCGCGCCACCATTGCGTCGCGCGCGGCCCGCGTCGTTCCGCCGTACAGAAAGGGCACCTCGCGGGCGAAGCGCTCCTCCAGCCGCTGGCGCAGCAGGCGCCCCATCTCCGCGAATTGCGTGAAGATGAGGGCGCGGTCGCCCAGCGCCAGCACCTCGGCGACGAGCTCCTCCAGGCGTTCCAGCTTTCCGGAGCGCCCCGCCAGCGCGGAGCGGTCGCCCAGCAGGTGCGCGGGATGGTTGCACACCTGCTTCAGGCGCAGCAGGGTGGCCAGCACCAGGCCCCGCCGTTCGATGCCCTCGCTCTGCTCCACGCGCTGCAGCATCTCGTCCACCGTGGCCTGGTAGAGCGACGCCTGCTCGCGGGTGAGGGTGCAGAACACCTTCATCTCGTGCTTGGCGGGAAGGTCGCGGATGATGCTCTGGTCCGTCTTGAGCCGCCGCAGCACAAACGGCCGCGTGAGGCGCTGAAGCTGCGCCGCGCGATCTGCGTCGCGGTGCTTTTCGATGGGCGTGGCGAAGCGGCGGCGGAAGTCGGCCGCGGTGCCCAGCAGGCCGGGGTTCAGGAAGTCCAGGATGGACCACAGCTCCGCCAGACGGTTCTCCACCGGCGTGCCGGTGAGCGCGATGCGCCGCGGCGCGCGGAAGGTGCGCACGGCCTGCGCCTGGCGGGCGGCGGAGTTCTTTACGTTCTGCGCCTCGTCCAGCACCACGCGCCCCCAGCCGACTGCCGCCAGCGCTTCCTGGTCGCGCCCGGCGAGGGCGTAGGTGGTCAGCACGAGGTCGCTGGCCAGCGCGGTCGCCTGCAGCGCGTCCGCATCCGCGCGCGCCGTGCCGTGATGCACATGAACCCGCAGCCCGGGGGCAAAGCGCGCCGCCTCGCGGTGCCAGTTGGCCAGCAGCGACATGGGGCAGACGAGCAGCGTGGGCGCGGTGGCCGCGTCCGCATCGCCGCGCTCGGCGAGCAGCAGGGCCAGGAGCTGCACCGTCTTGCCGAGCCCCATGTCGTCGGCCAGGCAGGCGCCCAGGCCCAGGCGGTCCAGGAACGCCAGCCACGACAGCCCGCGCAGCTGGTACGGGCGCAGCTCGCCCACGAAGCCGGCGGGCGCCGGCACGTCCGTCACCCGGGCGTCGCCGTCGGACGCCAGCAGCTCGCCCAGCCAGCCCTCCGCCTCCACGCTCTCCAGCGGCAGCTCGTCGGGCGCGTCGGCGCCCATGGCCAGGCGCAGCACCTCCGCGGCGGTCATGGTGCCGCCCCGGCCGCGGTCAAACATCCGCAGCGCCGCCTCCACCTCGCCCGGCTTGAGCTCCACCCACGCGCCGCGCACGCGCACCAGCGGCACCTTCATGGCCGCCAGCGCCCGGAACTCGTCCGCGGACAGCGTTTCGCCGCCCAGCGACACCTGCCAGTCAAAGGCGCAGAGCGTGTCCATCCCCACCCGCCGCTCCGCCGCACTCCCCGCGGAGGGGGTGGCCTTGAGCTTTACGCCGAGCCGCGCGGCGGGACGCGTCCACCATCCCGGCACCAGCACGCCGAAGCCGGCCTGCGAGAGCGCCGGCGCGGCCTCGCGCAGAAAGCGGTAGGCGCCGTCCGCATCCATCGTCATCCCGCTCGGCCGGGGGCTGCGCAGCACCGGCGCCAGATCGGGCACGAGCCGCAGGGCGCGCCCCAGGTCGCCAAGCAGCTGTTCCTGCGGATCGTCCAGCACGCGGCGAAAGACCGTGAGCGGACCCTGCGTGCGCCACACCTGCGCGGCCGGCACCAGCAGGCTCGGCTCATCCACTGCCTGTAGCAGCACTTCCAGCCGCCAGTCACCCGCAGGCTCGACCACTGCGTCCGCCGCGGGCCGGACGGATTCCTCGCCGATCTCCAGATCGGTGGTGTCGTCCGCTTCATCCACCTCGCCCGGGGGCGAGAGGCGGAAGCAGGTGCGCAGCCCCGACGCGGGCCGGGTGAGCGCGCGCTCCCACGTGAGGAGCGCCCGGCGCACCTCGTCCGCCCCGGGATCGCGGTACGGATGGCCGCCCGACGGCAGCAGTTCCACCAGCCAGGCATCGCCCGGCGTGCGGCGGCCGCGGCG
>NZ_DASVTX010000122.1:0-8803 GCF_036387355.1 Longimicrobium sp.
CAGCGGCGGGCCGCGGTGGACACGGCGCGCAGCGGGCTGGAAGGGACGAACGGGGGCATATTGCCGGGAGCCGCGGCGCGAGCACTGTGGACCGCGGAGTGCGGCGTGCGCGCCACGCAGATGCAGTACCTGAACACGCGCGCCGACTTCGCCCGGATCGAGGGGCACCTGACCAGCGACTCCGACGGAACTCCGCTCCCGGCCGGCGTGCGGGCGCGCCTGCACCGGAGCGTCACCTGCCTCGTGATCGTGGATCTGTTCACGCAGCGGACTTCCTCCCCCACGCTGCGGGCGGCGCTTGCGGCGACCCCTCGCCCGCCGGGCGCGGACGCGCTGCGCACGCTGGCGGCGCGGTCGCGCCGGGAGATCGATGCCGCCCCCGGCTCCGCCATCCGCAAGGCGCTGCTGGTGGACCACTTCCGCTACGTTTTTGACCAGGCGACGAGGGGGCGGGACGTGCAGCCCATCGTGGACAGGGCGAACCAGGTGCTGGCCGACGGATGCCCGCCTCCCTGAGAGCGTGTTGAGAAACACGCTTGTGGTAGCGCCTCGGCCTGTGAGTGTCATTCTGAGGGAGGCGCCGGCGGGGCCGATCCGGTGCTCCAACTCTGGCGCCGACTGAAGAATCCCGCCCCACGGCAGCCGACGCACGACAGGCTGCGTGGCGCGCTCCCGACCCGCGTACGCCGCGAGGAGGCCGGGGGAAGTCGCGCCGGGCAGCGGCCACACGGATGCTTCGGTCCGGGATCCTTCCGTCGCACAGGCTCTGGCGTGAGTGGACGGCTCAGTGCGCTGCTCCTTCAGGATGACACTCACGCGCCGAAGCGGCAGGAAAGTGGGTTTCTCAACCCCCCCTGAGGTGTTGCTCAGAAAGCCCCCGTCGTCACAGGCGAGCGGCGACGGCGTAGTCTCTTCTGCGCCGTGGACTGCAGCGAGCCGAAAGGATCCTGCCACATCGCTGGCCACGAGCACGGTGCCCAAGTCTGATCCGTACCTGCGCGCTCCGGATGCTCCCCACAGAACGGGCCGGGAGGCGATCACCGCCTCCCGGCCCGTTCTGCGCCACCGCGCGGTCAGACGTGCGCGGGGGCCTTCAGGGCGGCGCGCAGGTTGTGCGCGGCCTGCTTCACCGCCTTGTTGGCGTCGCCCACCACGGCGCCCATCCCAAAGAACTCGTGCGTCACGCCGTTGTGCATGTGGTGAATCACGGGCACCCCGGCCGCGCGCAGCCCTTCCGCCAGCCGCTCGCCGTCGCTGCGCAGCGGATCGATCTCCGCGTTGATGATGGTGACCGGCGGCAGCCCGCGCAGGTCCGCATCCACCAGCGAGATGAGCGGGTGCAGCGCCTTGTCGGACGAACCCGCGTAGTGGTTCAGGAACCACTGCATCATGGGGCGGTTGAGCGGCTTGGCGTCCGCGTTCTCCAGGTACGACGGCGAGTCCGTGCGCCCGCTGGCGATGGGGTACACGGCCAGCACGTGCAGCGGCAGCGGCAGCCCGTTGTCGCGCGCCAGGATGGCGGTGGCGAGCGCCAGGTTGCCGCCCGCGCTCTCGCCCGCGACCGCCACGCGCTCGGCGTCGCCGCCCAGCTCCGCCGCGTTCTGCAGCACCCAGTGGTACGCGGCGAACGCGTCCTGGTGGGCGGCGGGAAAGCGGTTCTCCGGCGCCTTGCGGTACTCCACCGAGACCACGATGGCGTCCGTGGCGTTGGTCAGCGCGCGCGCCGAGCTGTCGTAGGTGTCATTGGTCGCGATCACCCAGCCGCCGCCGTGCGTGTAGACGATGACGGGAAAGGGCCCGCGGCCTTCCGGCGTGTAGATGCGCACGGGGATGTCGCCGCCGGGGCCGGGAATGGTGCGCTCCACCACGCGCCCCACGGGCTCCGGCTCCGTGCTCTTGCCGTGCTTGCGCAGCAGCGCCACCACGGCCTCGGCCGGGGTGGGCTGGCGGCGCGCTTCTTCGGGCGTGAGCGTTTCAATCGGCTTGCCGCCCATGCTTTCCAGGTGGCGCAGCACGTGGCGCATCTGCCGGTTGGCGCGCGCCATGGTCGCGTCGCCCTCGTCCGACGGGGAGCGGCCGGTGAGCCGGGTGCGGACGGCGTCGTCCACGCGCCCCAGCACGCCGGAGCGGGAAAGCAGCCACGCGCCCGCCGCGATGGCGCCCACGGTCATCAGCGACTGCAGGGGATGCTGCGCGGTGCGGGTGTAGGCGCTCGTCCGCATCACGTGGCCGCCGTAGTCGCCGCGCTCGTTGCCGGAGATGGAGGGCGCGTACAGGGCCTCGTTGCGGCGCTTGCTCCCCGGCTCGGCGCGCTGCTGCTCCCACGCCACGCTGCTCACGTACGCGTCGTACGCGCGGGGCGATATCTCCTGCATGATCTCCATCTGCCGCGCGGCGCCGCCCACCAGCACCTCGCGCTGCGGCCGGCGCGCGCAGTCCAGAATGGCGCGGGCCACCACGCGGGGCGAGTAGACGGGCGGCGGAACGTCGGGGTCGGCGCCCTCCAGATGGCTGTGCGCGTGCTCGGTGTACGGCGTGTCGATGGCCGCGGGGCGAATGAGGGTGACGGCGACGGGCGCGCCGTGGTGCCCCAGTTCCTGCCGCAGCGCGTCGGTAAAGCCCTTGACCGCGTGCTTGCTGGCCGCGTAGTGCCCCTGCAGCGGCATGGCCGCGGTGGACAGGACGCTCCCCACGTTGATGAGGGCGCCGCCGTGGCGCCGCAGGTGGGGCAGCGCGGCCAGCGAGCCGTTCACCACGCCGAAGTAGTTGGTCTCGAACAGCCTGCGCACGTCGTTCACAGGGGTGCGCTCGATCTCGCCGTAGATGCTGACGCCCGCGTTGTTCACCCAGGTGTCGATGCCGCCGAAGGCGTTCACGGCCACCTCGGCCAGGTCGCGCATGGCGGCGGTGTCGGCCACGTCGCAGGCGTGCCAGGCCACCTGTCCGCCGGCGGCGCGCAGCTCGGCGGCGATGGCGGAGAGCGCACGCGGGTTGCGGGAGGTGAGGACCACGCGGGCGCCCTTGCGCACGGCCATGCGCGCCGTGGCGAGCCCGATCCCGCTGTCGGCGCCCGTGATGACGATGACCTGCTGCTTGAGCGGCTTCAGCTTCAATCTCATCCAAACTCCTTTGAGTCCAAGGTCTGTCCGAAGCGGGCGGTCCCCTGCGCAAGCGGCGCGCCTTGAATGAGGAAGCACAGAAGACCTTATCTCCAACAGAGGCACGGAGACACAGAGGAGGAAAAACGAAGAGGAATACCCTTTGTCTCTGTGTCTCCCCGTCTCTGCCTGACCCCCTTCTGTTGCAGTTCCCCTATTCCCTATTCCCTATTCCCTATTCCCTGACTTCTTCTGGTATGCGAGGTGCTTACGGACTGTTGCCGCAGAGTCGCGCACCAGACACACAGGAGACCCCGGGATGAGGCGCAGGGCAGGCGCCGCCGGCGCGGAGGATTCGCTGGAGGAGCTGATCCGGGGCAGGATCGTCGCGGGGATCCACGTGGGCCGCCTGAGCGCGGGCGACCGCTTGCCCAGCTACCGCGAGGTGGCCGACGAGGTGGGCTCGGACCTGCGCGCCGTCGCGCGGGCGTACGCGGCGCTGGAGCGGAAGGGACTGGTGCAGGTGCGTGGCCGCTCCGGCGTGTTCGTGGCGCCGCAGGAGCGCGTGGGCGGGCGCGTGCTCGCCGACACCGCCGGGTGGTTCGTGGACGTGCTGCGCGAGGCGTGGCACCGTCGCATTCCCGCGGCCAGCCTGTCCGCCTTTGCGCGGGAGTGCACGGCGGCGCGGGTGGTCAGGTGCGCCTTTCTGGAATCCACCGTGGACCAGGTGGAGTCCATTGGCGCGGAGCTGCGCGACGACTTCGGCTTCGAGGTGTGCTCCTGCACCGCCGAGCACTTCGGCTCCCGCTCCGCGCAGGGCGGGCCGCCGCGCGAGGCGCGCGGCGCGGACTTCATCGCCACCACCGCCTTCCACGCGGCGGAACTGCACGAGGCCGCCGCGCAACTGGGCGTGCCCCTGGTCGTCATCTGCATCAACCCGCAGTTCATCCGCGAGGTGCAGCGGACGCTGTCACAGGGCGGATTGACGGTGGTGTGCGTGGACCCGCTCTTTGCCGAGCGCATCCGGCTGGTGGCGGGAGAGGTGTGCACGGAAGGGCTGCGCACGGTGCTGGCGGCGGACCGGGGGGCGGTAGAGGCACTGGACCTGTCCCGCCCCGTGCTGGTGAGCGTGGCCGCGCGCCGGCTGCTGCACGGGATGGATCTGCCGCGCTCCTTTCCCGACCAGCCCATGATCTCGCCCGAGTCCGCCCGCGAACTGCACGCCCTGCTGGTGCGCTTCAACCTGGAAGTCGTCCGCGGCCCGGCGGACTGAGCCGGTTGGCCTGACACCCAGAGTCCGGAGCGTGGTCGCGCGCACCGGTGATCGGGATCGTCGTCCGATCGCTCGACACGATGGTCATCCTCATCGATCGGCTACGCCGTCATCCCGGCGCCGGTGGACCGCGGCGAGTCGGCGAATCCTGCCGCATCCCCGGCCCCGAGACCGCGGCCCGGGTGGCATCCGCGTTCAGCCGCGCATGCTCCGTATCAACCGTGGCAGCAGAGTGCGGCTGCGCCCCGCGGCGCCGTTGGACAGGAACCGCGGCGCGGCACGTTCTGTCGGAGCCAGAACTCCGGCGCGCGGCCAGAATCAGGCTTCTCGACAGCGTGCGAGGGAGCGCCGCGTCCATCCGCGGTCTGGACCTTGCCGGGCAGAGAAGCGTCCGCCATGGTTCGTTTCCCCCGATCGCCGGCCATGAATCTCTCCCATCCGTCGCTGCTGCATGGCTGAACCCAGAGCGGATCCCGCCGTCGCGCTCCCCTTTCCGGACCGCCGCCGCGCGCCCCACCTGCGGGTTTCCGACGAGCGCCTGTACACCCTGCTGGTGGGGAGCGTACGCGACTACGGCATCTTTGCCCTGGATCCCGGCGGCCACATCGCGACCTGGAACGCGGGCGCCGAGGCCATCAAGGGATACCGCGCCGACGAGATCCTGGGCCGGCACTTTTCCATCTTCTATCCCCCCGAAGACCTGGCCGCCGACAAACCCGCGTGGGAGCTGCGCGAGGCCGAGGCGCACGGCCGCTTTGAGGACGAGGGGTGGCGGGTGCGCAAGGACGGCACGCACTTCTGGGCCAACGTGATCATCACCGCGCTGCGCAACGAGCACGGCGAACTGGCCGGGTTCGCCAAGGTGACGCGCGACCTCACCGACCGGCGCCGCAACGAGCAGCGCGCCCTGGCCGACACCCGCCGCCTGGCCGAGGTGGAAGCGGCCAGCCGGGCCAAGACGGAATTCCTGAGCACGCTGAGCCACGAGCTGCGCACCCCGCTGAACGCCATCGGGGGCTACGCGGAGCTGCTGGAGATGGAGGTGCGCGGCCCGGTGAACGAGGGGCAGCAGGAGTTCATCGGCCGCATTCGCGACAGCCAGCGGCACCTGCTGGGGATCATCAACGACCTGCTGAACTACAGCCGCATCGAGAGCGGGCGGGTGGAGTACGAGGTGGGCCCCGTTGCCGTGCGCGAGATCGTGGAGACCGTCATGCCCATGGTGGAGCCCCAGGCCCTTACCCGGGGCCTGTCGCTGCGGGCGCTGCCGTGTTCCCCCGAGCTGGTCGCCAGCGCCGACCGCGGCAAGGCCGAGCAGGTGCTGCTCAACCTGCTTTCCAACGCGGTCAAGTTCACGGGTCCCGGCGGCCGCATCACCGTGGGCTGCGCACCGGTGGCGGACGGCGTCGCCATCACCGTTTCCGACACGGGCGAGGGAATTCCGCCCGAGCGCCTGGGGAGCGTCTTCGAGCCGTTCGTGCAGCTCGGCCGGTCGCTGAGCGAAACGCGGGAGGGCACGGGGCTGGGACTGGCCATCAGCCGCGACCTGGCGCGCGGAATGGGCGGCGAGCTGTCCGCCACCAGCACGCCGGGCGAGGGAAGCGTGTTTACGTTCGTGCTGCCGGGGGTGGGGGGACAGGGAATAGGGAATAGGGAATAGGGAATAGGGAATAGGGAATAGCAGGGCACGCGGCGGGCGGCGGCTTCGGCCCGTCGGCCGCGCGTCGTGGTGGGAACGCGGTCAGCCGCGCGGGGCCAGCAGGGCGGCGAAGTCGGGGCGGCCGCGCAGCGGGGCCAGGTGCGGATCGCGGTGGATGTGGATTTCGTGCGGCATGCCGCCCGCGAACGCGCGGCGCAGCAGGTGCACGGCGCGCTCCGGCTCCCCGCCCGCGACCGCCATCGCCGCCCGCCAGTAGTGCGTGGCTCCGAACAGAAAGTCGCCCCGCGTCCCCTCCAGAAGCGCATCCAGCCGCGCCGCCCCGGCCGCGTCGCCCCGCCGCACCGCGATCACGCCCAGGTACCCGTGGTCCAGGTGTCCGCCCAGGTGCGGGTGCAGCGGCGCGCAGCAGTCGCGCACCGCGACCTCGTCCCCCGCCAGCGCGGCGAACGCGGCCGCGGCGCCGTCCAGGTCGCCCGCGTCGTACCGCGCCCGCGCCGTCGCCCGCATCACCTCCGGCCGGGCGCGCTCGTCCGGCGGCAGCTCCTGGTACCAGCGCAGAGAGCGGGCAAGAAGGTCCGCCGCCGCCTCCGCGTCGTGGCCGTGCGCCAGCAGCTCGTGCGCGGCCTCCCGCATCAGCGCGCCGGTGCGGGGCTCCTGCCGCGACGGCGCGGCGGCGCTCTCGTCCAGGCAGGCCAGCACTCCGGGCACGTCGCCCAGCGCCGCCCGCTCCGTCACCTCCTGCCGCAGCGCCATGGGGTGTCCGGGGAAGAGCCCGCGCGCCCGCAGCGCCGCCTCCAGTTCCCGCTGGTGCTCTCTCAGGCTGTGCAGCACCTGACAGAGGGCAACCCAGTAGAACACCAGCCCTTGCAGCTCCCCGCGCGACGGGTCCATCGCGGAAAGGATGCGCACCGCTTCGCCGGGCCGGTTCAGTCGGCGCGCCTCGTCGGCGACCTGGCACGCGGCGATCGAGCCGGGGGCCAGCTCGGCCTGGCGGCGCACCGCTCCGTACGCGGTGCTCCAGTCGCCCGCCAGCCAGGCGTGGAGCGTTTCCAGGAGCGCCCGCTCGAACGGCCCCGCGTGGCGCACCAGCGGAGCCGCACGCCGCACCATGGCCTCCGCACGCTCCAGCTGGGACAGGTTCCACCACGCGATCGCCGAAACAAGCAGCGCGAGCGCGTACTCGGGGTGACGCTCCAGCGCGCGCCCGAAGTGCCCCAGCGCGCCCGCCCAGTCGCCCTCCACAAAGCGCGACAGCCCCTCCACGTACGCGCTGTGCGCCTCGTAGCTGGGGGCCCTCGCGGCGGCCCGCACGTGCGTGATGCGCGTGTCCAGGTGCAGCGCCAGCGTGGTGCGCACCTCGTCGCGCAGCGCGTCCAGCGCCCGGTGCCGCTCCCCGGCGGGCGCCCGCACGGGGCCGATGCCGCGCACCACCTGCCCGGAGCGCACGTCCGTCACCCATCCGTGCACCACCAGCTCGCCGTCCACCCCGTAGAACGAGCCGGTGACCAGGGTGGCGGCGCCGGCCGCCTCCGCCGCCGCCAGCGCAGCGGCGGACGGGGTCGCGGCCGGGGGATGGTCCGCCGTGTAGTGCACCACGTCCACGGCGTCCACCGCCGCGGCGGCCTGCGCCACCGAGTCGCAGACCAGCCGCCCGAACGTGTCGTGGCCGGCGGACCCGGTCTCGTTCACGAACGGATCGACCCGCACCCGCCGCGGTGCGAGCGCCGCGGCGGGTGCGCCCCGCAGCGAGGCAGCCAGCGCCTCGGTTTCTGCCGAAGGCGCGGCGCCGAAGCCGTCGAGCAGGCGTTCCGCCAGCGCGTCATAGGCGCGAAGGGCGCCCGCGCGGTCGCCGGCGCGGTCGAGCTGCGCCATCAGCCGGCGCACCACGGGCTCGTCGTCGGGAAACAGCTCGGCGGCCCGGCGCGCCACGGCCAGGGCATCCTCCCCGCCGTGCGCGGCGTCGATGCGCCGCAGTGCCGCCGACGCGGCACGTGCGCGCAGGGCGCGGCGCTGGCCCTCCAGCCACTCCCCGAAGGCGGGGGCTCCGTCCACGTGGAACCCCGGGAGGAGGTCGCCACCGTACACGGCCAGCGCGCCATCGTCGTCGCCCCGGGCGGCGAGCCGGACGAAGTCGGCGGCATCGCACCGCACCGCGCCGGGCGCCAGCCCCAGAGTTTCGCCGCGCCTGGCCACGGCGTCCGGTCCCAGCGCGCCGCGCACGCGCAGGACGGCCTGCCGCAGCGACGCGCGCGCCCGCTCGCCGTCGGCGTCGGGCCAGAGCAGGGCCACGAGCGACTCGCGCGGGTGTGCCTCCGGACCCGCGGCCGCCAGGTACACGAGGAGCGCCAGCGGCTTGGGGCGCGCCAGCAGGGCCGCGGCGCCCGGGCCTGCGCCGCGCAACTCCAGCGCGCCGAGAATGCGGAGTTCAGGGGGAGGATTCACGCTGCGTTCACACCGGGGGAGTAGCGTACGGAACCAACCCGTCCGGAGCCCACTTGCACTGGAGAAGCTGACATGACCGCCGTAACGTTGCGCCCGCGCCGCGCGCCCCACAAGGACCCCCGCCCCCGCCGGGCCGCCGCCGCCGTGGTGGGGGCGCTTTGGCTGGCCCTGGCCGCCCCGGCGGGCGCGCAGGCCGGGGCGCCGGACCTGGTGCTGGTGGGGGGCAAGGTCTTCACCGGCGTCCCCTCGCGCCCCTGGGCCGAGGCGGTGGCGGTGCGCGGCGAGCGCATCGTGGCCGTGGGGACCACCGCCGAAGTGGAGCGGCTGGCG
>NZ_DASVTX010000123.1:0-18594 GCF_036387355.1 Longimicrobium sp.
CCCCGAGGGTGTGGAGATGGTGATGCCGGGCGACAACGTGCAGATGACGGTGGAGCTGATCACGCCCATCGCCATGGAGAAGGAACTGCGCTTCGCCATCCGCGAGGGCGGCCGCACCGTCGGCGCCGGCGTCGTCACCGAGATCCTGGACTGATTCCGGGACGGCGGACGCGGTGGGAGGGCAAAGCCGCCCTCCCGCCGCTCGTCGTCTTTTCCGCTGTTTAGGAGAACCAAGCCATGCGCGACAAGGTCATCCTCGCCTGCACCGAGTGCAAGGAGAGGAACTACAACAAGACGAAGAACAAGCGTCTGCACCCGGAGCGGGTGGAGTACAAGAAGTACTGCCCGCGGTGCAACACGCACCGTCCGCACAAGGAAACCAAGTAAGCGGCTCGCAGAGCACGGCGGCCGGCCCCCCGCGGGCCGGCCGGCACCCTTTCAGATCGCATACGGTTTCCGCATGGCTGAGACGACGCGTTCCTCGACCCGCGACTTCTTTCCCGAAGTCGTGGAGCAGGTAAAGAAGGTGACCTGGCCCGACCGGGCGCAGCTGCAGAACTCCACGGGGATCATCGTGGCGTTCATGTTCGCCATGGCGGCCGTCACCTTCGTCATCGACTTCGGCATCCGCAACCTCTTCGAGGTGCTCACGTCCCTCTTCGCCGGTTGAGCGCACCCATGGCCGACGCCAAGTGGTACGCCATCCAGAGCTACTCGGGGCACGAGAACAAGGTGCAGCGCCTCATTCAGCGCCGCATCGACGAAGAGCTGGGCGAGCCGGAAGAGAAGCAGATCCAGGAAGTGATGGTCCCCACCCGTGAAGAGGTGGAGCTGCGCAACGGCAAGCGCGTGACCGTCACCCGCAAGCTGTACCCGGGATACGTGCTGGTGAAGATGGTGTACAACCAGCGCAACTCGCACCTGATCAACGGCATTCAGGGCGTGATCAAGTTCCTGGGCACCGGTTCCGAGCCCCAGCCCCTTACCGACGAGGAGCTGGCCAAGGTGTTGGGCCAGGATGATGAAGTCCCCGCCGCCGCCGCCGAGGCGCCGGTGGTGCTCATCCCCTTCACCAGCGGTCAGGTGGTGGAGGTTACCGACGGGCCGTTCAAGGAATTCAGCGGCACCGTTCAGGGCATCGACCACGAAAAGGGCAAGGTGAAGGTCGAGGTTTCCCTCTTCGGGCGGCCCACCTCCATCGAACTGGACTACACGCAGCTCCGCGGTTTCTGAGCGGACGTTGATACGAGGCTGAGATGGCGAAGAAAGTCACCGGATTCATCAAGCTCCAGGTTCCCGCGGGCGCGGCCAACCCCGCGCCCCCCGTCGGCCCCGCGCTGGGCCAGCACGGCGTGAACATCATGGAGTTCTGCAAGCAGTTCAACGCGCGCACCCAGGGCCAGCCGGGGATGATCATCCCCGTGGAGATCACGGTGTACGCGGACCGCAGCTTCACGTTCATCACCAAGACGCCTCCGGCGGCGGTGCTGATCAAGAAGGCCGTGGGCCTGGACAAGGGAAGCGCCTCGTCCAAGAAGACCAAGGTGGGCACGATCACGCAGGAGCAGCTGCGCACGATCGCCGAAACCAAGATGCCCGACCTGAACGCGGCCGACGTCGAAGGCGCCATGCGCCAGATCGCCGGAACGGCCCGCTCGATGGGCGTGGAAGTCAAGGGATAAACAGAAGTACCAGGTGCCCAGGTTCAAGTGCCCAGTTTCTGGGCACTGGGGACTGAGCACTGGGCACTTCTTCTTCTACGACGGGTGCCGGGCTCACGCCCGGCGCGCGTCGGAGGCGGGAGAAGCGGAGCCCGGCCGGAGCCCAGAAAGCGGTCTCCCGCCCTTTCGCCCCCACGGGGGCGCGGCCGGAATTCCCGTCCATTGAACCACCGGAGCGGCAGGCGAAGGCCCGGTGGGAGGACTCCAGTTCAACTTCGCCCGAGGGGGTACATGCCAAAGCACGGGAAGAAGTTCCGCGACGCGCAGGCCCGTGTGCCCGAGGGTACCACGTTTCAGCCCACCGAGGCCGTAAGCCTCGTCAAGGAGCTGAGCTACGCCAAGTTTGACGAGACCGTCGAGGTCGCCGTCCGCTTGGGAGTGGACCCCAGGCACGCGGACCAGATCGTTCGCGGAGCCGTCGTCCTTCCCCATGGTACGGGGAAGACCGCCCGCGTGCTCGTGATCGCTCAGGGCGACCGCGCGCGTGAAGCGGAGGAAGCCGGCGCCGATTTCGTGGGCGCCGAGTACGTTCAGCGGATCAAGGACGGGTGGCTGGACTTTGACGTCTGCGTCGCCACGCCCGACATGATGGGCCAGGTGGGCCAGCTCGGCCGCATCCTGGGCCCCCGCGGCCTGATGCCGACCCCCAAGGCGGGGACGGTCACCATGGACGTGAGCCGGGCCGTTCGCGAGATCAAGGCCGGCAAGATCGAGTTCCGCGTGGACCGCACGGGCAACGTGCACGTGCCCATCGGCAAGGTCAGCTTCGAGCCCACCAAGCTCGAGGAGAACCTGAACGCCTTCATGGACACGGTGATCCGGGCCAAGCCGGCCGCGGCCAAGGGAACCTACGTGCGGGGCGTCACCGTCTCCAGCACCATGGGCCCCGGCGTCACGGTCGATGCCAACCTTTACCGGCGGGGCTGAGCGATGAAGAAAGACGAGAAGAACGTCGTCGTCGCCGAGCTCCAGCAGCGGCTGGACGGCGCCAGCGGGTTCTACCTGACGGACTTCACCGGGCTGAGCGTGAAGCAGATCACGCAGTTCCGGGCCCGCCTCCGCAAGGAAGGCGTGGAGTACGTCGTCGTAAAGAACACGCTGGCCAAGCGGGCGATCGAGGGGCTTGAAATTCCCGACGTCGCCGGGTTCTTCAACGGACCCACCGGGGTGGTGATCGGCCGCGCCGACGCCGCCGCCGCCGCCAAGGTCATTACCGACTTCGCCAAGGAGTTCGGCGACCGTCCCGCCATCAAGGTGGGCGTGGTGGGCTCGCAGGCGTTCGACGCCGCGCAGGTCCGCCAGCTGGCCAACCTGCCGCCGCGCGAAGTGCTGCTGGCCCAGATCGCCGGGGGGCTGCAGCAGCCCATGGCGCGCCTGGCCGGGGGCATGAACCAGCTGATCGCCGGGTTCGCCCGCGCGGTCGACCAGCTCCGGCAGCAGAAGGAAGGGGCTTCGGCCTGACCGCCGCGGCAGGCCTCCGGGCCCGCCGCAGCGTGAGTACACGACCGGCCCCGCGCCGGAACCCGATTCTGATTCTTGTAGAACCGCTAGATACCAAGGAGCCCTGAGATGGCGACGCTTACCCGTGACGAGCTGCTCGACGCGATCGGCAACATGACCGTGATCGAACTGTCGGAGTTCGTGAAGGCTTTTGAAGAGAAGTTCGGCGTGACCGCGGCGGCCCCCGTGGCCGTGGCCGCCGGCCCCGCCGCCGGCGGCGCCGCCCCGGCCGTGGAAGAAAAGACCGAGTTCGACGTCGTGCTGACGGCGGCCGGCGAGAAGAAGATCCAGGTCATCAAGGTCGTGCGCGAGCTGACCGGCCTGGGCCTGAAGGAAGCCAAGGACCTGGTGGACGGCGCTCCCAAGACCGTGAAGGAAGCCGCCTCCAAGGACGAGGCCGAGGCCATGCGCGCCAAGCTGACCGAGCAGGGCGCCACCGTCGAGCTGAAGTAGTCGGCCGGGGGTCCGGCATGCGGGCATCCCCCGCATGCCGGTCCGCGGACACCGGGCGGCGCTGCCGCCCGGGTCCTCTCCCGGTCCCTTCAGCCCGGCTGGCCATGACGCGCAGGACCACAGATTCTTTTCCGACGGACGGTACGCCGCCCCGCCGAATCCATTCGGTCGGGGTCGTTTGCGCTTTTCCGAATCCACGCACGCTGAGAGGGAGACCCACTTGGCAACGCTGAACAAACCGATCGTCACTTTCGCCAAGCTGACGTCTGGGATGGAGCATCCCAACCTTCTGGACGTGCAGCTCAGGGCGTTCGACACGCTCCTGCAGACCGACGCCGCCGCGCGCGAGCGCGAGGACGTGGGGCTGGAGCGCGTCTTCAACGAGATCTTCCCCATCTCCGACGTCAACGGGAACTTTTCCCTGGAGTTCGTTCGGTACTCGCTGGGCGAGCCGAAGTACGACATGGAAGAGTGCATGGAGCGCGACATGACGTACGCGGCTCCGCTCAAGGCGACCCTGCGCCTGGTGGTGTGGGAGGACGTGGGCGACGAGCGCCGTCCCAAGGACATCATCGAAAAGGAGGTCTACCTCGGTGACCTCCCCGTGCTCACCCCGCTGGGCACCTTCATCATCAACGGCGCGGAGCGCGTCATCGTCAGCCAGCTGCACCGGTCGCCGGGCGTGGTGTTCGAAGAGAACACCCACCCCAACGGCAGCAAGCTGTTCAGCGCCCGCATCATTCCGTTCCGCGGCTCGTGGGTCGAGTTCACGCTCGACATTCACGACGTGGTCGCGGTGCACATCGACAAGAAGAAGAAGTTCCCGGCCACCGCGCTGCTGCGCGCCCTGGGCTTCTCGCGCGACGCCGACATCCTGGGCGTCTTCATGCAGCGCGAGTCGGTGCAGCTGGGCACGCTGGACCTGGGCGGCACCGAAAAGGGCCGCCGCGGCGAGGTGTTTCACGGCTTCCTGGCCGAGGACGTTCCCGATCCCACGGTGCTGGGCCCCGAGGGCCCCGTGCTGTACCGCGACATCGTGCTCCCCGCCACCGGCGAGGTGTTCGAGCGCGGCCGCCGCCTTACGCGCGAGCTGTACAACACGCTGCGCGAGGCGGGCTTCACCACGCTGCCGGTGATCGGCTCGGCGCTGGTGGCCCGCGCCGGCGACGAGGTGAACGGCGACGTGCTCGGGAAGATGCTGCGGGCCGGCGTGGAGTCGGCGCAGCTGTTCCGGGCCCGCGGGCAGAGCGGCAGCGCCATGCGCGCCACCCTGGCCAAGGACCCCACCCGCGGCACGCTGGACTCGCTCTTCGCCATCCACAACCTGGTGCGCCCGGGCACGGCCCCCGCGCCCGACGTGTGGACGGAGGAAGAGTACCTGGCCGAGGGCGACGCCATTCTGCACATCTCCGACTTCCTGGCCCAGTGGGCCGAGCGGGGCGCGCAGGCGGTGGACCCCATGAGCCGCGAGGCGCAGCGCTCCGTGGAAGAGCGCATGCTGCGCTTTGCCCAGGAGCGGGGCATTCGCTACGTGTGGGAAAGCTTCCGCGAAGACCGCACGGAAAAGACGGCCAAGCCCAGCCGCGTGCTGGTGTACGAGCTGAACCGCGTCGTTCAGGTGTACGTGGCCGTGTGGCGCCTGCTGTTCCAGCCGCGCACCTCGCTGGTGGTGACCGGCGACCTGAACCCGGCGGCAGGCAGCGCCGCCGCGGCCAGCGCCGACTACTCGGAATACACCGAGGAGTCGCTGAACAAGCGGTACGACCTGGGGCGCGTGGGGCGCTACAAGATCAACCAGCGCCTGGCCCCGGCCTTTGACGCGCTGCACTACACGGTGCCGCCCGCCGGCATGACGGCGCTCACGGCGCAGGACGTCATGGCCATCCTGTGGCAGCTCATCGAGCTGCACGAGGGGCGCGGCGACACCGACGACATCGACCACCTGGGCAACCGCCGGGTGCGTTCGGTGGGCGAGCTGATCGCCAACCAGTTCAGCGTGGGCCTGAGCCGCATGGCGCGGCTGGTGCGCGAGCGCATGTCGATCGTGTCGGACCCCGACAAGATCAACATCGACGACCTGGTGAACGCGCGCACGGTGTCGGCGGTGATCCAGCAGTTCTTCGGATCGTCGCAGCTGAGCCAGTTCATGGACCAGACCAACCCCCTGGCCGAGATGACGCACAAGCGGCGTCTCTCCGCGCTGGGGCCGGGCGGCCTGACCCGCGAGCGCGCCGGCTTTGAAGTGCGGGACGTGCACTACTCGCACTACGGGCGCATGTGCCCGATCGAAACGCCGGAAGGCCCCAACATCGGCCTGATCAACTCGCTCACGACGTACGCCCGGATCAACGACCTGGGCTTCATCGAGACGCCGTACCGCAAGGTGGTGCGGGCCCTGATCCGCTACCCGGACACGGCCAAGGTCGAGGAGGCCGTGCGCCTGGTGCTGGGCGACCGCGCCAAGGTGTTCGTCAAGAAGGGCGAAACCATCGACGCCGCCCGCGGCCGCGAGGTGTTCCGCTCCATGATCGTGGGCGCCGAGCTGGCCGAGGACGTGGCCGACTGGAGCACGCTCTTTCCCCGCATGCTGGCGGGCGAGCTGGACCAGAAGGCGTGGGAAGAGGCGGTGACGCAGCTCCCCGTGCTGGCCAAGCGCGGCGAGCGCATTACCGACGACCTGGCCGACCGCATCACCGCTCAGCCGGTGAACCTGGTGCGCGTGGTGTCGCGCCGCGCCGGCGCCGCGGCGCGCGGCGTGGCCCCCGAGGCCATCCGCAACCCCATGTCGCTCCCCGTGCGGGCCTACCAGCCCACCTCGGCGGCGGTGCTGGCGGTGCCCGGAACGGTGCTGACCCCCGAGGTGGCCGAGGCGCTGTTCACGCGCCAGAGCGAGGGGCTGGAGGTGCAGGAGTGGGGCGACACGCCCGACGCGGTGCCGGTGGACTACATCAGCGGCGTGCCGGCCCTCCCCGCCGAGGGCGAAGTGGGCCGCGTGCTGCTGGGCGCCAGCGGCAAGGTGACGCACGTGACCCCCGTAGTTACGCGCATCAACGCCTGGCTTTCGGCCAACGAAGAAGAAAGCGCCCGGATCGCGCAGGCCAACGCGCCGCTCACCGGGCAGTTCACCTTCGAGAACGAGTTCGTGCTGTGCCGCGAGCAGGGCGACTTTCCCCTGCTGCGCCCGGAAGAGATCGACTACATGGACGTGGCCCCCGACCAGCTGGTGTCGGTGGCGGCGGCGCTGATCCCCTTCCTGGAGCACGACGACGCCAACCGGGCCCTGATGGGCTCCAACATGCAGCGCCAGGCGGTGCCCCTTCTGTTCCCCGACGCCCCGCTGGTGGGCACCGGGCTGGAAGAGGTCATCGCCCGCGACTCGGGCGCCGTGGTGGTGGCCCGTCGCGGCGGCGTGGTGCAGGAGGTCACGGCCGACCACATCCTGATCGACGCGGGAATGGAGGGGGTGGGGCAGAGCGACGAGCCGCTGCGCCGCCTGGCCCAGTTTGACCGCTACCGCATGAAGAAGTACTGGCGCACCAACCAGGACACGGCGCTCAACCAGCGCCCCCTGGTGCGCCGCGGCCAGATCGTGGCCAAGGGCGACGTGCTGGCCGACGGCCCGTCCACGGACGGCGGCGAGCTGGCGCTGGGGCGCAACCTGCTGGTGGCGTTCATGCCCTGGTACGGCCACAACTTCGAGGACGCCATCGTCCTTTCGGAGCGGCTGGTGAAGGACGACGTGTACACCTCCATCCACATCCAGGAGCTGGAGCTCCAGGTGCGCGACACCAAGCGCGGCATGGAAGAGATCACGCGTGAAATCCCCAACGTGGCCGAAGAGTCGCTGGTGGACCTGGACGAGCGCGGCGTGGTGCGCATCGGCGCCCGGGTCAAGGCCGGCGACATCCTGGTCGGCAAGATCACGCCCAAGGGCGAGACCGAGCTGAGCCCCGAAGAAAAGCTGCTGACGGCCATCTTCGGCGAAAAGGCCAAGGACGTAAAGGACAGCTCGCTCAAGGTGCCGCCCGGCGTGGAAGGCACCGTGATCGACGTCAAGATCTTCAGCCGCCGCATCGACGACCCCATCCTGGAAAAGGAGCGGGGGCAGAAGATCGGCGAGCTGCGGGCGTACGAGCGCTCGGAGATCCACCGCATCGGCGACGCGCGCGACGAGGAGATCCGCGAGCTGATCCGCGGCCGCGAGGTGGCGCTCTTCCTCAAGAAGGGAACGGTGGAGCCGTTCTTCAACGAGGGGACGCAGCTCACGGACGAGGTGGTGGGCGGGCTGGACTTCAACGACGTGGACCTCACCACCCTCAAGGTCACCGACCGCGGGGTGAACGAGCAGCTGCGCCGGGTGATCGACGAGAGCAAGCGCCGCATCGAGCGCGTGCGCCAGCGCACCGAAAACCAGATCGACAAGATCTTCCAGCCGGACGAGCTGCCCCCGGGCGTCGTGCAGCTGGTGAAGGTGTACCTGGCCGAGAAGCGCAAGATCTCGGTGGGCGACAAGATGGCCGGCCGCCACGGCAACAAGGGCATCATTGCCCGCATCGTGCCGGAGGAGGACATGCCGTTCCTTCCGGACGGCACGCCGGTGGACGTGTGCCTGAACCCGCTGGGCGTGCCCAGCCGCATGAACGTGGGGCAGATCCTGGAGACGCACCTGGGATGGGCGTCGCGGGTGCTCGGGTTCGAAAGCAAGACGCCGGTGTTCCAGGGCGCGTCGGAGGACGAGATCGGCACGCTGATCCGCCTGGCGGGCGTGACCTGGGCGCGGCAGGCGCTGGGCGTGCAGTCGGTGGTGCCGCCCACGTTCGACGTGGACGACGCCTCGGTGGTGACGCAGACGGTGCAGCACCACGAGGCGCGCGCCGCGGTGGAAGCCCGCCCCGAGATGGGCATCGGCCGCCACTTTGACTGGATGCTGAACGGGGCCAACACCCCCGCGCACCTGAACGACAAGCTGCTCGCCCTGCGCGAGTACCTGGTCGCATCGGCGCGCGAGCTCGCCGAGCGGCGTGAAAAGCCGCTGGAAGAGGCCTTCCCCCTGGCGGCGGCGCTGGCCGCGGGCACGGGCGGCGAGGGGATGACGGCGGCGCTGGAGGAGCACATGCGCGCGGCGGGGCTTACCCCGGGCGGCAAGGTGGCCCTTCGCGACGGGCGCAGCGGAGCGCAGTTCGAGTCGCCGGTCACGGTGGGCACGATCTACATGCTCAAGCTGAGCCACCTGGTGGACGACAAGATCCACGCGCGCAGCATCGGGCCGTACTCGCTGGTGACGCAGCAGCCGCTGGCCGGCAAGGCGCAGTTCGGCGGCCAGCGCTTCGGCGAAATGGAAGTGTGGGCGCTGGAGGCGTACGGCGCCGCGCACACGCTGCAGGAGATCCTGACCGTCAAGTCCGACGACGTGAACGGGCGCAGCCGGGTGTACGAGGCCATCGTCAAGGGCGAGAACCTGCCCGAGCCCGGCCTGCCGGAGTCGTTCAACGTGCTGGTGAAGGAGCTTCAGGCGCTGGGCATCAGCGTCACGCTCGGAAGCTAGAAGACAGTCCCAAGTGCCAGGTGCCCAGTGCCCGGGAAGTGATTCCTGGGCACTGGGCACGGGGAACTGGGCACTTTTCCGGCTTTTGAAAACGCCCATACGCCTCCCGGGAGAAATGCCCGGGGACACCACGATAGATAGGGGATCCCGATGATCGACTTCCCCCGCGCCCGCGAGACACGCTCGCAGGACTTCAACTACATCCAGGTGAAGATCGCCTCTCCGGAGGAGATCCGCGGCTGGAGCTTCGGCGAGGTCACCAAGCCGGAGACCATCAACTACCGCTCCTTCAAGCCGGAGCGCGACGGCCTGTTCTGCGAGCGCATCTTCGGGCCCGTCAAGGACTGGGAGTGCCACTGCGGAAAGTTCAAGCGGATCCGCTACCGCGGGCACGTCTGCGACAAGTGCGGCGTCGAAGTGACGCTCAGCAAGGTGCGGCGCGAGCGCATGGGCCACATCGAGCTGGCCGTGCCCGTCGCCCACATCTGGATGTTCAAGACGCTTCCCTCGCAGATGGGCTACCTGCTGGGAATGACGCTGCGCGACCTGGAAAAGGTGATCTACTACGCCGCCTACGCCGTCACGGCGATCGGCAACCAGGACGTGAAGCACAGCCAGGTGCTGGACGAGGACGAGTACCTGGCGCTGCGTGAGAAGGCCCGCGAAGAGGGCGACGAGGCGTTCGCGGCCGACATCGGCGCGCCCGCCATCCGCAATCTGCTGGGGCAGCTGGACGTGGACTCGCTGGCCGAGACGCTGCGCACGCAGGTGGCCAACGAGACCAGCCAGCACCGCAAGAAAATGGTGCTCAAGCGGCTCAAGGTCATCGACGCCATCCGCGGCTCCGGCGCCACCCCGTCGGAGCGCAACAAGCCGCAGTGGATGATCCTGGACGTGGTCCCGGTCATTCCGCCGGACCTGCGCCCGCTGGTGCCGCTGGACGGCGGCCGCTTCGCCACGTCGGACCTGAACGACCTGTACCGCCGCGTCATCAACCGCAACAACCGGTTGAAGAAGCTGATGGAGATGCGCGCCCCGGAAGTGATTCTCCGGAACGAAAAGCGCATGCTCCAGGAGGCCGTGGACGCGCTGTTCGACAACGGCCGCCGCAGCAAGGCCATCCGCGGCCGCGGCAAGCGCCCGCTCAAGTCGCTGAGCGACATGCTCAAGGGCAAGCAGGGCCGCTTCCGGCAGAACCTGCTGGGCAAGCGCGTGGACTACTCGGGCCGTTCGGTCATCGTGGTGGGCCCCGAGCTCAAGCTGCACCAGTGCGGCCTGCCCAAGGCCATGGCGGTGGAGCTCTTCAAGCCGTTCATCATCCACGAGCTTGAAAAGCGCGGCGAGGCCGAGACGGTAAAGCGCGCCAAGAAGATCGTGGAGCGCGACGACCCGCGCGTGTACGAGGTGCTCGAGGACATCATCCGCGACCACCCCGTGCTGCTGAACCGCGCCCCCACGCTGCACCGCCTGGGCATTCAGGCGTTCGAGCCGGTGCTGGTGGAGGGCAAGGCCATCCGCATTCACCCGCTCGTCTGCGCGGCGTTCAACGCCGACTTTGACGGCGACCAGATGGCCGTGCACGTCCCGCTGAGCTTCGAGGCCCAGCTGGAGGCGCGCGTGCTGATGCTGTCCAGCAACAACATCCTGCTGCCCAGCAACGGCCGCCCGGTGGCGGCGCCGTCGCAGGACATCGTCATCGGCTGCTACTGGCTGACCAAGGACAAGCAGGACTTCCGCGACGAGGTGGCCGCCGACGCCGCCGAGATGGCCAAGGGCCCGGCGGAGCGCGACCAGAGCCGCGTGCTGCCGCGCTTCGGCTCGGTGGCCGAGGTCGAGATGGCGCTGGAGCACCGCCGCGTGGGGTACCACTCGGCCGTGTTCTTCTTCACCGACCCGCGTCCGGAGGCCGACAAGGAGCCGGGCGAGCTGGACAAGAAGGTGTGGGTGGCCACCACGCCGGGGCGCATCATCTTCAACTCCGTGGTTCCGCCCGCGATGGGCTACTGGAACCGCACCATGGGGAAGAAGGAGCTGGGCGACATCATCTTCAGCAGCTACCGCACGGTGGGGCTGGGGACCACGGTGGTGTTCCTGGACTCGCTCAAGAGCTTCGGGTTCCGCTACAGCACCCGGGCCGGCGTGTCGGTGGGGATCGAGGACATGAAAATCCCCGGCGAAAAGGACGAGATCCTGCGCGAGGCCGATGAGGACGTGGCGCGCTTTACCCGCGCGTACAACAACGGCGTCATCAGCAACGGCGAGCGGTACAACAAGGTCATCGACACCTGGACGCACGCCAACAACGACGTGGCCGACGCCATGGTGAACCGCCTGGGCGCGGACCGCGGCGGCTTCAACCCGGTGTTCATGATGATGAACTCCGGCGCCCGCGGCAGCCGCGACCAGATGCGGCAGCTGGCCGGCATGCGCGGCCTGATGGCCAAGCCGCAGAAGAAGCTCACGGGCGGCATCGGCGAAATCATCGAATCGCCGATCAAGTCCAACTTCCGTGAGGGGCTCACGGTGCTGGAGTACTTCATCAGCACCCACGGCGCCCGCAAGGGCCTCGCGGACACGGCGCTCAAGACGGCCGACGCCGGCTACCTTACGCGCCGCCTGGTGGACGTTGCCCAGGACGTCACCATCAGCGAGGACGACTGCGGCACCGTGCTGGGGCTGGAGATCGCCGCGCTCAAGGAGGGCGAGGACGTGGTGGAGCCGCTCAAGGACCGCATCGTGGGTTCGGTGGCTTCGGACGACGTGTACGACCCCATGGACGGCGACCTGCTGGTGGCGGCCGGCGAGCTGATCGACGAGGAAACGGCGGACGAGATCGAGGACGCCGGGATCCAGTCGGTCAAGATCCGCAGCGTGCTTACCTGCGAAAGCCGCCGCGGGCTGTGCGTGAAGTGCTACGGCCGCAACCTGGCCACCATGGGCATCGTGGACCCGGGCGAGGCGGTGGGCATTCTGGCCGCGCAGTCCATCGGCGAGCCGGGCACGCAGCTGACGCTGCGCACCTTCCACATCGGCGGCACGGCGGCGCGCATCGCGGCCACGACGGGGCGCAAGAGCAAGGTGGAGGGCGTGGCCCAGTTCGAGCGCATCGTCACGGTGACCACGCCGGAAGGCGCGCGCATCGTCACCAGCCGCGAAGGCGAAATCATCATGCGGACGCCCGAGGGCGCGGTCCGCAGCCGGCTGGCGGTGCCGTACGGCGCCACCATCTCGGTGGAGGACGGCCAGAAGGTGGCCGTGGGCGACACGCTGTTCGCGTGGGACCCGTACTCCGAACCCATCGTGGCGGACTTCGGCGGCACCCTGCGCTTCATCGACGTCGTCGAGGACGAATCGGTGCGCGAGGAGCTGGACGAGTCCACCGGCCGCCGGCAGATGGTGATCATCGAGGACCGCAGCAAGAAGCTGCACCCCATGATCGAGATCATCGACCCGAACGGCGTAAAGGTGCGCGAGTTCATCGTGCCCGTGGGCGCGCAGCTCACGGTGCGCGACGGTGAGCAGATCCAGCCGGGCGGCGCGCTCGCCAAGCTGGCCCGCGAAGCCTACAAGACCCGCGACATCACGGGCGGCCTGCCCCGCATCGCCGAACTGTTCGAGGCGCGCAAGCCCAAGGACCCGGCGGTGATCACCGAGGTGGACGGCACCGTGCGCTTCGGCGACATCAAGCGCGGCAAGCGCGAGGTGATCGTGATCCCGGAGACGGGGAACGAGCGGGTGTACGAGGTCCCGGTGGGCAAGCACCTGCGCGTGCACGAGGGCGACTCGGTGCGCGCCGGCGACCGCCTGAGCGAGGGCCCCGTGAACCCGCACGACATTCTGCGGATCAAGGGTCCCCAGGCCGTGCAGGAGTACCTGCTGAACGAGGTTCAGGAGGTGTACCGTCTGCAGGGCGTGAAGATCAACGACAAGCACATCGGCGTGATCGTGCGCCAGATGCTGCAGAAGGTGCGCGTCCTGGAGCCCGGCAGCACCGAGTTCCTGGAGGGCGAGACGGTGGACCGGACGGAGTTCCAGGACACCAACAACAAGGAGATGCAGAACGGGGGCTCGCCGGCCACGTCGGAGCCGCTTCTGCTCGGCATCACCAAGGCCTCGCTCACGACGCAGTCGTTCATCTCGGCGGCCTCGTTCCAGGAGACCACGCGGGTTCTGACCGACGCCGCCATCCGCGGCGCGCGCGACGACCTGCAGGGGCTCAAGGAAAACATCATCATCGGCCACCTGATCCCGGCCGGCACCGGCATCTACCGGTACGAGGACGTGGCGTTCGGGCCCGAGGGGGGTGACACCCCCGCGGCCGCCCCGCCCGCCGCGCCCGCTCCGGCGGTCGCGGCCGCCAGCGAAACGGCGGTCATCGAGGCCTGAGCCTCGGGACGGTGATGTGAGGGTAGGATGAGGAGCGGCCCCGGACAGCAATGTCCGGGGCCGCTTTTCATTGTCGGCCGGAGCGGTTCCTGTCGTTCTGGGACAGGATCTGCATCAACCCGGCCCGATGACCGGTGGGGATCTGCCCGATCCCCGCTCGTTTCGGGTCCGTGGTGCGCACGTGTGTCGCACCGCGGACCCGAATTGTGCGCTCCGATTGGTGTCTGGACTGTCCACTGTGTTTCGCTTACATTGGGTCCGAACGTGTGATCCCCAACCGGAGCACGAGACATGGCGAGCAGGATCGACGAAGCGCCCATCACTGAGCCACTCTGGGGTCGGGAAGCCTGGCCCAAGCCGGAATACACCGTCAACCGGAGCCGCCGGCACCGCATCCTGAGCCGCGTCCTCGGGCTGCCAACCGAGGAAGAGGTCGAGGCGCGGATGCTCGCGGAGCGCGAGGCGGAACGGAACCTCCCGGAAACCGTTCCACCGGATGATCCGTGGCGGATGGAGATGGAGGCGCGAATGCGCGCTGTGGGTATCCGGCCCGCCGTCATTTGGAACTGGCCTGAGCGGGAGCCGATCCGCATTCCGGACTGGCGCGACTGGCTTCGAACGCGCTTGGGCGGATGAGTATCGTGTTTCTCGATTCGAGTGCACTCGCGAAAGCGTATCTCGATGAAGAGGGATCGAGCAGCATGCGTGGCGTGCTGGAGGGCAGGCGCCACATGCTGTTCGTCAGTGACTTCGTCGTGCTGGAGGTGCTGACAAGCATCCGGAATTCGCTCCGGTCCGCTGCAACGGTAGACTTCACGCACGCGGTGGACCGGTTCGAGGCCGACCATCTCCGGCTCAGCAAAGTGGACGTGGCTCCTGAGATCCAGAAGGCGGCGATTGAAATGACTACCCCGTTCCGGAGCGCCCGCGCCCGCAGCATGGATGTGCTTCACGTCGCGACGGCGCTGTGGCTGCAGCGCAACGTCTGCCTCCCGGGGCAGGTGATGACGATCGTGACTTCCGATCATGATCTCTCGGCACTCGCGCGGGACTGCGGGCTGCGCACGTTTGACCCCAGCCGCGAGCCGCTGGCCGCGCTCCCCCGCGTGCGGCGCTGATGCAGCGAACGTGGTCCTTTCGGCGCACGCATCCGGCCCGACCGTGATCCTCCAACCGGAGCACAGGATGGCGAGCAGGACTGAAGAACCGCCCATCACCGAGCCGCTCTGGGACCGGGACTCCTGGCCCAAGCTGGACTACGTCGTGAACACCAGCCGCCGCCACCGCATCCTGAGCCGCATCCTCGGTCTGCCGACGGAGGAAGAGGTCGAGGCCCAGATGCTCGCGGAGGCCGAGGCGGAACGGAATCTTCCGGAGACTGTTCCGCCGGATGATCCGTGGCGGATGGAGATAGAGGCGTGGGTGCGCTCGATCGGGGGCCGGCCAGCAACGGTCTGGAACTGGCCCGAACGAACACCCATCCGTCTGCCGGACTGGCGAGACCGGCTCCGGAGGTGGTTAGGCGGATGAGCATCGTTTTTCCTGGATGCGAGCGCACTCGCCAAGGCGTACCTGGACGAAGATGGCACTCAAAGCATGCGCGGCGTACTTGCCGCCCAACGCCAAGTGCTGTTCATCAGCGACTTTGTCGTCCTTGAAGTCTGCACGACCATCCGGAACCGCTTGCGCACGGCGGAGAAGCGGACGTTCACCGCCGCGCTGGAAGGATTCCAGGCCGATCGCGCGCGGCTGAATCTGGTGGATGTTTCCCCGGCGGTCCGGAGCGAGGCCATGCTGATGACTACCACGCATCGTTCCGCCCGGGCGCGCAGCATGGATGTGCTGCATGTAGCAACTGCGCTGCAGCTTCGCCGTGACGCTGCGCGCCTGGGCATGGAGGTTACGATCGTGACTTCCGACCGCAATCTCGCAGACCTGGCCCGTGACTGCGGGCTGCGGACGTTCGACCCCAGCCGCGAGCCGCTGGCGGTGCTGCCGCGCGCGCCGCGCTGATTCAGCGAAGGTGGCCGGCTCGGGCAGGCATTGGCCGCACACGTCACCCATCGACCCGTAGCGAGAGATGGCGAGCAGGATTGAAGAACTCGCACCGCCCCGCATCAGCGCCGGCCACGGGCCGTCGGCGGACAGCTGGAGACATCGCGTTCTGAGCCGGCTGCTCGGCCTGCAGACGGACCGCGAAGTGGAGATGGAACTGGAGGAACAGCTCGCGGCGGAGGCCGACCTTCCAGAGCGGGTGGACCGCAACGATCCCCAGCGGCTCGCGCTGGAGGCGCGGCTGCGCTCACTCGGGCATCGGCCCGCGGCCGTATGGAATTTTCCGGTGCGCCAGCCGATCCGAAAGCCGGATTGGCGGGACCGGCTCCGGGCCTGGCTTGGTGGATAATGAACGTGTTTCTGGACGCGAGCGCGCTTGCGAAAGCGTATCTCGCAGAGGACGGGTCCAGCAACGTTCGGGGTGTGATCGCTCGTGCGGACGGCGATCTGTACCTCAGTGACTTCGTTGCTCTCGAAGTGCTTACCAGCCTTCGTGCCGCGTTCCGCGGGTTGGGCGCCAGGGTGCACGATTCCGCGGTGCGGTCCTTCTACGCGGATTTTCCGCTCCGCTTCACGGTGATGGATGTGGATGCCGGAATCCGGAAGGAGGCGATGGTACTTACGACCCGCAGCCGCTCTGCGCGGGCGCGCAGCATGGATGTCCTGCATATCGCGACCGCCATGCAGCTTCAGCGGGAGCAGGGTCCCGTAACCATGGTGACATCCGACCGCGATCTCGCTGACCTGGCCCGCGAGTGCGGGCTGCGGACCTTCGATCCCAGCCGCGAGCCGCTGGCGGCGCTGCCTCGCGTGCCGCGCTGACTCAGCGGAAAGCGTCGCCCTTGTGCAGGCGGTCGCTTACCGTCGTGGCGATCAGGTCTACCAGGCGCTCTGGCTTCTTCCACTTCATTGCCAGCTTGCTGGGATCCATCCCATGCTCGGCGACGATGTCCTTCAACTCCTCCAGGCTCAGCGCCGCGAGCCGGGCACGCAGCACGCCCTGGCCCTCCTGATCCACCGCGAACGGATCCAGCACGCCGGCCGCGCGGCGCCCCGCACGCTTCTTCGGCGCCGCGGCGGGCCGCGGTGCGGCGGACGCGGCGGCGGGGGGCGGGACCGGTGCAGCGCTCGCGAGAGGCGCGCTTATGGACACCAGAGCCTGCTGCAGCCGGGCGGCGAAGGCGGGGTTGTGCTCCGCTTCGGTCACGATGGCGTCGAACAGACGGCGCAGGCTGGCGGTCAGGTCGCTCATGCGGTGTACTCCACGCGCTGAAGGATCTCCGAAGCGAGGTCGCGGTAGGCGTCATACGTGCGCGTGCCCCACTTCTGCCGGAGCGTGTTGACGGGGCGGAACTCCGCGGCGCCCGCAACCTCGTTGCTCTCGGGGACGATCGTCCGGAAGATCGGGGCGGGGGACGCCGCCGCCAGCGCGTGCAGTTGGGAATTGTGCACGGTGGATTGCGCGCGGTACTTGTTCACCACGATCCCCAGCGGCTCGATGCGAGCCCCGAACGCGTCGCCGAACATCCGCACGCGCTTCATGATCTGCGGAATTCCGTAGGTGGACAGCACGTCGGGGATGGTGGGCATCACGTATCCGCGCGACATCCGCAGCCCGTTGAAGGTCACGATGCCCAGGCTGGGCGGGCAGTCCACGAGCACCCAGTCAAATTCGTCCAGCACGGGCCGCAGCACGTGGCGCAGGATCTCGACGGGGTTGGCCGCGTAGAACTCGCCCCGTGGCATCATGGCGAGCTGCTCCTGGATCTCGATCAATTCCAGGCTGCTGGGGAGCAGGGCCAGCCCGCCCACCTCGCGCACGCCGCCCACGCCCGGAAGGATCGCGCGGCGAAGATCGAATCGCTGCTCCCCGCGCAGCGCGTCGCGGAACAGGTGCGACACGGTGAGCCCCGCCGCGTTCTGCGCCGCCCACGCCTTCTCGCCCATCAGCATCACCGTGGCGTTGGTCTGCGGATCCAGGTCCACCACCAGCACCCGCCGCCCGAACGGCCCTGCCAGCATCTGCGCCACGGCGACCGTGGTGGTGGTCTTGCCCACGCCGCCCTTGAGGTTGATTACGGAGATCACCGCCGCCATGCCGTCTCCTCGATGGTGAGTGCCCGCCGAGGCGCGCGGCGGGAGCGAATGCCGTGCCGGAGTGGCGCCTTCCGCACGCTCTCCCACGGGCGCCATCGACTCTCTTGACATGCGCCGACCAAGTGCTGATTATTCAGCAGTTGATTCGAACGCATGTTCTGTCCTCCTCTCTCCCTCCGCTGGCAAGGTTGTTCTGAACCGATCCGAACTGAGCCGCCGCGAGCGCCAGATCATGGACATCGTGTTCCGCCGCGGAAAGGCGACCGCCGCGGAGGTGATGGACGAGCTTCCCGATCCGCCCACGTATTCCGCGGTGCGCGCGGCACTGCGTCTGCTGGAAGAGAAGGGGCTGCTGGCGCACGAGATGGACGGCAAGCGCTTCGTCTACCTCCCCACCACGCCGCAGGGGCAGGCCCGCAGCAGCGCGCTCAAGCACCTGGTGCGCACCTTTTTCAACGGCAGCCCCGAGCAGGTGGTGAACGCGTTGATCGAAGACGCGCGCCCCTCTGCCGCGGAGCTGGACCGGCTGGCCAAGCTGATCGACGACGCACGCCGGAACGAGGAGGCCAAGTGAGCGCGCTGCCGAACGCCGCGTTGTTCGCCGCCGTAGCCGACGCGGCGATCCGCGGCACCGTCATTCTGCTGGCGGCGCTCGGCGCCACCACGCTCATGCGCCGCTCCTCCGCATCCGCGCGGCACCTGGTCTGGCTCGCGGCGCTGTCGGCGGTGCTCCTGCTTCCCATCGCCCGCTCGTTCGTCCCCGAGTGGCGCGTGCTGCCGCTCCCGGTCGCGGCCTCCGCGCCCGCCGCCGAGCCGAATCCCGTGCTGGCACAGCCC
>NZ_DASVTX010000124.1:0-17772 GCF_036387355.1 Longimicrobium sp.
GGAACCTCCTGGCCGATGGCGAGCGGCGGGTCCGCGGGAAGCCGCAGCCGCACCACGCCCTGCCGCGACAGGCCGCGCGTGGTGTCGCCCACCACGGACAAGGCGCGGTACACGGCCAAATCGTCATCCACCACCGCGGTGGACACCTCCCACACCACCTCGTCCGTCCCCTCCCCGTCCCCCTCGCCGGGGCAGGGGTCCACCTCGTCCATCGTCAGAACGACGGGATCAGGGATGAAGCCCAGGTTCAGCACGCCGCCGCCCATGCGCTCCACCGCCGTGTCGTCCGTGGCCAGGACGGCGATCCACAGAATGCCATCCACCGTGGCACCGAAGTCCACGGACGCGAAGCCCGGAGCCGCGGGGTCCTCACCCAGCGCCTCGGCCACGTAGAAGGCGGCCTGCTCCCCCTGCTGCAGCCCGCGCGCGGTGATGGCGGCCTGCGCGTACACCTGCGCCTCGCCGCTCTCCGGCTCCGGCGCGGCGGATTTGGCGATGGCGCGCATGGCCAGCGGCCAGGCGCGCACCTCGTCCTGCGTCTCGAACGCCACGCTCCCCGCCCGCGCCTCCGTGCCGATGGGAACCAGCACCTCCGTGGCCTGCGAAAGGGTGAGCGCCACCAGGGCGCGCGACGGCCGCGCGGCGCGCATGGGCACCTGCAGCAGCCGCAGGAACTCCAGGCGCGTGGCCTCGGGCACCTGGTTGAAGCGGAACAGGAGGTTTTCGCCCAGAAAGGCGAACAGCTCCAGCAGGGTGATTCCGGGGTCGCCCGGATTGTGGTCCGTCCACTCCGGGGTGTAGACCGGAATGCGGCGCACCAGCTCGTCGCGGAGCTGCTGCCAGGAGCGGTCGTCCAGAATCGGCGTCGGGAGCGGCATGCGCCCTCACTCCAGGGAAAACGGGTACACCAGATTGTCCGGCCGCCCGTCGCGCACGTGCACGTAGCCCAGGTGAATGAGCACCAGCGCGGGGTCGTCGCCCTCCGTGGCGGTCACGCCGGTCACGCTCACCCGCGGCTCCCAGCGGGCCACCGCTTCCGCCACCGCGCGCTCCATGCGGCCGCGCACGGCGGGGGTGTTGGGCTGCATGAGCCACTGCCGCAGCCCGCAGCCGTACGCCGGGCGCATGATGCGCTCGCCCGGCTCCGTATCCAGCAGAATCCACAGCGCCTGCCGCACCTTCTCCGGCCCTTCCTCGTAGATCATGGCCCCTTCGCGCGGCGCGGGGGGAAAGCTCCACCCCCGCCCCAGCCGCGCCGCCGCCCGGCTCACGCGGCCACCTCCGCGTACTGCACCCGCTCCGTGTACACGACGGCGTCCAGCCCATCCAGTTCCGCGGAGCGGTCCGCCGTGGCCGCCACCTGCAGGGAGCGCACGGCGCCGGGCGAGTAGGCGGCGGCCACGCGGGTGCCCAGGTAGTCCGCGGCCCCGGCCTCCAGCTGCGGGTTCTCCAGGTCGCTTTCGTCCACCAGCCCGGCGTCGGCGTTGAAGGCCAGGTTCAGGTCCGCCGCGCCCAGAATGCCGATGTCCGCTTCCAGGTCGATGTCCACCGCCGCGGCGATTTCCGCCCCCAGCTCGCCCTCCAGCCCGGCGTGCAGGCTGGCCCCCGCGCCGAACGAGATGCTGGGCGGAATGCAGAACTTGAGGCCGAGCAGGAACCAGAGCTGAAAGACGAAGACGACGATGGGGAGGAACAGGTTGAGGACGAAGTAGGCGACGATGGTGATGAGCGGCAGGCTGAAGTGGCAGATCTGAAATCCGCCCGGCTGCGTCTGCACCGGCTCGCCGTCGCCGTCCACGCTGAAGTTGAGCGACGAGCCGTCCGGCTGGCTGAAGGCGACGGGGAGCCGCATTCCGCCCTGCGCGGCGGCGGCCAGGGCGCGCAGGTCCGGCATGGGGATGGTCACCGGCTGGTTGCCCGTGCCCACGGGGTCGAACGGCGCCGCCATCTGAAAGATTTCCGTGGCCTGGCTCCACACCACCTCGCCGCCGCAGTCGTTGCGCTCCCCGGTGCGCGGGCACTCGCAGCGGTGGCGCCGCACGAAGCAGCGGATCACCAGCCGCTGCTGCTCGTCAAAGCGCGCGGTGCCGTCCGCCTCCGTTTCCCGCCCGCCCATGGGGAGCATGCCGAAGTACAGCGTGCGCCCGGCGGCATCGTGTGTCGCGTTGCGCGGATCGGGGACCAGCGGGTAGAGCGGATAAACCGTTTCCGTCACTTCGTCCGGCGTTTCGTCCGTGAACTGCCATGCGCCCACGTTCCTGGCGTCGGAAGGCACCCATCCCTCGCTGAAGGCGTGCGCGCCGCTTTTCACCTGCCAGGCGCGCAGCTGCGTGCGCACCTCGGCCAGCTCGGCCTCCAGCTCCGCGCGCTTTTCCGCCGCGCTGGCGTCCAGCGCCTGATGCAGCCGCGAGCGGGCGGCCGTCACCGCGCCCGCCGCGTTGCCGAACACGCCGCCGCGCGTCACCCGGTGCCGCTTGCTCAGCACCCGCTTGGCCGTCCCCCGGTCGATGCGGGCGATCTGCGTGGCGAGCGACCCCGCGCGGCGCACCAGTTCCTCCGCCGCGGGCGCGTCTTCCGTGCGGAACGCCAGGCGGCGGCGGCGGATGACGAAGCCCGCCTCGCACACCTGGTCGCGCGACACGGCGGGAAGCCCGGGCGCGTCGCAGTGCAGTTCGCACACGACCAGGTAGAAGCGCTTGTGCAGCGGCAGAAACAGCTTGCGCGTGGTGGTGGGCACCAGCACGTAGTCGTTGAAGCGCGTCCGCTTGCCCCCGACTGTCGGCGCCGGATCGGACTCGGTGCGGAACACCACGTCCTCCGGCCCGAAGGCGAGCGACTTCTGCGGGTCTTGGATCAACACGCTCACCGGATCGGAGCTGTCGTACTTCTGCAGCGCCGGCCGGGTGGCGCGCACGTCGCGGCCGGCCTCGTTCAGACGGGGCCAGTGCCACCAGGGCGCGATCAGCTTCCAGGGGTGCGCTTCGCAGGGCATGGGGGGGCGGGATGAGTGCGTGAGTGCGTGAGTGCTGGGTGCGTGAGTGCGAAAGAAACAGCGAGTGCTCAGTGCTCAGTGCCCAGTGCCAAGGCCTCGGGGTCCGGTGCCGTCGTCGTCACCAGACGTTGCCGATGCCGGGGGTGTAGGACGGGGAGACCACGCCCACGGTGGCGTTCATGGTGGTGCAGTTCACCACGCCGTCGAAGTTGGCCACCGGGGCGTGCACGTTCAGCACGCTCGCGGTCACGTCCACGTTCATGTTCGCCGTGATCTTTACGTTCCCCGACGCATCCATCGTCACCGTGCAGCCGTTGGCGTGGCTCAGCGTCACCTGCTGCGCGCCGTCGTCCAGCACCAGCTTGTGCCCGCTCTTCATCGACACGGTGACCTTCGCCGCGCCATCCGTGTCGTCGAACTCCAGCAGGCTCCCCGCGCGGCTCTTGATCAGCCGCTTGTTGTTGGGCGATGCGGGCGTCTCCGGGAGCGCCTCCCGCCCGTTCCAGCAGCTGCCCACGATGTAGGGGCGGCGCGGGTCGCCGGCCTCGAAGCCCACGATCACCTGCGTATCGACGGCGGGGAGGGCGAGGAAGCCCTGGTCGTCGTCCGCGTACGGCGTCAGCAGGGTGGCCCAGGCGCGCACCTCGCTTCCGTCCGCGCCCAGGTACGGCAGGCTCACCTCAATGCGTCCCAGCCGCTGCGGGTCCACCACGTCGGTGACGATGGCGGGGTACAGGCCGAACGCCCGTCCCGGCCCGTCCGCCCGCGGCCCGGCGCTCACGCCGTCCCCCCGTTCACCGTGGCGCGCTCCGCCTCGAACCGGGTGCGAAAGCCGCTCTGCCGGTCGTAGGTGTGCAGCACCCGGGTGACGTAGTAGGGGCCGCCGTTGAAGGGCCCGCCCACCCGCTCCAGCGTGAGCCGCGAGCCCACCACCATGTCCGGCGTGCCGTCCGTGGTGCCCACCGCGGTCACGAAGCCGCGCGCCCGCCGCAGCATCTCCGCACGTGCCCAGTCGCGCGCCTCCCCGTCCGTCAGCGGAACGTCGCGCACGCGGTGGCTCACCCGCGCGCCGAACGCGCGCTGCAGCACCTGCGGCCCCGTAAGCCCGCCCGTCACCTCGGCCTGCACCGCGCTTCCGTCCGCTTCTTCTTCAATGACGTCGCGCTCGCGGGCGTCGTAGCCGCTCACCTTGAGCGCGGTGCGCTGGTGCGCCAGGTCGGCGCGAAGCTGCACGTCCAGCAGGTGGTTGCCGTGCGCCAGGGTGATCTCCGTCCCCGTGCGGCTGGATCGGCTCTGGAAGTACAGCGTGGTGTCATCCACCCACACCTCCGCCTGGATCAGCAGCGCGCGGTCGCGAAGAAAGGCGAGGTCGCTCTGGTTCCACTGCTGCACCACGTCGTACGTGGGCCCGTCGGCGTTCACGTTGGGCGTCAGCCCGTGCTCCGCCGCGATGGCGCGGGCGATGTCGGCGTCGGTCACGTTCTCGTAGGTGCGCATGCGGCGCGTCATCCGCAGGTCCATCGCCCGGTCCTCGGCAAAGATCACCACCTGCGGCTCGCGCGCCTGCGTCCACACCGCCTCCAGCGCGCTCACCCATCCGCGAAAGACCGTCCGCGCGGCGCCGCTGCGGCCCAGCGACACCTCCAGCTTGCGCCCGAAGTCCACCACGCTGCCGTCCAGGTACAGCTCCGGCACCTCGGGCGTGTCGGGGTGGGCGGGGGTGCCGGCCACGCGCGCGGTGAGCGTCTTGAGCCCCGCCGTGGTTTCCTCCACCTCCAGCCGCAGAATGTCGCGCCCCAGCTCGCCGCGAACGCCGCCGTCGACGCTGAAGACCGGCTCGGCGGAAAACAGCAGTTCGTCAGTCATCCGAGCCCGCGGCGTGCGTGCGCAGGCTGTCGCGAAGCTGCCGCGCGCGTGCGGCCGACACCTTTTCCGCCTCCTGCCACTCGGTGGACTGCGCGGCGTGCTGCGGCCCGCCCTGCGGCGCCTCGGCGCTCACCTCAGTCTGCAGCGTGTCGATGCGGATGGTCATCGCCCCGCCTTTCCGGGCCCGCACCCGCAGCCGCACCCCGTCCGCCGCCGCGGCGCCGCCTTGGACGGTGCCGCCCCGCCCGCCGCCGACGCGGGAGACGATGCGGCCGGACGGCCACGAACTGGCGTGGCACCGGTGGACGGCCCACCCGCGCGCGCGGCGGGAAGCTGCTCCCACGCGGGGGTGGTGGGGTCGCGGGTGACGGGGACGTCGCGGGCGCTGGCGTACGGGCGCAGCGCCACCACGCCGGAGCGCGTGTCTGCCGCGCCGCTCACCCGCGCCCGCAGCGGCACGCCGTAGCCGAAGCTGACTGCGCGCGCGTCCACCCGGGGCGGCGCGTAGGCCCGCGGCAGCGCGGACGACCGATCCGCCGGGGCCGCGCTGGTGATGGACTGCACCACCGCCCCCGCCGCCCCGCGCGCCTGGAGCGATGCGGCGGACGAAGCGGCCGCCGCCGCGGACGCGCCCACCACCGCGCCCGAGGCCAGCGCCGCCACGCCGCCCGTCCCCACCGCCGCGCGCGCCGTCGCCACGCCGGAGGCGCCGAAGGAGCGGATGGAGGCGTCCGCCGCGGCCTGCGCGCGGGCGATCTGCACCGTCTCCACCGCCGCGCCCACCCCGCCGGCCGCGCTGAGCGCGAACCCGGCCGAAGCGGATGCGCCCGCCCCCGCCGACACCCCGGCGGAGAGGGAAGCCGACGCTTCCAGCCCCAGCGAGGCTTCCAGCGACACGCCCACGTCCGCCTGGAACCCGGCGCTCACGCCGATCCCCGCGCCGAGCGAGAGCGACGAGCTGAAGTCGATCTCCATCCCCGCGGAGAGGGAGAGGCCGGCTTCCAACCCGCCGGCCAGGCCGCGCCACGCGCCCGCGTCCAGCCCCATCCGCACGCCGAACTCCGCCAGGCTTTCGCCGGCCAGGGCCACCCCGGTGCGGTCCTTTTCCTGGCGGTTGCTGCTGCCCGGGCCGGCGCCGCTGTCCCCGGGCTCGGGGGCCTGCCCCTCGCCCTTGCCGCGGGTGCGGATCTCGTACTGGGCGTTCTGCTCCTTGATGCTGACGCTCATCTTGGCGTGCAGCGGAAACCCGTTCTCGGCGAACAGGTCAAAATCGATGGACAGCTGCGTGATCACGCCGGCGATGGAGAGCTTGCCCCATTCGAAGCGCACGCGCGGCGGGCTCTGGCGCTTTTCGGGCGTGCCCTGCGCCAGCACGAACTGCTCGATGAGCGCCGTCTTGACCCGCACGTCCACGGCGTTGCCGCTTTCGTCCACCTCGTCGGCGGTGTCGAACTCCAGGTCAAAGGCCAGTTCGGTGGACGAGTTGCCGGTGAACTGCCGCTGCTGGCGCCCCTGCTGCTGGCCGCCCTCGGTGGAGTTGCTGAGGGTGAGCTTGAGCGAGGCGGGGTTGAACTGCACCGCGATCGTCTGCTCCACCACCTCGGGTTCGGCCTGGTTGGCCAGCTTGAAGAGCTTGGCTTTTTCGAGCGCCATACGCTGAATCCCGGTGCATCGCCGCCCGACCGCGGCCAGTTCCCGCCCCCCGCCCACTTTCGTACTCTCGTACGCTCGTACTCTCGTACTTTCGTACTGCCGTTCCCCGCCCTACATCCCCAGCTTCAACCCCTCATGCGCGATGTGCAGCTCCTCGATCGCCACGTCGCCCGTCTTGGCGTTCAGCTGCGGCCCGGTGACCTTGGCGGGGACGCCGCGGATGAAGGTCCACGTGGCCAGCGGGGTGGAGTGGTCGGCGGAAAGCAGCTGCACCGTGCCGTCGTAGCGGGGAAAGGGGCGCTTGCCTTCCAGAATCCCCTGCAGCCATCCCCACACCGCGGTATTCACCTGGTAGTCCGCGCCGTAGAACATCCCGCGCTTGAGCACCAGGTTGCTGAACTTGCCGCGCCCGAAGCGGCGGATGACGCCGTCGTTGCGGCCGCCCTCGTTGATCTCCTGAACGTCCATCTCCAGGTCCAGCCCGCTGCACTCCTGAAAGCCGCCGTCGCCCGGAAAGCCGTCGCCCTCGTTGGGCGTGGGGGGCGACGCCGCGCCGCTCTCGCCCGAGGCGCTGCGGCGCAGGGAGACGACGAAGTTGTAGTTCCCCGCCAGTCGGCGGTCGGCCTCCAGCGCCATCTCACTCCTCCATCAGCAGGGTGCCGTCGCCCTGGCGCGACAGCTTGAGGACGATGAACTCCAGCGGCTCGGCCGGGGCCACGCCCACGTGGCAGAGCAGCTTGCCCTCGTCCACCACCCGCGGCGTGTTGAGCCCCGCGTCGCACCGCACAAAGAACGATTCGTCCGGCGTGCGCCCGCGAAAGGCGTTGGCGCGAAACAGCTGGCCCAGGTACGCCTCCAGCATCCGCCTCAGCTCGTCCCGCAGCCGGGCGCTGTTGGGCTCGAACACCGTCCACTGCATCTGCTGCAGCAGCGTGCGCCCCAGCAGCGTCATCAGCCTGCGGATGGAAAGCTGCCGCCACTGCGGATCGCGGGAGAGCGTGCGCGCGGCCGTCAGCCGGATGCCGTCGCGCTCGGCCAGGTAGACGTTGATGGCGGCCCCGTGCAGCTCGTCGTGGCGGCGCGGGCTCACCCGGTCCAGCACCGACACCGCGCCGACGACGATCTCGTTTGCCGGCCCGTGCGGCACCCCGAAGGCGATCTCGCGCCGCGCCACGATCCCCGCCGCGAATGCGGAGGGAGGAACGGCCACCAACGGTTCGCGGGCGTCGTCCGGGCGGGCGACGCGCAGCCACGGGTGGTACGCCGCCGCCCACGCGGAGCCGAAGCGCGCGCGCCAGTCCAGCGCCTGCCGCTGCGTAAGGCCGGGGGGCACGTCCAGCAGCACCACCCACTGCCGCAGCGTCTCCGCCAGTTCCACCAGCCGCCCCTGCAGCCCGGCGATCAACGCCACGTCCGCCACGGGGTCCAGCGCCAGCCCGTCCAGCGCGCCCGCCGAGCCGTCCGGCAGCGCGGGCTGCCCGTCCGCGCAGATCAGCTCCGGCACCTCCACCGCGGGCGGCGGGTCCAGCTCCACGCAGGGCGCGAACTCCGGCCCGGCCAGCGACACCACGTCCTCGGCGCTTTCGGCGCTCGCCAGCGGCCACGGCGAGAACAGGTCGGGGACGCAGAGGATGGAAACGTCGTCGGTCTCCACCAGCGCGTGCACTCCGCCGCGCGGCTCCTCGTCCCCCGGAACCCACTCGTCAAAGAAGTCTTCGGGGACGATGTGAGGATACCGGTCGCGCCCGCAGGTGAACTGCTGCCCCGCGGGGTGGGGGATGGGGCGCAGCAGGGGATCGTCCAGCTCCAGGTCGTCGCCGATCCAATCCTCGTGCGGATGGACGAGGGCGGAGTCGCGGTACAGCACGGCGGCCATCCAGCGTGGATGACGGGCGGAGAGCCCCATTCCCTCGTGCAGCTCGCCGCGGTTGATCCCGTCCTCCGCCAGGTCCGTCACGGCGACGGACGCCTCCACGATCTCCGCGCGGGAGGGGACGGCCGAGGCGGGCAGGTCCAGCTCCGCGCGCCGCTCCACCACGGGCGAATCGGCCCTCCACGCGTCGCGCACGCCGCCCACGAAGCGCAGCTCCGCCGTTCCATCGTCCCGCCAGAGCCGCAGCAGCGTTCCCGCGGGGATGGGCGCGTCCGGCGGCAGCACCAGTTCCGCCGCGGTACTGAGCGCCGCGTCAAAGAAGAGGGGGCGCGTGTGAAGGCTCAGCGTGGCGCGCAGCCGGTTTCCCCAGCTCCCCTCGTTGCGCGCCCGCAGCACCACCGCCGATCCCGACCCCGCCCGCGTGACGCCGGCCAGCGTGCCCTGCGCCGTGCCGTATCCATCCGCCGCCGGATCATCCGCCGCCGGATCATCCGCCGAGTAGTCGTGAACCACGCGCACCACGTACGCGCGCCGCCCGCCCTGCTCAAAGAACGCGGCCACCGCGTAGGGAAGCAGCCCGGGCCCTTCGAAGGCGCCGAACAGGCGGCGGTACGCGCTCCAGCTTTCCACCGGCACCGCCACCGAGCGGAGGGGTGCCATCGGGTTCGCGGGTCCGCGGGGAGGGACGGCCCACGGCGCCTGGAACGCGGGGAGCCGCGCGGGGCCGCGGGGCGCGACCCCCACGAAGGCGGCCACGTCCATGCGCACCCCGGTGAGCGCCCGCACCGGGTCGTCCGCCACCGGGTAGACCCCGGGCGCACCGAGCAGCAATCTCTCCCGCATGGGCATCGGCAGTCCGTGGCCTGGGCAGCGCAATCCGAGAAAACCGGCTCCAACCGAGGCACAAAGCCCCGCAGAAGGAGACGCCACCCCCGGCATCTCCGTCCCTTCGTCAAAGACCGCGATCCATCACCGCACAGAGATCCGGGAGCAGAGCCCCCCTATTCCCTATTCCCTATTCCCTATTCCCTATTCCCTATTCCCTATTCCCTATTCCCTACTCCCTACGCCCCTACTCGTACTCCAACCCCTCATGCACCAGGTGCAGCTCCTCCATCGCCACCTCGCCGCCGCCCTTGGCCGCCAGCGTGGGGCCGGCCCACTTCTTGGGCTGCGCCTTGCGGAGCGTCCACGTGGCCACGCTGTTGCGCGCCTCGTCCAGCAGCGTGATGGTGACATTGCGCGGCTCGGCGGTGCCGTCGCGCACCCCGCGCAGCCACTTCCACAGGTCGTCGGACCCCACGACGCCCCGCTTGAGCGTCACGTCGTCCACCTTGTGCGTGTTGGGGATCTTGCGGACGGTGTTGAATTTTTCGTTTCCGTTGCGATACTCGCTGTAGTTCACGTCCGTCCCCAGGCCGCTCACGTCGCTGAAGCCGCCAATGATGGCGCCCTCGGAGCCGTCGCCCTGCCGTCCCCCCAGCGCCACGATGAAGTTGAAGGCGCTGTAGGGGTTTTCGCGGAAAGTGGGCATCTGTCCCTCGTCAGCTCGTCGGGTTCAGGACGGCGTCGCCCGTCCACTGGCCGATGCGGAAGATCACGAACTCCGCCGGCTTTACCGGGGCCACGCCGATCAGGCAGATCAGCCGCCCGTTGTCCAGGTCGTTCTGGGTCATGGTGGTGCGGTCGCAGCGGACGAAGTACGCCTCCTCCGGCTTGTTGCCCAGCAGCGCCCCGTCGCGCCACTGCACCAGGAGAAAGTCCTCCACCGCGCGGCGGATGTTGGCCCACAGCCGCGGCCCGTTGGGCTCGAACACCGCCCACTGCGTGGCCTTTTCGATGGAGTGCTCCAGGTAGATGAACAGCCGGCGCACGTTCACGTACTTCCACTCGGGGTCGCTGCTCGTGGTCCGCGCGCCCCACACGCGGTTGCCGCGCCCCTCAAAGAAGCGCAGCGCGTTGATTCCCTCCGGGTTCAGCACGTCCTGCCGCGGCTTGTTGATGTTGATTTCGAACCGGGTGAGGCCGCGCACGATCTCGTTGGCCGGCGCCTTGTGCACGCCGCGCTCGATGTCGTTGCGCGCGTAGATGCCCGTCACGAAGCCGGAGGGCGGAAGCAGCAGCTTGCGCGGCGGGGCGCCCTGGGCGGCGCGCTCCAGCGGGTCCAGGATCTCCACCCACGGGTGGTACAGGGCCGCGTAGGTGCTGTCGAACTGGCCGCGGAAGTCGCGGATCTGGTTCATCGACGCCTCGGGCGGGCCGTCCACCACGGCGATGCGGTAGTTCTGCGGCTTGCTGGCGTGGTCCACCAGCGTGCGCGCGGCCACCACCGGGTCCGCCATGGTCGACGTATCCGGCGCGGCGACGATGGCGATGTCGTCGATCTCTTCCAGCGCCTCCAGCCCCGTGGCCTTGATGGACGAGATGTCCGGGTCCGCCGGGCTGCCGGCCAGCTCGACGTCAGCGATCAGGGCGCCGTCCGCCCCGCCCTGCAGCCGCCCGCCCGCGAGGTTGGCGGCAAGCTGCACCGCCAGCGACAGCTCCTCGGTGTCGCTCCCCGCCTGCGGCTCCCAGGCCAGGCAGACCACCGCGTTCTCGTCCGCCGGGTCCTCGCGCTCCAGAATGCGGCCGAGGTAGCGCTTCTGCCCGGGGTAGAAGGCGAGTTCGCTGTAGAAGTCGATGCGCTCCAGGTCCACGCGCACCGCCACGCTCGCCTCGATGAGGAAGATCCCCACGTTTGCGCCGCCCACCACCACCGGCGACCCGGTGCTGTCGATGAACGTCTGCACTCCGTTGGCGTCGATGCTCACCGCCGCCAGCGTGGCGGTGGGGGAAAGCGGCTCGGTGGGTCCGGGAAGGTCCCTGGGATCCGCCGGAAGCGGATCAAAGATCTCCACCACGGCGCCGTGCCGCACCCGCTTGGCCTGGGTGCCGTTTACGGGGTCCAGGAACGCCACGTTGCGGCTGCGCTGCACCCCCACGTCCACGCGCACGTTGCCGAACGTCCCCGGCCAGCGCGCCTCCCAGCGCGCCGTCGTCGTTCCCGCCGTAAAGATGTCCACCCCGGCCACCGCCGCCGCCGCGTCGCCGCCGAACACGCGCGACACGTACAGCCGCTTGCCGCCGTTCAGAAAAAAGGCGCGGGCGGCGTGGGCCGTGTAGTTCACCCGCCCCGGCTCGTCGCTCAGCTCCAGCGGTTCCAGCCCGCCGTACACCCGCTCGAACTCGGTGAACGAGGTGATCAGGCGCGGCTCGCTGGTGCCCGGGCCGCCCGTGTACTGCACGGGGCCGTAGCGCGTCATCCCCGCCATTCCGGTCGTGCTGGTGGGCACCCCCTCGATGCTCTTCGAGCGGAAGCTCACCTCTTCAACGTAGACCCCTGGGGCCAGGTATTCGGGCATCGTGTCGCTCCTTGGCTCACGCGCGCGCCGCTGTGGGGCGCTTCAGGAAAGGACGAACTCCACACTCACCAGGCCGTCCAGGCCGCACTCCACATCCACCGGCCCCGCCAGCGGCCCGTATCCGCCGGGCAGCTCCGTGCCGTCCAGCACCGCGTCCGCGCCCGGCCGCAGCAGCTCGCCGGGGTCCGCGGGAAGCGCCGTGGCCTCCAGCGGCAGGTCCGCGTACGGGTCCGCGGGGTCCGCCTCGGTGGACGGAGGGTCCGGGCCGAACACCGTCACTTCCACGGCGATGGGGAGGATCAGGTCCGCCCCGGCCGCCGCGCCGGCGTCCAGCAGGAGCAGGAACTCGCCGCGGTCGTCGCCGTGCGCGCACCCCACCACCGCGCCCCCGCCCGGCCGCCGCGCCACGGCGCGCACCCAGCGCACGGGCGGCCCGTCCGCGCCCAGCGTCACCCGCCCGCGCACCCCCACCGACCCCGCGGGCACGTCGTACGCGGCGCCGGGGAGCAGCGCCGGCCGGCAGATGCGCCCCATCACCGGCGCGGCGGGGAGGGCGATGGACAGGCGGCGCGGCACGAAGCGGCGGCTCAGGTCCAGAATGCGCAGGTCCACCGCGGGGCCCAGCGAGGCGCGCCAGCGCAGCACGTGGCGGCAGCTGTCCGTCCGCGCCACCCGCTCCCGCACGTCCTGCGGCGTCCAGGCGGGGAGCGACGGATCTCTCCGCGACCGCGGCGGCGCGAGCGGCGCCCCGTCGAACGCCACCTCCAGCGCGTGGGCAATGCGGGCGCGGCGCGGCGCGTCCACCGGCTCCAGCCCCAGCGCCAGGTGCTGGGTGAGCCGGCTCCACCGCCCGTCGGGCGTGCCGTTCACGGCGCGGGGGACGGGGCGAGCCCCGCCGTCACGGTCACCACCTCGGGCTGCGGCACGGCGGCCAGGCTGTCCAGCCGAACCACGCGGGCTACATAGGGCACGCTGAGCTTGTAGTCGTGCGGAAGCGAATCGAAGGTGCGCATCACCGCCTCGGTGGAAACCTCTTCCATCAGCACCTGCACGCTGTCTCCCGCGGCCCATCCCCCTCCCGCCAGCAGCGGCCCGGAAAGCGAGGGGTGCGACTCCAGCGCCTGCAGCGCGCGCCCCAGAATGCGCAGCTCGTACTCGGCGTTGGTGGCCCAGGGCGTCAGCAGAAAGTGCAGGTCCAGCGGCAGGTACGACCGCCCGTCCACGCTCCCCACGGCCGACCACCCCGCGCGCGTGGTCTTGTTGAAGTCCACCCGGTACAGCAGCAGCGTCAGCACGGGCGGAGTGATGATGGCCGACGCGTCGCCCACGGCCGCCAGGTCTTCGGTGCGGATGAGCACCGCGTGCGGCGGGTCGGCGGGCGCCGGGAGCGGATTGGCCTCAGCGAAGGCCGCCGTCAGCAGCCGCTCCAGGCTGCGCCCCGTGGCCGCGATGCAGTCGAACGCCGCCATGGGCTACTCCGCCGCGGCGCGCACCGCGTCCACCAGCGCGCGGGGCGACACCTCGCGCAGCGCGCGCCGCCGCGGCTCCATGCGCCAGAGCGCGGCGTTGCGGCCGTCGGGGCTCACCAGCAGCAGGCGCAGGCGGGGTTGGCGGTACATCAGGCGCAGGTAGCGGTCGGGGAGTTCGGTGCCGGCGTCCTCGGCCAGCAGCACGTCGGCGCGGGCCGCGGCCACGTCGTCCTCCAGCTCCCCCGCGGAGCCGCCGTTCACCACCGTCACGCCCGGCTCGGCCGCCAGCGCGTCGCGGACGATGTCGCCCAGCAGGGGCGGTACGGCGACCAGAAGAACGCGGGTGGACACCAGGTCACGAAGGGGCGGCGGGAGGGGCGGCGCGTTGCGACCCACAGTGTGCATGCGCGCCGCCGCCGGTCCAATAAGCCGGAAGGCCCGGAACCCGCCGCCCCGCCGATCCGGATCGTCCGCGCGATCTGGACGGGCCGCCCATGCCTTCCGGACGCCAAACCGCCCGCCGCGGAACGGTTCGCGGCGGGCGGGGCATGGATCAAAAGATCTAGTTCCTCCGGTTCCAGGTGGCCTCATTCTGCTCCTGAACGGATGACGGCGGAGGTTGATGCGGCGGCGTCTCCGTGGAGCGGAATCAGGCGCGCGCTGCCCGCTGTAACCGAGTGGCGTAGCAGATGCGTTCTCTCCGACGCGCGGCCACACGGGCGCGTGCTCCACACGACGAGAACCCCTCTCCCTCGAGTGGGAAGAGGGGTTCTGGACGATCGTCCTACGACGGCCAGGAACACGGGCGCCCCAAGCAGATTCAGCGACCCCTCAGTTCTCGAGTAGCACCAGGTATCGATGCGCCGCGTTCCGGACCAGCGGGTCGGCCGTCCGCTCGCGGATTCTACGCAGCATCGCGATCATTCTCCGCCGTTCACCCTGCACATCGGCTACGGTCGGCAGCTTGGGGGCATGCGACACTGAGATCAACCCCGGGCTACGATCAGAGGAAATGGTGAACAGATCACCAATCGTTGTTTCCGGTTCCACAAAGCCAACTGACATGTCAATCGCGAGCACCCGCGCGTCCGTGGCCGCCGTTTCGTTCTCAGCTGTTGCGTGCACTGTGCTCAACACGCAATCCGTTGGAAAGAACCGCAGAGAGTAGGCAAGGCGGATCAAAGCGTCACGATCACGCGGCGCGTGATCGGTCCACGCGAGCACGAGAGTTTCCGGACCGCTTCGCTCGCAGCGCCGGATGTAGCCAACCGCCCAGTCCCAACGCGGAGCCGGGTGGCCGGTACGAAGAACCTGCCCAGCTAACCGGCAGTCGTTCCGCACGTGCACGTCTGAAGCTGCCGATTGTCCCGCGAGAGCGGCGGGTGTGACGAGAGCCCATCCGATCGCGGCTGCGCGCATGAGGATCCGCATCTTCGACTCCTTACCCCGAATAGCACGATGCTCAAGGCGGCACGGGATTGCGCGTGTGGCAAGCAGTTATCCTCTTCGGGCGAGAGCAGGATACGCCAAGCACCGAGGGCTGTAGGCTCGTCAGATCTCAAGCAGCATCAGGTATCGATGCGCCGCGTTTCGGACCAGCGGATCAGCCGTGCGCTCGCGGATTCTGCGTAGCCTCGAGATCATTGTCCGCCGTTCACCTTCCACCTCAATGACGGTCGGCAACTCCGGCGCATGCGATAGGGCAACCGGCCCTGGTATCCGATCAGGCGGAGGATTGTACAAGTCGCGCAGATTATACCTCGCCTCCTGGTCAACGAAGCTGACTGACATGGCAATTGCGAGGATTCGCGCATCTGTGCGCGCTGCTTCATCTTCAGCTGTCGTATGCAGCGCACTCAGCACAAGAGGATCGGGAAAACGGCGCATCGCGGACGCCAGTTGGCCCAGCGCCTCACGATCCCGAGGCGCGCGAGCCGTCCACGCGTACACGAGCGCTTCGGGACCGCTCCGCTCACAGCGCCGGATGTAGCTGACGGCCCAGTCCCAACGCGGGGCCGGGTAACCCGTACGAAGAACCTGCCCAGCTAACCGGCAGTCGTTCCGCACGTGTACGTCCGACGATTCGGATTGCCCCGCGACAGCAGGCGGGTCGAATGCGCCACAGAGGAACATGACAACGGCAAGCAGAACTCGCATGGCTATCTCCTGAAGTTGAAAGTGCAATCAAACGGCACAGGGAAGGCGAGGTCAACCGGCTTGCCCGCGGTAGTGGCAGCTTTCAGATGGTGCGGGCGGGCCCGCGCGACCACAAACTCCAGAATCTGGCTGGCGTTGCTATCTGGCAACACAACGCCTTCCAATATCTGGGGCACAGTGGCCTGGAGTTCTCGCCGATAGACGGCGATGTGAGAGCGGGGGTTCAGCGGCGGAGCGCCCGCGAAATCCGCCCCTTCGTGTTCAAGGATCTGGCGATGGAATGTGGGCCACCTGAAGCGCGAGCACCACTGGCCACCGGTTTGGTGGCGCCAGAACTCACCCTCTACTTCCATCTGTGGGTGAACCATCACCCCCTGCTCGATCACAATTGGTATCGTTTCCGGGTACGCCAGCCTGTTGTTCGGCCCACCATCGTTGATGTACTCGAATGTCTCTGATGGCGGGGGTGCGGTAAACCTATGCGTTGACCGTCCGAGATCTGGAGCCGAGTCAGGGTAGGCGTTCACAAGAGCATCCTGATTGGCTGAGTTGTACTCGGCGAGGCTCAGCTTCCTGATCGGATCCGCGGGTAGTGGCAGAGTAGACCAGTCACGCGGCCGGACGGTCACATCCGCTGTTTTCGTTTCCACCGGTCCCTCTCCAACGCTCGCACGCACCTCCACGGTGCCGCTGATCGCCAGCTTCCCGCCCCATTCGGGAAGCGGATCAACCTCGAAGTCGCCAATGGAGGTGTCCGGATAAACGAACGCCTCGCCGCGGGAGTTGGTCCCGCGGAACCGCCAGCTCTCCACCTTGATCTCACCCGCAGCGTCAGCAGGCTCCTTGCTGACGGTGCATCGGATGCTCCCTCCCCGCAGAACCGAAGGCGTCCCGTCGTCTCCGGCGCAACGCAGCCTGACGTGAGCGTCTGGTGCACACGGCGCTGATACGTTGAGCGCGGCTCCTCGCATTCCCATACCGCTCACCGCGGCTCCGGGTCCGCACGTGTCAACGTTCCCGACGCGGATGACGTCGCTCCACGCCTCCACGTATGTCCCCTCCACCCACGTCCACACCAGCATGCGCCCGCCCTCGCGCGGGGTGAACGTGCACACCGGGGTGGAGCAGTCGAACGGACCCTCGGGCCAGCCCGGGTTCGGCACAGCCGCGGTGTCGCCGGGGAACCACATCCAGCCCACGTCGGCCGTGTCCAGGCGCGGGTAGCGCAGCCGCAGTCCATCCGCCCCACGCACCTCGACCGTCACCGGCTGCCCCGGCGCGACGGCGGCGGGGGCCTTGATCTGCAGCGGTTCCGGGTACTCCGTCGCGGTGACGGTGTGCGACTGGGCGACGTGGTACTTTTCCACGTACAGCCGCTGGCCGTCCGGCTCTTTTTTGCTCTCGTCGTAGGTGCAGTACGGTCGCGGCAGGCACCACCCGTAGAACATTTCCGCGACGGGCACGGCTACCCGCCCGGCCCACAGCGTCGCGCCCCGGTCCGAGGTGCGGACCATCGCCACCATGTCCTCGCCATTCGCGTCAGGCTGCATGACGATCTCGGTGCCACCCGCTGGCGGCTGCACCTGGCCGTCCTCGCGAATCCAGACCCGGGTCCGGCCCGCCGTCCAGCTCATCGATTGCACGGCGGTGTAGGTGCCGAAGGGGGTTCCGCCGCCATAAAGCCAGGGGTTCGTATTCAACTCCAAGCGCCCGCCGATTCGCACCAGCGCGTACGAGTTGGGCGGAATGCGCAGCGTGGTTTCGGCCGGCTCCAGATGCGAGTCCAGCGCTCCGGCCCACGAGGAGATCCGCGTCGGCGTGTTGTAGCTGCCCAGCAGCACGGGCTCGGCGTTTCGTGCGGGACCCGCGGTGGCCGGCGCCGCAACGGGTGTCGTTACCGGATCGCGGAGATCGCACCCGGCGAGCGCCAGGAGCATGGCCAGCAAGCCGGCGATGCGCGCCGAATGTCTTCCTGGTGCGGGGCGGAGAAACGGTGTCCGGAACGGACGGAGGAGGGACATTCGGCGCCGCTGATCTGGAGGGATGAAGGGAGGAACGAACAACCATCCGATGTTCGAGCGTTCCCGGGAACCGCGCACCCGCCGCGCGGTTCGGAGCGTCCTGTTCACGCCACATACTACGGAGGATGCGCAAGAAAGGCCAGTGTTTCGCGGCCAGCGCCAGAACACCGCCACCGTACACACAAAAGCACCCGGTCAGATGGAGAACCCCTCTCCCGCGAGTGGGAAGAGGGGTTCTGACGAGGGCGATCCCCGAGAACCGGTTCAGTCGCGGGCGCCGGCTACGGCGTGCTCGCGCAGACGGGCGGCGGCCGCTCCGCGGCGGGAGACGGCGAGCTTG
>NZ_DASVTX010000125.1:0-17657 GCF_036387355.1 Longimicrobium sp.
CAGCTCGCGCCCGCCCACCGCGGAGGGGAAGGTGCGGGTGGTCCAGCTGGCGCCCCCGTTGGTGGAGGTGCGCACCAGCCCGTCTCGCCCGGTCCCGCTGGCGGACGGCCGCGAGCCCACCGCCACGATGGTGGAGCCGGACGACGCCACGTCACGCAGCGTCTCGCCGCCGTCCGCCGCGTCCAGGCGCTCCGTCCAGGTGGCGCCGTTGTCGGTGGAGCGCAGAAAGAGCATCTCGTCGTTCTCCGCCGATCCCACCGCGTACACGTTGTCCCCATCCACCCAGGCGCCCCGCAGCGTGCGGTCGCGGGCCTCGGTGGCGGTGCTCCACGCGCCGCCGGTGTTGCGCAGCACCAGCCCCGGCCCGCCCACGGCGAACACGTCGCCGGCCGCCGTGCCCCACACGCTGGTCACGCCGTTGCCGCCCGCGCTGGGGAGAACGGATTCGGTCCAGGTGGCTCCGCCGTCCGTGCTGCGGTACACCACGCTCTTGTTCAGCCCGTTGACGTCCTCGCCGATGCCGACCGCCCACGCGTTGAGGCCGGACGCCCACACGCCGCCCATGCTGCGCAGCGTGGTGGAGGGGATCACCGTCTCCTGCCAGGTCGGGCCCGCGTCCGTGGAGCGCAGCAGGACCGCCGAGTACTCATTGGCCGCCGAGACGCGCAGGCCGGACACGTAGACGGTGCCCCCCGCGGCCCAGACGCCGGTAAAGCGCTGGTTGGCGCCGGCCACCGCGCGCAGCGTCTCGGTCCACGCGCCGTCGCCGGCGGCGCGGCGCAGGATGAGCCCAGCGTACGAGTTGTCCGCCTGCTGCTGAAAGCCGACGACGAAGTCGGAATCCGCGCTCACCGCCACCGCGTTGTACTGCCGGCCCTTGCCCCCGGTCTGCGTGGCGGGCGTCCAGCTGAGGCCGTCGTCCGTAGACCGCGAGACCAGCCCCTCGTACACGCCGCCGTTCAGCTTCCATCCCACGGCCAGGGCGCGCGCGGCGGAGCCGGACACGCCCAGGTAGCCGCGGTCCGTCAGGCCCGTGGTGACCACGCTCCAGTTCCCGCCGTCGGAGCGCAGCAGCGTGCCGCCCGCGCCCGCGGCCAGCATGGTGCCGGTCTGGCCGCCGGTGATTCCGCGGAGGTCGTAGCCGGTGGGGCTGGTCATGGATTCCCAGCTGTTGCCGTCAAAGTGGGTGATGGTGCCCCGGGCGCCCACCGCGTACACGTTGTTGGCCGAAGTCCCCCACACGCCGCTGTACAGGATGGACGACACGGGCGACCCGCCCTGCACCCGCGACCAGCGCAGAATGGCCTGCTCGGCGGGAAGCATGGCGTCCACGTACACCGAGAAGGTGAAGTTCTGCACGTCGCCCTGCAGCGCGAACTCCCAGGTGCGGGGCTGGCTGATGGCGCGGGGCTGCAGGATTCCGGGGTAGGCGTAGTAGGCCTGGTTGTCCGCCGTAAAGGAGCTCGATCCGTCCGCCGACACCTCTACGGAGCCGGTGCCGGACGTCACGGCGGGAGGCGCCACAAAGAACACGCGGACCCCCAGGGGGAGCGTGCCGTCGGGCGTGCCGATGGGCAGATCCAGCAGGTTCTGGACGGTAACGTCCACGTTGAAGATGCCGGTCTGGTCGTGGTACACCAGGTTGCTGCTGGCCAGGCGCACGTGCGTGCCCTGCCCGCCCACGATCACGTTGCGCGAGCCGGAGCCGGTGGGGGCGGGCGCGGCGCAGGTCATCTGCGCGGCGGCCCGGCTGACCTGGCAGTCGATGCGGGTGAGGTTGGCGGGATCGGGGGCGGCGGGGCCGCTGGGGAGGTGGTCGGTGCAGGCGCAGAGCGCCAGCAGCGCGGCCACGGCGGTGCCGTGGCGCACAGGGGTGCGGAACATCATGGAGAAATTGCGTTTTTTGGGAAAAGCGGGAAGGGGACCGGCAGAACAAACACGCGGACTTCCAGCACGCCGAGCGGAGGCGATGGATGCAGAACGGCCCGGCATCGCTGGGTTCTCGATGCCGGGCCGGAAGAGCGCCGCGCAGAGAGAGTCCGGAATTCTACTCCGGATGCACCTCTGCTGTCAATGCTGATACCATCTGTTCCTCCGGCCGGGCGGGCGAACGGCACCGCCACCTTTGTCCAACCCTTTGCAGACACCCGGTTTGCAAGTTTGCCCCGCCGCGCTGCGCCGCGGACGGGGCCGCGGGTTCAGGACGCGGAGCGCTTGCGGCGGCGGTTTAGGCGTTCTTCACGGCGCTGGCGGCCGGCCTCGTTGCGGCGCTTTTCCTCGTCCGTTTCGGGAATGACGCCGGGGACGCGGGCGGGGCGGCCGTTTTCGTCCAGGGCAACGAAAGTGGCGTAGCAGGTGTTGGTGTGGCGTTCCACCCCGGTGATGGGGTTCTGGGCCAGCACCTTGACTCCGATCTCCATGCTGGTCTGCCCCGTGAAGTTCACGGAGGCGTGGGCGATCACCAGCTCGCCGATGTAGATGGGCTCGTTGAACTCCACCTCGTCGAAGCTCTTGGTGACCACGGGGCGGCCGGCGTGCTTCATGGCGCAGAACGCCGCCGCGCGGTCAATGAAGCCCAGCAGCACGCCGCCGAACAGGGTGCCGGCCACGTTCTGGCTCTGGGGCTCGGCGAGGTCGGCGAAGGTGACCTGCGAATCGCGCACGGGGCGCGGCTTGTCGGCGTCGGGGGGCGGGGTGTTGAGGTAGATCTCCACCGGGCGGATCATCCGGTTCGTCATGCGTGCTCCGTGCTTCTGATGTGTGGATCGGGAGGCACAACATGGCGAGGCGGTCCCCCGGGCAACAGGGCGGCCCCCACCCTGGCCGGCCCTGCTGGGCGTTCGGGGCTTCGACTGCAGCACGCGAGAGAAGCTCGGGACGCGCCGCGGGCTCCAGGGCGGCCCCCACCCGGGTTCGCATTACTCACCCACCCTCCCCCAAAACGGACTGGGGGAGGGTTGTCGGGGCGGACGGGTTCCGTGTGGGGTGGCGGAGATTGGCGCGGCGGAGGGTGTGCCGAGCAAATGAATTTGCCGCAACAACAGCGGAAAGTCTTCCCGAACAGACGGGAAGACTTCACCTGCACGGGGGAAGGTAGGCGCGCGGGTGGCAGATCTTGTCGCCGCCGTGGGTGTGCTGAGCGAGTGAACTCGCCGCAACAACGGCTGAAAGCCTCACGGTACTGCTGTGAGGCTGCACCTGCGCGGGCGATGGGTTTGGTGGGGGCGCGCCTGAGCGGATGAATCCGCCGCTCAGGAAGCGGTAAGCCCCGACTCGTGGCCGCTGACGCGTCCACGCTCGGGGCTTCAACTGCACGAGGCCGGAGGAATCCGGCGCGGGTTCTCCCCTCTCCGTGCGGCAGTTTGCACGGGGAGGGGCCGGGGAGGGGCGCCGTTGGGGTGTGCCCCCTCTCCCACATCTGTTCGTGGGAGAGGGTGGCGAGCTTTAGCGAGCCGGGTGAGGGCCCCATCCCGCCGCCGCGCAATCCCCCGCCGTCCCGCCGTTCACTTTCGTACTTTCGTACTCTCGTACTTTCGTACTTCAGTTCCGCACCCCGCACTCCGCACTCTACCACGTCAACACAATCTTCCCAAAACTCTCATTGCTCTCCATCCGCTCGTGCGCCTTGCGCACCTGCGAGAACGGAAAGGTGCTGTCCACCACGGGGCGAATGCGCCCGGAGCTGATCAGCGGCAGCACCGCGCCGCTGAACTCGCGCGCCAGCGCGATCTTTTCCTCCAGCGGCCGGCTGCGCAGCACGGTGCCGAACATGTGGATGCGGCGGCGCAGCAGCAGCCCCAGATCTACCTCCACCTTGCTCCCGCCCGTCGTTCCCACAACGACCACGCGGCCGCGGAGGGCCACCACGCGCAGGCTGGCCTCCAGCAGCGGCCCGCCCACCAGGTCCATCACCGCGTGCACGCCGCTGCCGTACGTCGCCTGGTTCACCGCCTCGGCCAGGTCCTCCTTCGTGGTGTCCACCCCGATCTCCATCCCCAGCTCCGCCGCGCGCTTCAGCTTGCCGGCGGAGCGCGAGGTCCCGATCACCGTGGCGCCCGCGGCCCCGGCCAGCTGCACCGCCGCCGTCCCCACGCCGCTGCCGACGGCGAGGACGAGCAGCCGCTCGCCCACGGTAAGGTCCAGCTGGCGGAACAGCGCGTCGTACGAGGTCAGGAACGCTTCCGGAATGGCGGCGGCCTCCTCCCACGACAGGTTCTGGGGAATGCGGATCCCCTCGCGCTCGTGCACCACCACGTACTCCGCGTGCCCACCGCCGCCCACGATCCCCATCACCCGGTTGCCCACGGCCCACAGCCCCGCGCCCTCGCCCACCGCGTCCACCTCGCCGGCGTACTCCAGGCCGGGAATGTCCGCCGGCGCGCCCGGCGGGGCGGGGTAGGAGCCCCGCCGCTGCAGCAGGTCCGCCCGGTTGAGCGCGCTGGCGTGCACGCGCACCCGGATCTCCCCCGGGCCGGGCTGCGGCACCGGGCGGTCCATCAGCTCCAGCACCTCGGGCCCGCCCGGCTTGGTGATGACGAGCGCCTTCATCAGCGGCCCCCCGCGGCGGCCCGCTCCCGCAGAAACGCCTCGATGCCGCGCACGTGCGCCTCGGCCAGGCGGTCCAGGAACGCCGGGTCGCGCAGCGCCGCCTCCTGCTCGGGAATGGGCATGAAGAGCGATTCCGTGAGCGCGCTGGGCATCCACGTGGGCCGCGCCAGCGCCAGGTTGCTCTGCCGCGCGCCGATGTCGCGAATGCGCGTGACGCCCACGATCTCCCGGTCCAGCGTGGTGGCCAGCGCCGCGGACATCGGGTGGAACCAGTACACGCTCGTCCCCTGCGCCCGGAACGGGTTCTGCCCCTCGCCGAACGCGTTGTTGTGCACGGAGATGAGCAGCTCCGCGTTGGTGCGCACCGCCGTTTCCACGCGCGGGGCGAGCTCCAGCTCCTCGCGCCCCGTGCGGGTGAGGATGACTTCGGCCCCGCGCGCCCGCAGCTTTTCCGCCAGCGGAAGGGAGATGGCCAGGTTGGCGTCACCCTCGTACAGCCCCGTGGGCCCGGTGGCGCCCGCGGGCGGGTGGCCGGGGTCGATCACGATGCGGCGGCCGCGCAGCGGGTTGGACGCGTCGATGGCGGGCGGCCGGCGGATGCGGATCACCAGCGTGCCGTCCGCCTCGTACCACGCCTTGTAGCCCCACGCGGGCGACGACGTCATCACCATGTACTGCGGCGATCCGCCCGCCGCGGTCCCCTGCGCCACGCCGCGGAACCAGGCATCCGGCGCCGGCTCGCTGCGCGGCGCCACGGTCCCGGTAGCGCCGTAGACAGTCACGCGCACCGCGCTGTCGGTGGGCTCCACCAGAAAGGGCCGGCCCGCCGCGGCGATGCGCAGGTCCACCCCGTCCGCCGCGCGCACCAGCCGCGCCGCCGCGATCGTGCCGTCCGCGGGCGCCGCCGTCGTAGTGTCGGCGAGCCCCACTTTGTCCGCGTCCACCCAGGCCTCGGTGGAGGGGTCCAGCCGCACCCGGTACTGGGTGCCGCGCCGCTCCACCACGCTCAGCCGCGCGCCGCGGGGAAAGAACCAGCGGTACGTGCCCGTGGGCGTGGGCCGGGCGTAGATGGCGTCGGAGCCGGTGGCCAGCGTGTCGCCGCCGCGATTCACCGTGGCCAGCCGCGCGGTGGCGTACACGGCGTTGGCCGGCGCGCCCGATGCGCCCGTGCCGGTGGACCCGGTGGCGGGCGCCGCGTAGGCGATCTCGCGCGTCACTTCCTGCCCGCCCAGCGTGGCCCGCAGCCGCCAGGTGCGGTCCGCGGGGCGCGGCAGGTAGGCGATGAACGCGCCGTTGGGTGCGACGGCGACGGGGGTGCCGTTGATCTCCAACCCCGCCCGGCCGTTGCCCACGGAACCGTAGATGATGATGCTGTCCGACCGCGGCTGCGCGCCCCCGCCGCTGGGCTCGATGACGCGGATGGCGAGCGCGCCGTTCACCGCGGGGATGGCGGGAAGGGCGGGGCTCACCGGCACGTAGTCGATGTGCGTGATGCCGGTGCCCGGCAGGTCGGGGCCGGGGCGCGGCGCGGGGCCCGCGGACGGGCGCGCGGCCGGTCCGCAGGCGGCCAGCAGAACGGCGGAGAGCGCCAGCGGCGCAAGAATGCGGTGCATCAGGAGCATCCGGAACCGGAGTGAAGCGCGGCGAAGGGCCCGCGCGGGCTTCGTTCGGCGGGCGACACTGCAAGGTGCGGGCAACCCGCTCCTCACCCGCTCCAGCGCTTGCATTTTCCGGTGGATGAACGTCAGCGCCGGTGGGCGGCGGCGCGATGGACGAAGCGGGACGCCATCCGCGGATCCGCGCCCCAGTGCAGGTGCAGATACGTGGCGATCACGTTCCCCACCGCCGACACGAATCCCTCCGCCGCGCCGGTGTCCAGCCGGTACGCGGGGTGGTCCGGCGGGGCGTCGCGCGTGGAGTGGTGGAACTCGTGGCCGCGCACCGTCCATCCTCTTTCCGCCACGGGCGAGTCCGCCAGCGCCTCGGCTTCCCGGTAGCCGAGGGTCAGCCCGCCCAACGCGGAGGTGCCCGGGATCACGCCGGCCATGGCGTGCCGCGCGCCGTCCCCGTCCACCAGCCACTCGGCGAGATACATCAGCCCGCCGCACTCGGCCACGACGGGGCGGCCGGAGGCGGCAAAGGCGCGCACGGACTCCAGCATCGATCCGTTTGCCGCCAGCGCCGCGGCGTGCAGCTCGGGATAGCCGCCTCCCAGGTACAGCCCGTCCGCGTCGGGAACCGCTGCGTCCGCGAGGGGGGAGAAGGGGACCAGCTCGGCGCCCGCGTCCCGCAGCAGGTCCAGGTTTTCGGGATAGTAGAAGTTGAAGGCGCGGTCCCGCGCCACCGCGATCCGCGCCCGCGTCCCCGTCACCCGCGCGGGGAGCGGGTCGGCGAAGGCGGGAAGCGCGCCCGCGGACCGGGCGACGCGGACGATGGCGTCGGTGTCCAGCGTGGCGCGGGCGAGCTCGCGGAGGCGCGCCACGTCCAGCGGCCGCTCCGCCGCGGTGGTGAGCCCCAGGTGCCGCTCGGGCAGGCGGATGGCGTCGTCCGCCGGCAGCCAGCCGAGGACGGGAACGCCCGCCTGCAGCACGGCGTCGCGGCAGAGCGCGAAGTGCCCTTCGCCCGCGCAGCGGTTCAGAATCACGCCGGCCAGCGGCAGGTCCGGCGCGAGCGTGTGAAGGCCATACGCCACCGCCGCCGCCGTCCGCCCCATCGTCCACACGTCAATGACGGCGATCACCGGCGCGCGCAGCAGGCGGGCCACGTGCGCCGTCGACCCCTCGTCCGTGGCGCCGCGCCCGTCGAACAATCCCATCATCCCCTCGACGACGGCGACGTCCGCGGCGTTGCGGCCGGTGATCGCGCGGCGGAAGAGGGCGAGCAGCGTGTCCGGTGGCAGCAGCCACGCGTCCAGGCTGCGCCCCGGCCGCCCCGCCGCCGCGTGATGGTGGGCGGGATCGATGTAGTCCGGCCCCGCCTTGAACGGCGCGACGCGAAAGCCCCGCTCGGCGAGCAGGGCCATGATCGCCGCGGCGACGGTCGTTTTTCCCTGCCCCGTGCCCGCGGCGGCCACCACCAGCCGCGGCACTCCTTCGACCGTCCCCATCAATCGATGCACGTCAGTGGATCCACGGCTTCACCAGCTGCGGAGCGAGCACGATGACGGCGAAGCGAAAGAAGCGGCCCACCAGGCCGATGATGAGGAAGAGCCACAGGTTCATCCGCGCGGCGCCCGCCACCAGCGTCATGAGCACGAAGGGCGGAAAGCCGAGGAACGCGCTGAGGAACATCACCGACCCGCCGGACTTGGGGCGCGTGGCGATGTACTCGTTGGCCCGCTTGAGCGCGGTCTGCAGGTGCCTGCCGGGGAGCTTTACGGCGCCTGTCCCGGCGTAGTAGACGAGCACCTTTCCAGCCATCTGCCCCAGCGCCGCGGCCAGCGCCAGCGGCAGCGCGAACGCCTTGGGCGCGAGCGCCGCCGCGCCCAGCAGGTAGATTTCGATGGGGATGACGGGAACCACGGCGCTGGCGAACGCGACGCCAAAGGTGGTGAGCCAGGCAAGGAGCAGCGACATCAGGATCCGGGTGCGGGGCGTACGGCCAGGGCGGGAAACGTAACGCCGCGTCCCGGCACGTGCACCGGCACCGGCAAGGACGGCGCCGGAATGGTGATCGTCATCCCCGGCGCGGGCTGGGAATTGCGTCCGGCGGATGGGGAGCGCGGCGCGGCGAACACCGCCCGCCCGTTCCCCCCGGCCGCCGGTGTGGGGCCGTGATCCTCCGTACGGGAGACCGCCATGATCCGTTTCCTTCGCTCCGCCCGCGCGGCGGCGCTGCTGCTTCTGCCGCTGGTGGCCGCCTGCGACCAGGGCCTCCCCACCGTCACCGGCGGCACCAACGTGGAGGGGAGCTACATCCTCTCCTCCGTGCTGGTGGCGCAGGGAGGGGGTACGCCGTCACGCCAGCCCGTTCCGCTGCTGCTGTACCAGGGCCCGCTGACGGTGAACGGCACCACCTTCACCATCCGCTACGAACTGCTTTCCGGCGCGCTGAACCTGGCGCGCGCAGGCGGCACCTACTCGTTCACCGCCACCTACCGCATCACGGAGGTGAACGGCGCCTTTGCGCCGGATTCGCGCACGGTGGCGGAAGCGGGCACCTACCTGTTCGTGAACGGGCAGATCGGCTTTACCCCGGCGCCGGGCCCGGAGCCCCTGCTGTCGCCCGGCGGCACGCTGGCCGGCAGCGAGCTCACCGTGCAGTCGCGCGAGCCGCTGTTCGGCACGCCCGGGACGTACGTTTTTCGGCGATAATGCGGTTCTGCTGAACGGACGAACGGAATTCTCCAACAGAGGCACAGAGACACGGAGAGGAAAGGGAACCGGTATCTCTGTGGCTCCGTGTCTCTGTTGGAGCCCGTCGTTGCTGTCGTTGTTCGATCAAGGAAAGAGCCCCGGCGCACGCTGCTCCGGGGCCCTGTTCTTTACGGACGATGACGATCAGCGCGCGGCGGGCGCGGGGACGAAGTGCAGGTCCTGGTAGTCGAAGCTGAAGTCCGCCAGCGGCGACACGGCCGCCATCTCGAACCCGCCTATGCCGCCCTGTGGCGTAAGGCGGAAGGTGACGTACGCGTCGGGAATGGTGCGGTCGCGCCAGCGCGCGACGAACGTGTCGAAGTGCCAGTGCTCCAGGTCCGCCACGAACGCCGGCGACTTGGCAAAGCGCAGCACCAGCCCGCGCCCTTCCATGGCGAGGGTAGCGCGGCCGTACATGGGGTCGTCGTACGCCTGCGCATAACGCTCCAGCGGCAGCGCGGGCCGCGTGTTGGCGGTGCGCCCCGCCGTGGCCCGGGCCTCCACCTGCGCGGCGTTCTCCTCGCCCGCGCGCGCGGCCGCCGCAAACCCGCCCACCCAGTCCGTGGCGGGCGCGCCCAGGTAGCGGTCCATGATCCACCACGGCACCGCCGTCATGGCGGGGGACTCGCCGTTGGTGAGCATCACGATGCCCAGCTTGAGCTCCGGTACCAGCACCGTGCGCGACGTCATTCCCGCCGCGCCGCCGGTGTGCGTGGCCACCTTCATCCCCCGGTAGTCGCGCAGAAACCAGCCGAGCCCGTACAGGTGAAAGTTGGGCGTATACGCCGCGAGCTGCGGCGCCCCGCCGCCGATGGGAATGGGAGTGACGCCCGTCCACATCTCCCGCGTGCGCGCGGCGCTCCACAGGCGCCGCTCACTCCCGGCGATGCGCCCGCTGTCCAGCTGCGCGATCATCCACCGGGCCAGGTCGTGCACGCTGGCCACGATGGCGGCGGCGGCGGCGTTGTTGTCCATCGTATCCGCCCGCACCACCCGCAGCGCGCCCTGAAAGCGCGAGTGCGGCACCGCCACGTTGCCCCCGGCGGGCGTGCGGCTGGCGAGTGTGACGCTTTCCGTCATCCCCAGCGGGGCGAACATGCGGTCGCGCACGAAGTCTTCCCACCGCTGGCCGGAAACGGCGGCTACCACCTCGCCCGCCACGCCGTAGAGCACGTTGTCGTACGCGTACGCCGAGCGAAAGCTGGTGACCAGCGGCACCACGCGGATGCGCTCCATGACCTCGCGCGGCGAGTAGGTGCTGCGGTACCACAGCAAGTCGCCCGCGCCCAGCCCCATCCCGCTGCGGTGCGTCAGCAGGTCGCGGATGGTGAACTCCCGGGTCGCGTACGGATCGCTCAGGCGAAACCAGGGGAGATGGTCGATGACGCGGTCGTCCCAGCCCAGCTTTCCCTCGTCCACCAGCATGGCGAGCGCGGCGGAGGTGAACGCCTTGCTGTTGCTGGCGATCTGAAAGAGCGTGTGTTCGTCCACCGGGGCCGCCTCGCCCAGCCTGCGCACGCCGAAGCCGCGCTCCATCACCACCCGCCCGTCCTTTACGATGGCGATGGCGGCGCCCGGGACCTGGAACTCGCGCAGCGCGCGCTGCACCTGCGCGTCCAGCTCCGCCTGCGCGAACGGAAGCGCCTGCTGCGCCCCCGCGGGAGCCGCCGCGAGCGCCGCCGCGGCGAGGAATACAATCGAGTTGCGGATACGCATCAAGGGATGGGGCTTGGGTTTGGTGTACGGGCGTTGCCGGGCCGCGGATCCAGAGTCGGCCAGGGTGCCCGCGTGTAAAAACTGCGGCATGTTCGGAATCACGCGGCGGTTACCTGACCCCCGTCGCCGCCGCGCGGATGCGGACGGTGCGCTCCAGCTCGTCGCGGGATTGCAGAACCTTGCGGCGCACGTCCAGCGGCAGGTCCGGGTTCTCGGCCAGGTAGCGGTCCACGAACGCCAGTGCCTCCGGGCTGCTCTGCCCTCCCACGAACGACGCGATCCACCGCGGAAGAAAGAAGATGCGGCGGTTGTCGCGAATCCACACCAGCCGGTCCAGCGAGCGGCGCAGAAACGGGAGCGTAAGCTCCGACTGCTGCGGCGCGTTGAAGGTGCCCGCCGCCGCCGTGACCCACTCCTCGTTCAGCGCCGGATCGTCCAGAAAGCGCCCGAACAGCTCCGCCTTTGCGGCCGCGGACGGCACCGCCCCCTGCGCCACGAACGCACGCCGCGGCGACTCCGCGCTGGTGTCGCGCGCCGCCTCCGCCGCAATGAGCCGCGCCGGGTCCGGCTCGCCGAGCGACACCAGCCGCTCCACGATGCTCCACCGCGTGGGCTGCCGCACCGCCGCGCCGTCGAACGTGCGCGTGCCGGCCAGGTACTCGCGCAGCACCGCGCGTCCCTCTTCCGTCCGCGCCGTTCCCGCCAGCCAGTCCAGGCTCGCCTTGCGCGCGCCGTACCCCAGCCGCGCGTCCGTCGTCCTCGCCAGCAGCAGGCGCTCCCATTCCGCGGAAAGCGCCGCGCCGCGCGCGTCCGGCAGGTAGGTGGAGATCGCGGTCCACGCGCGCCCCATGTTGAGCCCGGCGATCTGCTCGTCCGCCTCGGCGGGAAGCTCGCGCAGCGCCGTGGCGGCGTACGCGGCGGGGTCCATGCGCCCCTCGCGCACCTCGTCCCACAGCGCGCCCCACAGCATGGCGCGGCGCAGCCCGTCCCGCTCGCGGCCCACGTTCGCCGCCACGTGGCGCGCGCTGGCGCTGTCCAGCAGAAACAGGCCGTAGCCGTAGTCGCCCTCGTTGCTCCACACGTACTCCGGCGCGGGGAGCCCCGCCGCCTCGCGCACCTCCGTCACCGGGCCGGTGAACGAGACGGGGATCACCGTGTCGCGCCCGCCGCCGTACGCCAGGCGCACCAGCACGCGCCCCGGCCACCATCCCCCCGGATCGCCGGGCAGGTCGCGCGCGGGGCGCTGGTGCAGCGTGAGCCCGTGGATGCGCCCGCCGCGCACGTCCACCCGCGTCTCCACCACGGGCATTCCCGCGCGCAGGATGTACTGCTCGCCGAACCGCTCCAGCGAGGTGCCGGACGTTTGCTGCACGGCGGCCAGCAGGTCGCGCCAGGTGGCGTTGCCGTATGCGTGGCGCTTCAGAAAGAGCGTGAGCCCGGCCCGGAACGCCGAATCGCCCACCATGAAGTTGAGCTGCTTCAGGATGGCGGGTGCCTTGTTGTATACGATGGGGCCGTAGTTGCTCTTGGCCAGGTCCAGGTTGGGCAGGTCCTGCCACACCGGCGTGGTGCCGGAGGTCTGGTCGGTGGCGTACGCCAGCGGCTTGTTGCGCAGGTAGAAGCTCTTCCACGCCTCGCTGCCCGGATCCAGCTCGTCCTGAATGCGGGCCGCCATGTACGTGCTGAACCCCTCCTTGAGCCACAGGTCGTCGAACCACCGCATGGTCACCAGGTCGCCGAACCACTGGTGCGCCACCTCGTGGTAGATGGTGCTCTTGCGCCCGATCTGCTGGTTTAGGGTGGGCGCCTCGCGAAAGACGAACTGGCTTTCGTTGTAGAACACCGCGCCCACGTGCTCCATGCCGCCGAAGGGAAAGGCGGGCGCGAGCAGCATGTCGAACTTGGCGAAGGGAAAGGGGACGCCGAAGTACCCTTCCAGCCACCGCACGGCCCGCCGGTTGGCCTGCATCAGCGTGTCGGCGTCCACCTCGCCCGCGCGGCTGGCCCGGGCGTACAGGGTGATGGGGAGCCCGTCCTGGTCCGACGTCCACGTGCGCCACGGCCCTGCGGCGAACGCGGCCAGGTAGGTGCTGATGGGCTCCGTTTCCGCAAAGGTCCACCGCCGCGCCGCTCCCGCCGGCTCCGGCGAGCCCGGCCCGTTGGCCAGCACCTTCCACCCCGCGGGCGCGGTGATGGCCACGCGAAAGCGCGCCTTGAGGTCCGGCTGGTCAAAGGAGGGAAAGAGCTGGTTGGCGTCCGCCGGCACCAGCAGCGTGTACAGGTAGCGCGACTGGTCCGCCGTGTCGTCCGCGCGAATGATGCTTGCCCCCGCCGGGGCGATGCGGGCGGTGAACGCGGCGGTCACGGTGTTCTGCCCCGTGCGCAGCCGCGCGGCGGGAATGCGGATGTGCCCGTTGCGCCACTCCGCGTCGGGCGCGGGCGCGCCGTTCACGGACACGGCGCCCAGCACGGGCCCGCGAAAGTCCAGGATCAGGTCGCCCGCGCCCGGCGCCCGCACGACGTCCACCTGCACCCGGCCGGGCGCGCTGTCCGCGGCGGTCACGTCCAGCTCCAGCCCGTAGCGCACGTCGCGCAGCGTGGCCGCGCGGCTTCGCGCCAGCTCGGCGCTCACGCCGGGCTGCATGAGCGCGGACGGGGGCGCGGCGCTCACGGCCGCCTGCCCCGCCAGCGCGGGCGCGGCGAGGGACAGTGGAGCGAGGACCAGCGGAAGCAGCGCATGACGACGGTTCATCGGCGGTACCACGGAATCGCGCAGCCGCCGCGGTCCGTCCGCGATCCGCGGGGTGGAGCGCAGGCCGGCCGCTGAAGAAAGAGATCGTCCCGGAACTATAGACGGGCCCGCCGGGCGGCAACAGGGGCCGCAACCGCGACCCCCGCCGCGACTTCGTCCATCTTCTCCTCGTCGTCCTCCGGGTGTTCTTCCCACTGCATGGGCTCGATCTCCATGATCGTAGCGGCTGCCGGAGCATGGATGGCGTGGTACAGATCCCAGCCGGTCTGCAGCCCCAGCCAGAAATCCGCGGTGGTGCCCAGAAAGCGCGCAAGCCGCAGCGCCGTGTCCGCCGTCATCCCACGGCGGCCATGAACGAGTTCGTTCAGCCGCACGTACGAAACGCCGATCCGCCGCGCGAACTCCGCCTGGCTCATCCCCATCGGCTCCAGAAATTCGCACAGCAGCATCTCGCCCGGGTGCGTGGGCGGGCCATAGATGGGAAGGTTGCGGTATACGTGCTTGTAGAGCGGCGGTGCGTCCGGGGGCGTCTGCAAAGGCATGCTTTCTCCAATCTGATGAAGCGGGGATCAGTGGTAATCCAGAATCTGGACCTCGGTCGCGTTCCCCTCAAAGAACCAGAAGCGGATTCGATACTGATCGTTGATCCGGATGCTGTGGTAGCCCAAGTGGTCGCCTCTCAGAAGCTCGAGCCTGTTTCCAGGCGGCGACCTGAGATCCTCGATCACCCTCGCATCGGCGATCTGCCCGAGCTTGCGCCGGGCGGCCGGCCAGAGAACTCGGGGGCACGCCCGCCGCGCGGCTTGAGAATCCCGCTGGATGTAGATGTCGTAGGTACCATCATCCGCGAACGACTTGATCATCTTGTGCGCGAGGTGAGGGGGATGGGGGAACCCGCTGCACCTCTCGCGTTGTCCAGATTATAATGAGGTCCGTTATACTCCGCAAGCCCGGCGAGCGATGCGCCGACAATCTCTCGCGACGCGCGCAAAGCCCGCAATGGCTTGGATTTAAGAGATCCGCACGGTGGCGGAAAGTGAACGTGGTGTTCGGACGGGCACAGCTCCTGCCTGTGCGGATTGCCCTATGAATACGCCAAAAATCTTTCTTCTGTCGCCCGCGTACAGCGGCGGAAAGCGCGGCCAGATGCTGCTGCGGGAGGCCGCAACCTTTCCTCTCGCGACACGGCTGCGCTCAACGGAGGGGGCCGAGCTGGGGGACGTCTTCAGCTTTCTGAGCGGATTGTACTTTCGCGGCAAGATCGCGTACGCCCGGGCGTTCGCCGCCCCGCCGCCCCCCATGCCCGGCGCGCTGGTGATTACGCCCACGCGGGGGCTGGTGCCGGCGGAGTCGCGCATCGGGGCGGAGGTGCTGCGCGAGTTCGCCGAGCAGGGCGAGGTGGCGCTGGACAACGCGCGGTACCGGGGGCCGCTGGAGGAGCACGCCCGCGCGATGGTGGCCGCCTGCCCGGCGGACACGGCATTCGTCCTGCTGGGGAGCATTGCATCCGGCAAGTACGTGGACGTGCTCACCGCCATCATGGGCGAGCGGCTGCTTTTTCCCACCGACTTCGTGGGGCGCGGCGACATGAGCCGCGGCGGGCTCATGCTGCGCGCCGCGGCGGACGGCCCGGAGTTGGCGTACGCACCGGTGCTGGGCGCCGTTCGCCATGGCACCCGTCCGCCCAGGCTCACACCCCGAAGGTGGAAACAGGCCGACCCATGACGCCACGCTCCACACCGGCCACCGCCGGCGCAAAAGCATCCCCGCCGGCGCGAAAGCCCGCCGCAAAGAAGGCGACGGCTGCCAGGGCCGCCAGCGTCCCCGACGCGGAGGCCACGCCGGACATCATCCCGCGCAGCGGCAGGGCGTGCGAGGTGCGCGTGGGCGGGCGGGCGGTGAACCTCACCAATCTGCAGAAGCCGTTCTGGCCGGAGCTGGGCATCACCAAGGCCGACCTGCTGCGCTACTACGTCGCCGTATCCCCGTATCTGCTTCCCCACCTCGTCGACCGGGCGATGGTGATGAAGCGCTACCCCAACGGGTGGAACGGCAAGTTCTTCTTCATGAAGCGCACGCCGGAGCATGCGCCCTCGTGGCTGAAGACGTGCGCCATCGAGCACGCCAGCAAGAGCGTCATCGACTTTCCGCTGGTGAACCATCTCGCCGCGCTGCTGTGGGTGGTGAACCTGGGGTGCATTGACCTGAACCCCTGGTACGCCCGCTGCGACGACGTGGACCGGCCGGATTACCTGCACTTTGACCTGGACCCCGTTCCCGGCGCCGACTTCGCGAAGGTGCGGCAGACGGCGCTGATGGTGCGCGACAACCTCAAGAAGCTGGGGATGACCTCGTACGCCAAGACGACGGGCTCGTCCGGCATTCACGTCTACGTGCCCATCGTACGCGGGCCCGCGCAGAAGCAGGTGTGGGGCTTTGCCAAGGAGTTCGCGCGGGCCATGGAAACGCTGGACCCCGCGCTGGTGACGGCGGAGTACCGCATCGCCAAGCGGCCGCGCGGGCGGGTGCTGGTGGACTACAACCAGAACGCCTGGGGGCGCACGCTGGCCTCCATCTACTCCGTGCGCCCCAAGCCCGGCGCCACGGTGTCCATGCCGGTCACCTGGGACGAGGTGGAAAAGGGAGTGGAGCTGGAGGAGTTCACCCTGCTGAACGCGCCCGCCCGGCTGGCCCGCACGGGCGACCTGTGGAAGCCGCTCACCCAGAAGCGCGGCCGCTTCAACCTGGGGGAACTGCTGTGAACCTGCCCCTGGACACCGGCTACGCGGCGGCGGAAAGCGAGCCGCGCGACGAGATCCCCGTGGGCCCCGAGTGGCAGTACGAGCCCAAGTGGGATGGATTCCGCTGCCTGGCGTTTCGCGACGGCGACGAGGTGGATCTGCGCAGCAAGGCCGGTAAGCCGCTCGCCCGCTACTTTCCCGACGTGGCGGACGCGCTCCGCTCGCTGCGCGCCAGCCGCTTCGTGCTGGACGGCGAGATCGTGATCCCCGTCTCCGGCTCGCTCTCGTTTGAGGAACTGCAGCTTCGGCTGCACCCCGCGGAAAGCCGGGTGCGCAAGCTGGCCGCGGCGCACCCCGCCACCCTCGTTGCCTTTGACCTGCTCCTGGGCGCGCGCGGCGGCCCGCTGGTGGACCGCCCGCTGCGCGAGCGGCGCGCAAAGCTGCAGGCGTTTGCGGACCAGTTCTTTGCGGAGCGCGTCGCCCTTTCGCCCGTGACGGCCGACGCGGAGCAGGCGCGCGCGTGGCTGCAGCAGGGGGAAAAGGGGCTGGACGGGGTGATGGCCAAGCGGCTGGACCTGCCCTACCGCTCCGGCGAGCGCACGGGGATGGTCAAGGTCAAGAACGTCCGTACGGCGGACTGCGTGGTGGGCGGCTTTCGCTACGCGCAGAAGGAGCGCGTGGTGGGCTCGCTGCTGCTGGGGCTGTACGATGACGAGGGAAAGCTGAACCACGTGGGGTTCTGCTCCAGCATGAGCCGCGCGGATCGAAAGGAGCTTACGGCCCGGCTGGAGTCGCTGCGCGGGGCGCCCGGCTTTACCGGGTCGGCGCCGGGCGCGGAGAGCCGCTGGACGCGGATGGGGGACCGCTCCACGGAGTGGGAGCCGCTGCGTTCGGAGCTGGTGGTGGAGGTGAGCTACGACCACTTCACGGGCGGGCGCTTTCGCCACGGCACCGGGTTTGTGCGCTGGCGGCCGGACAAGGCGCCGGAGCAGTGCACCTACGCCCAACTAGGCACCGCCGGCCGCGAGTCGCTGCGGCTGCTGGGAGTCTGACGCGGCGCGCCGCGCGGGTTGCGGCACTGCGCGGCCGCGGGACTGCGCCCTGTCGCGCCGCTGCGCACTGCGCGTTGCGCGCCTGAAAACGGAGTGGCGCCACATTTTGTCATCCTGAGCGGAGCGCTGCACCGACTCTTCCGCCGCGCCGAACTGTGGCGCGGAGTCGAAGGATCTACTTTCCGCCGAGCCACCGTCGCGACACGCACACCCGTTCTCACCGGCGAAGCAGATCCTTCGTCGGCGCCAGGACTCGGCGTGGCGAACCGTGCCTAAGGCGCCTCCTCAGGATGGCAAGTTCATGCGCGGCAAAGGCTTGGGCGCACAAACACCTGTCATCCTGATCGGAGCGCTGCGCCGGACCTTCCGTCGCGTCAAACTGTGGCGCGGAGTCGAAGGATCTACTTTACGCCGAGCCAACGTCGCGACACGCATGCCCGTTCTCACAGGCGAAGCAGATCCTTCGTCGGCGCCAGGACTCGGCGTGGCGGAA
>NZ_DASVTX010000126.1:0-2822 GCF_036387355.1 Longimicrobium sp.
CACCCCTCCTGCTTCGGCGTTTGTTCGTGTCCGAATAAAAGCCGAATCCGTCTCCGGCGCAAGCGTTTCGTCATCCGCCGTGACGTCGTGACGAAGGGCCTCGCGGGGGCTTGACGCGTTCGCCAGATTGCAGCGGAGCGCAGGGTTCATCCTTTTGGAACGGGGGTGTGGGCGATGGCGGAAAACAAGGTGGATGCGGCGGCGAGCGGCACGTTCCGCATCGGCGGAGACCTGGAGGTAAACCGCCTGGGGTTCGGCGCCATGCGGATCACGGGGGAGGGGGTCTGGGGCCCGCCCAGGGACCACGACGAGTCCATCCGCGTGCTGCGGCGCACGTTGGAGATCGGGATCAACCTGATCGACACGGCGGACTCGTACGGCCCCAAGGTGAGCGAGGAACTGATCGCGGAGGCGCTGTATCCGTACCCGCGCGGGCTCCTGATCGCCACCAAGGGCGGCTTCGAGCGCAGCGGGCCGGGCGAATGGACCATCAACGGCCACCCCAGGCACGTGCGTGCCGCCTGCGAGGCGAGCCTCAAGCGGCTCAAGGTGGACACCATCGACTTGTGGCAGCTGCACCGCATTGACCCGGCGATCCCGGCCGAAGACCAGATCGGCACCGTGGCCGACCTGCGCCGCGAGGGCAAGATCCGCCACGCCGGCCTTTCGGAAGTCACGGTGGAGCAGATCGAGGCGGCGCGCCGCGAGCTCCCCATCGTGACCGTGCAGAACCGCTACAACGTGGCGGACCGCGAGTGGGAGTCGGTGCTGGACTACTGCGAGCGGGAGTCCATCGGCTTCATCCCCTGGTATCCGCTGGCGGTCGGCAAGCTGGCGGAAAATGGGGGCCCGCTGGCGGACGCAGCGCGGCGGCTGGAAAGCACGCCCTCCGCCGTGGCGCTGGCGTGGCTGCTGCGCCGCTCGCCGGTGATGCTCCCCATTCCGGGAACGTCCAGCGTGAAGCACCTGGATGAAAACACCGCCGCGGCCGCCCTTCGGCTCACGGACGACGAGTTTCAGGCCATCGCCGACGCGACCGCGCCGGAAGCCTGACGCGCGGGCGCCCCCGCGCGCCCGCCGACCCCCTGCACGAGGAGAATCCGTGGCGGAAAACAAGGACGTGGTCATCCAGGCCGGGCGAGACCACTACCGGGCCGAGGTGTTCGCTGGCGGCAAGCGTGTGGTGGTGGACGAGCCGCTGGAGGTGGGCGGCAAGGACGCGGGCCCCTCGCCGTACGATCTGCTGCTGGGCTCCATTGGCGCGTGCACGGCCATGACTCTGCGCATGTACGCGGACCGCAAGGGGTGGCCGCTGGAGTCCGTGGTCGTTCGCCTGCGGCAGGCGCGCACGTACGACAAGGACTGCGTGGAGTGCGTCTCGTCCCCCGTGGGCCCGCACCAGGTGGAGCGCGAACTGACGCTGGAAGGCGACCTTACGGAGGAACAGAAAGCGCGGCTGGTGGAGCTGGCCGACCGCTGCCCCATCAAGCAGACGCTGGAGCGCGGGCTGCACGTGGTCGCCGCGCCCCCGTCCGCCGGGGCGGCGGCCACGCCGGTGGACGCGGCGGTGTCGTGATCCGGGAGGGATGATGGCTTCGTCCGTCGCAGGCGCGGGGATGGAAGGGCTCGCTCCGGACGATTCGGTTCGCGCCGCGACCGGGCGGGACTGGGCGGAGTGGAGCGCGTGGCTTGACGCCCGCGGCGCGGCGGATCTTTCGCATCCGCGGATCGTTGCCCTGCTGCGCGCGGAAGGCGGCGTGCAGAGCGGGTGGTGGCGCCAGCAGGTGACCACCGGCTACGAGCGCAGGATCGGCCGGCGGGTGGTGGGCGAGGCGGCCGGCGGCTTTCAGATCGGCGTGCGGCGCACGCTTCCGGTGGCGCCGGAAGAGGCGTGGCGGCGCGTCACCTCGGCCGAGGGCGTGGCCGCGTGGCTGGGCGAGCCGGAGCAGTCGATCGCGTGGGAGCCCGGCTCGGCATTCCGTCTGCGCGATGGCGCGACCGGTGAGGTGCGCGTGTGCCGGCCGGGGTTCATGATCCGACTTCACCTGCGCGAGCCCGGCGCGACGCGCGCCACCGTAATCCAGGTGCGCGTGGATGCGGCAAAGACGGGCACCACCGTCAGCTTTCACCAGGAACAGCTTCCCAGCGCGGAGGCGCGCGAGCAGCAGCGCGGCCGCTTTTCCGCCGCTGCAGAGACGATTGCGGCGCTGGCCTGACGTCCGCGGCACCCTCCGCTTTTTATCCTCGCCACGCATCCGAATCCCGCCATGCAGAGCAGCGCAGCGACGGTGGAGCAGTACCTTGCCGAACTCCCCGAGGAGCGGCGCGCGGTGGTATCCGCCGTGCGCGACGTCATCCTTCAGAACCTGCCGGAGGGGTACGCGGAAACGATGGCGTGGGGGATGATTTCGTACGGCATCCCGCTCAGCCGCTTTCCGTCCACGTACAACGGCCAGCCGCTGGGGTACGCCGCCATCGCCGCGCAGAAGAACGCCTACTCGCTGTATCTGCTGGGCGTGTACGGAGATCCGGCGCTGGAAGCAGAGCTTCGCGACGCGTTCGCCGCGGCGGGCAAGAAGCTGGACATGGGGAAGTCGTGTGTCCGCTTCAAGAAGCTGGACGACCTTCCGCTGGACGCCATCGGCCGCGTGATCGCCGCCATTCCCCCCGAGCGGATGATCGAGTTGCACGAGGCGGCGCACGGAAAGGGCAAGCGGGCCGGCGGGAAGAAGTGATCCGCATATCCGCCGCGCGGAGCCGTCAGCGAAGGCGGGTGGTGCCGCGCTGGAAGCGGCCCGCGATCCGTCTCCATTCTCTCGAAC
>NZ_DASVTX010000127.1:0-10820 GCF_036387355.1 Longimicrobium sp.
CGGCCCGGGTGGGGGCCCGCCCCGGACGCTGCGGATTGCACCGGCATCATCGTCTGCTCATCCGTTGCTCCTCCGCGCACCGCGGCATACGTTGCGCGCCGCTGTTCATCGGTCGGAAATCCCATCCACCTCGCCCAGACGGAACCAGATGCGCGCGGCCATCTTCCACGAAAACGGCGGCCCGGAGGTCGTGCGCATCGAGCAGGTGCCGCAGCCCGTGGCCGGCCCCGGCGAAGTCCTCGTTCAGGTTCGCGCCGCCGCGCTCAACCACCTGGACCTGTGGGTGCGCCGCGGAATTCCCATCGAAACCACCATGCCTCACATCGGCGGGTGTGACATCGCCGGCGTGATCACGGACGTCGGGAACGGGGTGGCGGCGGAGCGCGTGGGCGAACGCGTCGTCATCAACCCCGGGCTCTGGTGCGGGCGCTGCCGCGAGTGCGCGCGCGGGCAGGAAAGCATGTGCGAGCGCTACCGCATCTTCGGCGAGCACACGGACGGCGGGTTCGCCGAGTTCGTCGCCATCCAGGCGGACCACGCCTACCGGCTTCCCGACGACCTGTCCTTTGAGGAGGCCGCCGCGCTCCCCGTCTCGTACCAGACGGCGTGGCGCGCCCTGGTCACCCGTGCGCGCCTGATGCCGGGGGAGGACGTGCTCGTGATCGGCGCGTCCGGCGGCACCGCGCTCGCCGCCGTGCAGATCGCCCGGCTGATGGGCGCCCGCGTCTTTGCCGTCACTCAGGGCGCGGGGAACGTGGAGCGGCTGCGGGAGATGGGGGCCGACGTGGTGTACGACCGCGCCACCACGGACTGGAGCCGCGCCGTCCATGCGGATACGGGGAAGCGCGGGGTGGACGTCGTGGTCGAGAATGTGGGCGCGGCCACCTGGTCCGGCTCGCTGCGCGCCCTGGCCCGCGGCGGGCGGCTCGTGACCTATGGCGCCACCGCGGGGCCCAAGGTGGAGCTGGACCTGCGCTCGGTGTTCTGGAAGCAGATCGAGGTGATCGGAACCACGATGGCGTCGCGATCGGAGTTCGAGGACCTGCTGCGCATGGTGTTCGCCGGCCGCATCCGCCCGGTGATCGACACGGTGATGCCGCTGGACGAGGCGCGCGAGGCGCACCGCCGCCTGGAAGCCGGGGGACAGTTCGGCAAGATCGTCCTGGTGCCGTAGCCGGCAATCCACATCCCGCCACAGCCGTGCTCTTGAACGCAGAAGCGCCGCCCCGGAAGGGAGCGGCGCTTCAGTGCTTCAGGACGGATCCGGTCACCCCTCGGACGCGTCGGCCGTCTTGCGTACATCGTTGGCGCGGGGACCCTTGGGGTCGTCCTGGATTTCGTACTCCACCCGGTCGCCACGCTTCAACGACTTGAAGCCTTCCATCTGGATGGACGAGTGATGCACAAACACGTCCTTTCCGCCGTCATCCGGACGAATGAAGCCGAAGCCCTTGTCGTCCTTGAAGAACTCCACCACCCCAGTCTGTCGCGCCATGATGCCTCCGCTACGACGGAATCCGCTCCTTCCCGGCGCGCCGCTCCGTCGGTCGCCGCCCCGGACTGATTACGCCTCCCTTCGTGCAAGACGCGGGCCGTTCAGATGTTTGTCGGGCGCCCTTTCCGGCGGGCTGTCCGCGGCGCTCCGGTAAGAGTAAGAATTGCGATTTCTGGCCGGCAGAAGAGACGCACCGGAATGTGCCCAGTGCCAACGCCCCGTGAGGTATACACCTGCGTCCACGGACGCCGCCGCACCCCCTGTTCGTACAATTCGTCGAACTCCGCCGGGTTCAGCACGGCGCCGGAAAAAGGGATGCGAACCTGCCCGCCGTGGGTGTGCCCGCTCACCACCAGGCCCACCGCGTCGCACTCCCGCCGGGCCCGTTCCGCCTGGTCGGGATCGTGCGCCAGCAGCAGGGTGAAGTCGCGCTCGGCGGGCGGGGGAAGCGCCTCCAGGTTGGGGGCGCCGTACGAGTAGTCGTCCACCCCCGCGATGCACAGCCGCGCGCTCCCCACCCGCCGCATCTCCGCGCGGTTGGTCAGGTCCGTGAGCCAGGGGCGCTGCGCCACCTCGTGCCGCCACAGGTCGATCCCCACCGTGTGGTCGTGGTTGCCCGGCACCGCCCACACGCCCAGCGGCGCGCGTAGCTCGCTCAACGCGTCCAGCACCGGGTTGAAGCTCTGCGCGCTGTCGTCCGCGAAGTCGCCGGTGAGCGCGATCAGGTGCGGCTCCTCGCGCATGGCCAGCCGGCATGCGCGGCGCACGAGGGAGAGCGGCGTTCCCCCGCCCGCGTGAAAGTCCGTGAGCAGGGCGATGCGCAAGCCTTCCAGGTCCGGGTGCAGCCCGCGGACGTGGATGCGCGGCCGCGTCACCTGCAGCCAGAACGGCTCCACCAGCGAGTACGCCCCCAGCGCCGCGGCCGCCGCCGCCGCGCCGATCCCCATCCACCGTGCCGCCTGGTTCTGTTTCATGCCCGCCGCAGGGGCAAGCGGCGGACCAGCAGTGCGAGACGAATTGCATCGCGGAGTGTGGGCAGTGACCGCGGCACTCACCTGATCTCCCGCCGTCCTCTCCGCGTTTCCGGGGCTGCTGCGGCCGCCGTTCCGCGGGTCACGGCGGGGCAGGGGAGCGGATGCGATGCGCGTGAATCTTGCCGCCGGCGCGCCGCGCGAGCACATTCCCGCCGCGGCCGGAGTACGGCCCCCGAGTGCAACGAGCTTCCATACCCGAGGAGATCATGGTGAACACCGCCGCGACCGCCGCGGAGGGGCTGGAGATGTTTTCCCGCCCGTCCGTCCGCACGCTGCTGGACGAGGTCCGCGAATCGCTGCGCGTCAACGAGGGCGCGTTCGAGCTGGTGAGCCCCGACGCCCTGCGCGCCGGCGGCATTGACCGGCTGGTGCGCGCCGCCGTCTTTGGCGACGACGAGGACACCCGCGACACCGCCCGCTGGCTGATTCTACGGGCCGGGCACGCGGTGGGCATCGCCCCGGCTTCCATTCACGACCTGTACACGGCCCGCGGCCGCGGCGACGTGGGCGGCTTTACCGTTCCCGCCATCAACGTGCGCGCCGCCTCGTTCGAGACCGGCCGCGCGCTGTTCCGCGCCGCCCGCGAGCTGCGCGTGGGCGCGCTCATCTGCGAAATCGCGCGCTCCGAGATCGGCTACACGGACCAGCGCCCGGCGGAGTACGTGTCGGTGATGATCGCCTCGGCCATCAAGGAAGGGTGGTCCGGCCCCCTGTTCGTGCAGGGTGACCACTTTCAGGTCAACGCCAAGAAGTACAAGGCGGACGCGGAAGCCGAGCTGCGCGCGGTCAAGGACATCATTCGCGAAGGGCTGCACGCCGGCTTCTACAACATCGACATCGACACCAGCACGCTGGTGGACCTGGACAAGGACGGGCTGGACGCGCAGCAGGAGCTCAACTACCGTCTTTCGGCGGAGCTGACGGCGTACGTCCGCAAGCACGAGCCGGCGGGGATCACGGTGAGCATCGGCGGCGAGATCGGCGAGGTGGGCACGGAAAACTCCACCCCCGAGGAGCTGCGCGCCTACATGGACGGCTACAACCGCGAACTCGCGCGCGTGGCGGAAACCGCGGGGCGTCCTGTGGCGGGGCTGAGCAAGATCAGCGTGCAGTCGGGCACCACGCACGGCGGCACGGTGCTCCCCGACGGGTCCATCGCCGACGTGGCGATCGATTTTGAGACGCTGCGCACGCTGTCGGAAATCGCGCGGCGGGAGTACGGGATGTCGGGCGCGGTGCAGCACGGCGCCTCCACGCTGCCGCAGAGCGCGTTCGGCAACTTCCCCACGGTGGAGACGGCGGAGATCCACCTGGCCACCAACTTCCAGAACCTGCTGTACGACGCCATCCCCGGCGAGCTGCGCGAGCGCATGTACGAGCACACGCGCAAGAGCTTTCCCGAAGAGCGCAAGCCGACGGACACCGAGGAGCAGTTCATCTACAAGGCCCGCAAGAAGGCGATCGGCGCTTTCAAGCGCGAGCTGTGGGACCTGCCCGAGGCGGACCGCGAGCGCATCCGCGCCGTGCTTTACGAGCAGTTCACCTTCCTCTTCCGCCAGCTGCGGGTGGAGGGAACGATGGACGCCGTCGCCAGGCACGTCGCCCTCCCCGAAATCCACCGCACCTCCCCCGCCGACATGCGGATGAAGGCGGCCGAGGACGACTGGGATCTCTCCGACTGATTGGATCCTGTCGGAACACGGAGCCCCGCACGGCAACCGCCGTGCGGGGCTTCGTACATCAAGGGGCGGCGCAACGCCGTATCGAAAGCGGCCAGAATTGACAGATCCTCGCCTGCCGGCTATCGTGCCTCGTCCAGCCGGGGAGCTTGGGATGCGGAACGGATTTCTTGCGCTGATCTGCGTGTTCGGCCTGGGCGGCTGTGCCACGCTGCCGCGGTCCGCGCCGCCGACGTCCGGGGATGCGGCCGTAATCGCCGCCGCGATCAATCACTTGGTCGCGGATCTGCGCCGCAGCGACGGCGTACCCGCGGGAGCGGTACGCTACGACGCGCGTGTCGTGCGGAGCCGCCCGCTTCCGCCCGACGCGCGCGGCGTGACATCCATCGTTTACGATCTTACGGTGGAGCGGGGTCGTGCCGAGGCCGCCGCGGTTCGGGCGCTGGCGCGGGCGGAGGCGGGCAACCTGGACGAGGCGCGGGTCTGCCCGTCGGAAAGCCTGCGAACCTGCACGCTGCGCGAGGCCGTTGCTGTGTTCGCGACAGGCGATCCCGTCGCCTCCGGCGAGTCGGTGCAGGTGATCGTAAAGGCGATGTGGCTGAGCAACCTGGTGAAGCAGCCGGTGCAGGACGGCGTGTTTCTCGTCACGCTCCAGCCGCGCGGGAACGGGTGGGAAGCAGTATCCACGCGGACGCTCGTCATCTCCTGACACGACGCGGCGTTGCCGGCTCTCAGGCACCGAAGCCCCGATCATTCGCCCTGCGGCGGTGATCGGGGCTTCTGGCGTCCACCCGCCGTGCTCATCCGCGAAAGCAGCGCGCGGCGGCGGGCGGCCCCTCCCCGGCCCTCCCCGCGCAAACAGCCGCGCAGCAGAGGGAGAACTGCAGGTCGGTGCGGTCCGGACGGTGCCGATGCGGCGGACGGAGGCCCCCTCCCCCAGCCCCCTCCACCCGTTCCGCGGGAGAGGGGGGGGGCGTTCGGCGCGAGGGCGGCGTTTAGCGCCGACCGCCGCGTACACCCCAGTGCAGCCTCACAGCAGTACCGTGAGGCTTTCAGCAGTTGTTGCGGCGGCTTCAGCCGCTCAACAAGGCCGCAGGCCAATCCGGACTACCGATCGACCACTCTCGTACTCTCGCACTCCGCACTCAGCACTCCGCACTCACGCACCCAGCACTCACGCACTTCCCTCCCGCACTCCCCCGCGCCTTGACCTCCCGCCCCGCGCGGTCCACAATCCACCCATCCTTTTCCGCTCCCCGCGACCCCGGGCCCCGTGACCCCTCGCACGCTCCCCCCGCGCCACCGGCGCGGACCCCGGTGCACGTGACCCGGCGCCTGACTTCCGAGCGGCTGCCGGAGCCGCGCCGCATCCTCACCTGGGTGTACGTCGGGCGCGTCTCCCTGGGCGTCGCGATCTTCCTGGCGGCGGCGCTGTCGTGGAAGGCGGCGCCCGCCAACACCACCCTCGCGGCCACGCTGCTGCTCATCACCGCGGGCACGGTGTCGGTCGGGTCCTTCTGGTGGACGCACGTGCTCGGCCGCACGCCGGGCCGCAACTACCTGTACTGGCAGATCGTCTTCGACGTGCTCATGGTGGCCATCGTGGTCCACCTGACCGGCGGAAAGGAGAGCGACTTCGCCCCCCTCTTTGTTCTCGTCATCGTCTCGGCGGCCATCCTGCTCCCCTTCGTGGGCGGCATCCTGATCGGCATTCTGGTCAGCCTGCTGTACTTTGCCGACATCGTGTGGAGCACGCACACGGTGGATGCCAGCGTGCTGCTGCAGCTCTGCCTGTTTACCGTGGTCGCGCTCGCCACCGGATACATGGGCGACCGGCTGCGGCGTACGGGCGCCGTGCTGGGCGAGGTGGAAACGGAGCTGCGCCTGCTGCGCCTGGATACGGACGACGTGCTGGCCGGCATCGCCACCGGGCTGCTGACGGTGGACGGGCGGGGCCGGCTGGCGTTCATCAACCCCGCGGCGGCGGACCTGCTCAAGCTGCGCGCCTCCGACTGGCTGGGGCGCGAGTTTCTGCACAAGCTGGATGCCGTCGCCCCCGGGCTGGGCGAAGTCATTCTCCGGTCGATGAACAGCCGCACCCCCATCCGCCGCTTCGAGACGGAAGAAACGCCCTCGGGGATGGTGTTCGGCGTGAGCACCACGCTCATCCAGCGCGAAGAAGGCGGGCTCCCCTCGGTGACCGCCATCTTTCAGGACATCACCGAGCGCAAGCGGATGGATGACCTGCGCCGCCGCGCCGAGCGCCTGGAAGCCGTCGCCGAACTGTCCGCCTCGCTGGCGCACGAGATCAAGAACCCGCTCGCCTCCATCCGCAGCGCCACGGAGCAGCTGGCGATGGACGGCATTGACCGCGAGGACCGCGAGGTGCTGGGCGGGCTGGTGGTGCGCGAGTCCGACCGGCTGAGCCGCCTGCTGACGGAGTTCATCGACTTTGCGCGCGTGCGCATGCGGGCGGCGGTGCGCGTCGATGCGGCGCGGGTGGTGCACGAGGCCGTGGACGTGGTGCGGGCCCACCCGCAGGCCGCGGACGTGCAGGTAGAGGTGGAGGTGTCGCCGGACGCCGCGCGCGCCGCCGTCACGGGGGACGGCGACCTGCTGCACCGCGCCGTGCTGAACCTGGTGCTGAACGGGGTGCAGTGGGCCGGCGCCGGCGGGCGCGTGCGGGTGGAGCTGGACGCGCTGGACTCGGACCTGATCTCTCCCGCGCGGGGGAGCGAGCCTGTGGTCCGGCTGCAGGTGACGGACACGGGGCCCGGGGTGCCGGAGGGGGAAAGCGATCACGTGTTCGACCCCTTCTTTTCCCTGCGCCCGGGCGGCTCAGGGCTGGGGCTGGCGCTGGTGCAGCGCGCGGCGGACGCCCACGGCGGCGCGGTGTTCGTGGACCAGCCGCGGCGCGAAGGGTGGGGCGCCACCTTTGTGCTGTACCTTCCGCAGACCGGGTCGCGTTCCGCGTCCACCCAGCCGGAAGCGGAAGTGACGGAGACGGACGGCCCGGCGCCTGCGGGACCCCGGGAGCCGGACGCATGACCAGGGAGGCGCCGCGGGAGGGCGCATCCCTCATCACACCAGTAGAGGGCGGGCCGTGAGCGAGCCGAAGATCCTGATCGTGGACGACGAGGTCGGCATTCTGGACACCCTGCGCATCCTGTTGAAGCGCGAGGGGTTCCAGGTGGAGACCGCCGTGGGGGGGCAGGCGGGCATCGACCGCATCGCCGACGTGCGGCCCGACGTGGTGCTCAGCGACGTGCGCATGCCCGGCAAGGGCGGCCTGGAGGTGCTGATGGCCGCAAAGGAGATGGATCCCGCCCTGCCCGTCATTCTCATGACCGCGCAGGCTTCGCTGCAGACGGCCATGCGCGCCGTGAACGAGGGCGCCTACTACTACATTCAAAAGCCGTTCGCCAACGACGAGTTGATCGCCATCGTGCGGCGCGCGGCGGAGAGCCGGCAGCTCAAGAAGGAGAACCAGGCGCTCAAGACGGAGATCCGCCGCCGGGACCGCAGCGACACGTCGCGCCCCATTGGCCGCAGCCGGAGCTTTCTGGACGTGCTCAAGACGGCGGATACGGTGGCGCCCAGCGACAGCACCGTGCTCATCACCGGCGAGTCGGGGACGGGCAAGGAGGTGTTGGCCAAGCACATCCACAGCATCTCGCAGCGGGGCGACGGGCCGTTCGTGTCCATCAACTGCGGCGCGCTGCCGGAAAACCTGCTGGAGAGCGAGCTGTTTGGCCACGTGCGCGGCTCGTTTACCGGCGCCGTGCGCGACAAGCAGGGGATGTTCGTGGCGGCTAAGGGCGGCAGCTTCTTTCTGGACGAGGTGGGCGAGATGTCGCCCGCGCTGCAGGTAAAGCTGCTGCGTGCGCTGCAGGAGCGCGAGGTGATCCCCGTCGGCGCCACGGACCCGGTGCCCATCGACGTGCGCATCATGGCGGCCACCAACCGCGACCTGGACGAGGAGATCCGCCGCGGGGGATTTCGCAGCGACCTGTTCTACCGGCTCAACGTCATCACCCTGCAGCTGCCGCCCCTGCGCGAGCGCCCGGACGACATCCCGCTGCTCATCGACTATTTTCTGAACCGCTTTACCAGCGGCCGCAACCGCCCGCCGCTGCGGGTGGCGCCGGACGCGCTGGCCAGCATGCAGACGTACGACTGGCCGGGCAACGTGCGCGAGTTGGAGAACGCGCTGGAGCGGGCCGCCGTGCTCACGGGGACGGGCGATGAGATCGCCATGAGCACGCTGCCGCCGCGCATCACGCAGCGGCAGGCGCAGCCCCTGGTGTCGGCCACCCTGCCGCCCAACCCCACGCTGGAGATCGTGGAGCGCGCGTACATCCACTGGGTGCTCTCGTCCGAGGGCGGCAACAAGACCCGCGCGGCCGAGGTGCTGGGGATCGATCCGTCCACGCTGTACCGGAAGCTGCAGCGGTACGGGATGGAGGGGTAGGGAGGGCGGGAGTGCGGAGTGCGGAGGGGCGGTACGAAAGTACGAAGGTACGAAAGTACGAAAGTACGAAAGTACGAAAGTACGAAAGTACGAAAGTACGAAAGTACGAAAGTACGAAAGTACGAAAGGGCTGGACGCCCGTGACGTGCCGCTCCGATCGTCCCCGCGCCTCCGCTCGCCCACCGCGGACGATGTGGCGGCGCCCAGTCCACGCAGGCGGACTTCGTGCTGTTCCAGCGGCGAATTCATTCGCTCTGGACGGCCGAACCTGCCGCCGCGCCGCCGCTTGGCGCCGACGAAGGATCTGCCGCGCTGCAACTCCGCGAATCGCACGGAAACCACGCCCGCGGTTTGTACGCGGTTGCAGACCCCGATCGTGGACGCGACAGCGGCCGCGAGTCGGGGCTTTCCGCTGTGGAGCGGCGGATTCATCCGCTCAGGCGGCCAGCGGCGGCTCGCGTTCTCCGGTTCTGATCGAGATCCGCCGTCGATCCACTGCTGACTGCTGCCGATTCGCCGGGCGCGCCGCTGCTCCGCTCCTCGCGCCGGGGTTGCGGATGCAGTCCGCGCAGGCGGACTTTGCGCCGTTGTTGCCGCGGCTTCAGCCGCCCGTCCCCAGCCGATTCTGCTCGCGGACTGCACCTTGCATCTGCGAAACGTTTGATGATGATCCCTGCGGATCGAGGGGCGCTGGGCCGCGTGAGCCAGCCCGGGCCGGTCCGCGTCCCGTTCTTCCGCAACCGTGCCGCGCACCCGCAATCCGCCACCCGTGCACCTGATCCCGGCGGGCCCGGTGGATGACGGGCTGCTCCGCGCGCTGGGCGCAGACCTGGAGGCGCGCGCGGGACTGCAATGGTGCGTCGGCGAGCCCATGCCGCTGGATCCCGATTGGCGGACGCAGGCCGGGATGTACCCGTCCTCCGCGCTCATCGACGCGCTGATCGCCAGCGGAGACGACAAGGGCAGGGGACGGCGGCGCCCCTGGAGGCTGGCAATAGCCGATGCGGGCCTTTGCGCGCCGGGTGTGGGCCCCGTGTTCGGCGAGGCGGAGGTGGGGGGATGCTGCGCCGCCATCGGGCTGCAGCCGCTGCGGCACGGGTCCGGCGCCGATGCCGACGTTCTGCGCGGGCGGCTGCTTACCGAGGCGCTGCATGAGCTGGGGCACCTGGCCGGCGCGGACCACTGCGGCCGCCCCTCGTGCGTCATGTACGCGTCGTGCGACATTGCCGATACGGACCGCAAGCACGCCGGGTTCTGCGATGACTGCCGGGGGGCGCTGAAATGGCGCGGCTTACGTGAGTCTTGACCCGGCCCGCGAGGGTTCCTAACTTGCCGGACATTGGATGCTTGCCTTTACGCGACACGACTGCTCAAACGCTTTGCCCGTCACGCTGATCCGGCTCCCGCGCGTCACAGAAAACCCGATGAAATCCACATCGCTTCGTTCGCTGCGCCGCGCCTACGTGGACTGGGTGGAGGAGCAGATCGAAGAGTTCAAGGACCGCATCCCCCGTTCGCAGCTGCTGCAGCTGGCCGACGAGGTGGTGACGGGGCTGCGCGTTGACAAGGACGGGCAGTATCAGCTCACGGAGATCCTGCTCTGCAACGCCATGGACCGCCGGATCTTCCGCATGCTCAAGCTGCCCGGCTACCGGGCATGGTGCGCACAGCGCAAGGCGGAGGAAGCCGCGGCGACGGTCATCACCTTTCCCCTCCCGGAACGCTTCGCCCTGAGCAGCGCCCCCATGGCCGCCACGGCGGCCGAGTACGGGGAAGAAACCAGCGCCCTGGCCTGTGTCGGTTGAACACACCGGGCTGGCGTCACAAAGACACACCGTCGGGCGTCCTAAGGGGCGCCCGCTTCCGTAAGTAGGCGTTTTGCGCTAGTTTAGCCGCGGCGCCCATTGGGCATGGCGCCTGCACCCGGGTCTCCTGGCGCACTCTGCTGCGCGTGACCCATCCCGAGGTACCCACATGGCACAGAATCAGTCCCCGTCCGGCACCCTGCCGGTTGACAGCTTTTCCGGCGCCGCGAGTGCGGACGTTCCGGTGCTCCGCATTCCGCGCAGTGTTGCGTTCGTGTGGGGCGGCGAGGTGAATCCGTCGCCGTCGCTGCCGTACGGCCGCTGGAAGCCGGGCGC
>NZ_DASVTX010000128.1:0-8732 GCF_036387355.1 Longimicrobium sp.
CGCGAGCCGAAGCCCGGCTCCGCAGCGTGCTCCGCCATGCCGAAGCCGATGGCGTCCAGCTTGGCGCCGTACGCGGCCAGCGTGAGCTTCAGGTGCCCCTTGCCCACGATGCGAGGCGGCCCGGAAAGCGCCACCCCGCGCGCGGCGAACACCGGCGTGGCGTTCCCGGCGCCGAACGGGCCGGCGTGCCGCAGCATGCGCACCAGGTCCATGTCCGCGTGCCGCAGTTCGATCTCCGTGTCGATGCGCACCTCCGGCACCAGGTCGTCGTCGCTCAGCATGGCGCAGGCGCGCGCGTTGAATGCCTCGCGAAAGGCGTCCACGTTCTCGCGCCGAATGCTGCACCCCGCCGCCACCCGGTGCCCGCCGAAGCGCACCAGGTGCTCGGAGCAGTGGCGCATGGCGTCGTACAGGTGAAAGCGCGAGGTGGACCGGCCGCTCCCCTTCCCCTCGCCGTCCTCGCCCATGGCGATCATCACCACGGGGCGGTGCAGCCGCTCCACCATGCGCGACGCCACGATCCCGATCACACCGGGGTGCCATCCCTCTCCCGCCAGCACCACGCCGCGGTCGCGGTCCGCGTCAAAGCCGATCTCCAACGCGGAAAGCGCCTGGCGGAGCGTGTCGCCCTCCACCGTCTGCCGCCACCGGTTGTCATCTTCCAGCGACTGCGCGATCTGCTCGGCTTCGCGCGGATCGTCCGTCAGCAGCAGCTTTACGCCGCGCTGGGCCTCGCCCATGCGCCCCACGGCGTTGATGCGCGGCGCGAGCTGAAAGGCCACCTGCGTGCTGGTGAGCTCGCCCTTGTCCGCCAGCCCCGTCACGCGCAGCAGGGCGCGCAGGCCCGGGTTGGGCGTCTCGCGCAGCACCTTGAGCCCCCAGCGTACCAGTGCGCGGTTCTCGCCCGAGAGCGGCGCCACGTCGGCGATGGTGGCGATGGCGACCAGGTCCAGAAAGCCGTGCAGCCGCTCCACGGGAAAGCCGGTCTCCTCCGCCAGCGCGCAGCACACCTTGTACGCCACGCCCACGCCCGCCAGCCCCTTGTCGGGGTAGCCGCAGTCCGCACGGTTGGGGTTCACGACGGCGATGGCGGCGGGGAGCGTGTCCCCCGGCGTGTGGTGGTCCGTCACCACGACGTCCACCCCGGCGGCGCGGGCACGCAGCACCGAATCGTGCGCCACGATGCCGCAGTCGCCGGTAAGGATCAGGGACGCGCCCATCTCCGCCGCGGCGCGGATGCCGGCGTCGGCGAGGTCGTACCCGTCCTGCACGCGGTGGGGAACGAACGGCAGCGCCACCGCCCCCATCATCCGCAGGGCGCGGACGTACAGGGCGGTGGCGCAGATGCCGTCCACGTCGTAGTCGCCGTGGACCAGAATGATCTCGCGCCCGTCGATCGCCCTTCGCAGCCGCGCCACCGCGTCGCCGACCCCCGCCAGCCCGGCGGGGGGATGGATGTGCGCGGCCGTGGGGCGCAGAAATCCGCGCGCGGCGTCCGCGTCGCCGTAGCCGCGCTGCACCAGCAGGCGGCACAGGGCGGCGGGCAGGCGCAGCGCCTGGCTCAGGCGGTCTACGGCGGCGGTTTCGGGCGCGGGGTGAACGACCCAGCGGCGTTCGGCAATGGTAGCGGGCATGCCAAAAAGCTAGCCGTCAAGCCGTCCGCGGGTCAAGCCACCATCCGCCGAACGTTGACGGTTCCCGGCGCCGGCTCAGACGTGCGAAAAGATCCAGACGGCCGCGGCGGCCACCACCAGCACGCAGAGGATGAGCGTGACCACCTGGGCCACGCTGCGGCCCGGCCCCGGCACGGGATCCTTCTGGTGCGGAACGGGCTGTGATCCTCCCTCAAAGGGCGGCTCCTTGCGGTCTTCGGCCACGGGCGTGCTCCGGCGGTGCGTGGTGGTATGATGGGGCGCGTGCCCGCCGGTTTCGCAACGCGCATGCCGGGGGACGGCGTCCGCGGCACGCGGATGGGCCGTGGAGCGCGCCCCGGCCCTTTCGCCCGGCGCCGCGGGGGATAGCTTTCCGTCCCGTTCCACCCTTTCCCGCGCCCCGCTCCCGCCGTGCAGACCATGCTGACGCCGCTGCGCCTCGTGACCCCCCGCCTGATCGTGCGCCTGGCCGAGCCGGGCGACGTGGACGGGATCGTCCGCTTTTTTTCGGAGAACCGGGAGCACCTCGCCGAGTCGCGGCCGCTGATGGGCCCGGAGTTCTTTACCGCCGGGTTCTGGGCCGCGCAGGTGCGCGCCAACCTTGCCGAGTTCCGCGACGGGCGCAGCGTGCGGCTGTTCTTTTTTGACGCGGAGAGGCCGGAGCGCGTGGTGGGGAACTGCAACTTTACGCAGATCTTTCGCTCGCCCGCGTACTACTGCGTGCTGGGGTACGGGCTGGCGCGGGAGTACGAAGGGCGCGGGCTGATGCGCGAGGCGCTGGAGCCGGCGCTGAAGTACATGTTCACCGAGCAGAACATGCACCGCATCGAGGCCAACTACATTCCGCGCAACGAGCGAAGCGGCCGCCTGCTCCGCCGCCTGGGGTTCACGGTGGAAGGCTTCGCCCGCGACTACCTGCTGCTGAACGGCAAGTGGGAGGACCACATCCGGACGAGTCTGACGAATCCGGAGTGGAGGGAGGTGTAGGGCGGGAGGGCGGGAGTGCTGAGTGCTGAGTGCTGAGTGCTGAGTGCTGAGTGCTGAGCGCTGAGTGCTGAGTGCTGACGGGCAACTGAAGTCGCGGCAACAACGGCGCGAAGTCCGCCTGCGCGGACTGCGTCGGCGGCATGGGTGCGGGCGGCAGAGAATCGCGCGGCCGCATGTCCAGAGCGAATGAATTCGCCGCTGGAACAGCACGAAGTCCGCCTTCGCGGACTGCATCGGCGGCTTCGGCGCGGGCCGCGCGCGCCCGTCGGTCCGCCAGGTCGGTTGAAGCCCCGATCGTGGACGCGACAACGGCCACGAGTCGGGGCTTACCGCTTTCAGAGCGGCGGATTCATCCGCTCAGGCCGGCCGCGTCGCCGCTATCTGGCCGCGCACACCGGCAACATCCGCCGCGTGCAGGTGAAGTCCCCCCGTCCGTTTGGGGGGACTTTCCGCCGTTGTTGCGGCGAATTCATTCGCTCAGGCCGGCCGCGCGGATCCGTTGATGCGCGCCGGGCTTTCCCCACGCCAACAACCCTCCCCCAGTCTTTTTTAGGGGAGGGTGGGCGAGTAATGCGAGCCCGGGTGGGGGCCGCCCTGGAACTCCGCCTCTTCAAACCTACTCCCACACGCTCACCGCCGTGCGGGCGGATCTGCTCAGCCGCGCCGGCCTCTACGCATTCTCGTCCTTCTCGTCGTTGCGGTACTCGTAATAATACCCATACTGCCCGGCGTTGCTCATCTTGTTGTCGGGGTCGTTCAGCACCGCGCCAACAATGCGCGCGCCCACCGCCCGCAGCTGCTCCGCCGCGTGGCGGGCGCTCTGCCGGTCCGTCTGCCCCGCGCGGGCCACCAGCAGCAGCGCATCGCACTGGGCGGCCAGAATCTCGGCGTCCGCCGCAGCCATCACCGGCGGCGTGTCCACGATCACCAGGTCGTACAGCGTCCCCAGCTCGCGCAGCAGCCGCCCCATCGCCGCGCCGCCCAGCAGCTCGGACACGTGCGGCACCAGGCGCCCGGCCGCCAGCACGTCCAGGTTCTCCACGCCGGAGGGGCGCGTCGCCTCTTCCACCGCAAGCTCCGCCAGCAGCGTTTCGCTCAGCCCCGGCGTGCGCGGCAGGCCGAACACGCTGTGCACCTTGGCGCGGCGCAGGTCCGCATCCACGATCACCACCCGCAGCCCCTGCTGCGCAAACACGGCGGCCAGGTTGCTCGTGACCGTGGTCTTGCCCTCCGACGCCGCCGGGCTGGTGACCATCAGCGTGCGCATGGGCGCGCCCTGCTGCGAGAAGATGAGGTGCGTGCGCAGCTTGCGGTACGCCTGCGAGCCCGGCGCCTGCACGTCGTTCACCACCACCAGCGCCTCGGTGGGCGCCGTCTCCCGCCGCCGCGCCAGCATCTTGCCCGCCGCGCCCAGCCGCCCCGCCGGAACCGGCGCGTCCGACAGGCGGGGAATCACCGAGATCACCGGAATGCGGGTGGCGTGCTCCACGTCCTCGCGGCGCGCGATGGAGGTGTTCAGCCGGTCCAGCGCCAGCGCGCCCCCGCCGCCCAGCGCCAGCCCGATGAGCAGCGCGAACATCAGCCGCTTCTTGCCGCCGCTCCCCACGGGGCCGCCGGGGAGCATGGCCCAGTCCACCAGCTCCACCTGCCCCGCCTGCACCGCCTCGTTGATGCGCGCCTCCTGCCGGTCGCGCCGCAGGTCGTCCACCAGCTTCTGCAGCGTCTCCACCTCGCGTGACAGGCGCGTTTCTTCCGCCTCCGCGTCCGGCAGGCCGGAGATGGCGGCCACGTCCGTCGCCATCACCTGGTCCAGCATGCCGATCTGCCCCGCCAGCGAGCCGCTGCGCGACTGCACCGCCCGCACCAGCCGGCCGCGGTAGGTGGCGATCAGGGAGTCCAGCTGCTGCACGTCGGGGTTGCTGCCGGCACGCGCCCACTGCCCCGTGGTGGCCGAGTCGCGCGCGTTCTGGTACCGCACCAGCGACGTGTACAGCACCATGATGCCGCTGTTGGTCGCCACCTCCGGCGACGCCGCCAGCGCGGCGATCTGCTCCTCGCCCTCGCGGCCGGTGGCGCGGGTGAGCTCGCGCGCCATCTGGTCGTAGATGCTCTTTTCCCCCACCAGCTTCTGCCGCTGCAGGCGAAAGTTGGCCAGCCCCTCTTCCGTGGTGCGAAACGTCTCGCGCGGCGAAAAGGAGCGCACGCCCTTGCGGAACGCGCTCAGCTGCGCCTGAAGGACCACGAGCAGCGAGTCGGTGCTGCGCAACTGCTGCTCCACGAACACCCGGCGGCGGCGCGACATGGTCTGTGCCGAGCGGGTGCTGATCTCCTGGAACGCCGCGGCAAAGGCGTTGGCCCCGCGCTGCGCCATCACGGGGTCGTTCGCGGCGTACTGGATGTCGACGAAGTTGGTGACCTCGCGCTGCGCGGCGCTCAGCGAGCCCAGCGCGTTCAGGATGGCGGACTGCGTGTCGATGACGTCAAAGGTGGCCGTCGTAATCCCCTTCGGCCGCTGCGCAAAGGTGATCACGACGGGGCCCACGTCCAGCGGCTGCCGGTAGAGCCCCTGCGCCGTGCGGCCGTTCATGCGCGCGGTCACCCGGTCCGCGCCAAAGATCACGTGCAGCGTGTCGCCCGTCTCCGCCGCCGGAAGGACGCGGATGTGCTGAATGGAGGCGTACGGAAACAGCCGGTCGCGCGGCTGCAGCCGCATCCCCAGCGAATCCACCACCTCCGACGCCACCGCGCGGCTGCGCAGCACCTGGATCTGCGACAGCACCGGGTCCGTGTACCATCCCGGAACGTCCTGGCTGGCCCCCTGCGCCGCCGCGGCGGGCGCAAGCTGCTGGCGCGGGTTCACCAGCTGCACGGAGGATGACGCCGCGTACCGGGGCAGCTCGCGGCTGATGCGGTACGCCGCGAACCCCAGCGAGAGCGCCACCGTCGCCGCGATCAGCCAGGCGTAGCGCCGCAGCGCGGCCAGGTACTCGCCCAGCGGAATCCCCTCGCTGACGGGATCGCTGTCCAGCACGGGCGTGCCGCGCAGCACCGGCGTGGCGGCGGCGGCTTCGGGATAGGGGCGGTCTTGGCGAGGAACGATGTCGGACACGGATCCGGCGGGTTGGGCGGTTGGATCAGGATCACCCGGAAGGCGGGCCGTACGCGGAAGCGCAAAAGGCGCCGAGCGTCCTGCGCGGGGCGTGGACCCTCGCATCTCGTTACCAATCAAGCGGATGCGGGTTCCATCCGCCGACCTGCATCAGTCCGTGCGCAGGGCCGCGCGGTAGGCGCGCAGCGTCTCGGCCGCCATCCGCTCCACACTGAATTCGGCGGCCACGCGGGCGCGCGCTCCCGCGGCCAGCCGTGCGCGCAGCGGCTCGTCGTCCAGCAGCGTCCGCAGCGCGTCCGCCAGAGCCGGCGCGTCGCGCGGGGGGACGGTGAGGCCGCTTTCCCCATCCATCGACACGAACGGAACGCCGCTGGGAATGCGCGTGTTGACCACGGGAAGCCCCGCCGCCATCGCCTCCAGCTGCACCAGGCCGAACGCCTCGCTGCGCTCCACCGCGGGGAGAACAAAGACGTCCGCCGCCGCGTACCAGGGCGCCAGGTCCGCCACCGCGCCGGCAAAGGTGACGCGGTCCGCGATCCCCAGCTCCGCGGCCAGCACCTGCAGCGGCTCGCGCAGCGGCCCGTCGCCCACCAGCACCAGTTGGCCCGGAACGGTTGCCATGGCGCGCACAAGGTATTCGAAACCCTTGTAGTACACCAGCCTACCGGCGCCCAGCACCACCCGCGGGCCATGACGTTCGCGCAGCCCCGCCACCTCCGCCGCGTCCGGCCGCGCGTACGCCTCGGCGTGGATGCCGAACGGCACGATCCGCACCCGGTCCGCGTGGCGGCGCAGCGTGGGCGAGGTGCGCGCGTACTCCGCCGAGCTGGCCAGGATGGTGCGCGCGCGGCGCAGAAAGCGGTGCAGGATGGGGGCAAAGGCCGCGCCCAGCACCCGCTGCCGCACGATGTCGCTGTGATAGGTGACGACGAGCGGCGCCGAATTGCCGCTCGCCAGGTACGACAGCACGGCGGTGGGGTTGGGATGATGGAAGTGGATGACGTCCACCTCCGCCCGCCGGATCGCCCGCGCCATGCCGGGATTGATGGACGCCGACGCGACCGCCACTGCCGTCCCGATGCGTGTCACGGGAACGCCGTCCACCGTTTCCGCCACCGTCCGCCGGTGGTCCGCGGAAACCAGGACCTGCACCTCCGCGTCCGCGCGGAGTTCGTGGCAGAGGGTGGCCAGGTGGCTTTCCATTCCCCCGCGGTGCGGCGGATAAAACTTGCCGATCTGCAGGACGCGCAGGCGGCTCATGCGGTTCCCGCCAGCACGCGGTCATAGACGGCGGCAATTCCCGCGGCGTAGCGGGCGAGCGTAAACCGCTCCGCCCGCGCCAGCGCCGCCGCGCGCGCGGTCCCGCGGCTCTCGGAATCCGACGTCCGGTGCACCTCCGCCCGGATCGCCTCGCTCCACGCGGACGCATCGTCTCCCGCCACGTACCGCACGGAATCCGCGCCTACTTCGCGGAACACGGGGAGATCGCTGGCCAGCACGGGGACGCCGCACGCCATCGCCTCCACCAGCGGCAGCCCGAATCCCTCCCGCGCGGAGGGGTTGACGACCAGCGCCGCCCGCCGGTACACGGCCGCAAGGGTGCGCCGTTCCAGCGAGGGAAGCTCCACCATCCGCCCCGCGATCCCCAGCCGCTCCGCGAGCGCGCGCTGCGGGGCGGTGAGCGGCCCGCCCACGCGCACCAGCCGCAGGCGCGGGTCCGCCGCGAGCACGGGCGCCACGGCGAGCAGCAGCAGTTCGATACGCTTGCGCGGCACCGTGCTCCCCACGTGCAGCAGGTCGGCGACGCCGTCCGATGACGGGCCGAGCATCGCCGCGGCCCGCGCGTCCGTGGCGGGATCCGGGTGCGCGTCGAAGTCCGGATGCGCGGCCAGCGGCACCGTCGTCACCCGCCGCTCATCCGCCAGCCGGTGTGCGAGAAGTTCCTGGCGCACGGCGTCGCTGTCGCAGACCACGTGGGCCGCGCGAGTGAGGCCGGTGAGCACGCGGCGCATCATCATGCGGAACCAGGCGGGACGCGGCTCGGGGTCGGGGAGCAGGGAGCGAAAGGCGTCCAGGTCGTGGCAGGTGACCACCGTCCGTTCCGCGGGAAGCGCATGCACCAGCTGCGCATAGCTGTGGTCCACGACGTGGTACAGCGGAAAGCCGGACCCGTGGCGCCGCAGCCAGCGCGGGTACGCCAGGTGCCGCGCGGCGAATCGGTCCGCGTTGCGCGCCCGCTGTCCAAAGAGGCGGCTGACGGGGCGCGGCATCTCCGGGCGGAGGGCGACGGGCTCATAGTGCGGGGCGTGCTGGCGCAGGCCGTCCACCAGCAGGTCGCCGGCGAGCGCCATGCTGGGCCACTGCTCCGCGTCGTAGTCGTAGACGACGGCCACGCGGCGCGTCACCGGGGGCGGCACAGCATCCACGCCTGGCTGTTCAGCAGCGGGCCCAGGAGCGGGAGGGGCGAAAAGCGCGTCCGCTCCAGCACGAAGTCGCGCTCCAGCCGGGCGGCGAGCGCGCGCCAGTTGAAGCCCTTGTGGCCGTGGTAGCGGTTGGGCGAGCCGTCCGCGAACGCCGTCTCGTACACGGGCCGGTCGATGGCCGTCCCCCGCCCCGCCACCAGCATGCGCGCCAGTTCGCCGGGGCGGTAGTGCTCGCGGTCCTGGTAGCCGCTGATGCCGCGCGCCCCGGCCGCCGCGCGCGCCGCCTGCTTTACCAGCAGCGCCGGCCCCGTCTCCACAGGCACGCTGACGATGATGGCGGCGTCGCGCGCGGCCAGCCTGCGGATCTGGGCGACCACGCCGTCCACCGACTCCGGCGTGCAGTGCTCCAGCACCTCCATGCACGTCACCACCCCAAAGGCGCCCGCGGGGAGCGAGTCCAGCTCCGCCGTGTGGACGAAGTCGAGGCCGCGGACGGCGGCGAAGCGGGCGCGCGCGTCGCGGACGAGCACGTCGTCCACCTCCACGCCCGTCGCGGCGGGA
>NZ_DASVTX010000129.1:0-5839 GCF_036387355.1 Longimicrobium sp.
GCGGCGGTGTAGTGGTCCTTTCCCATCTCCACGTGCCGCACGATGTTCTCGCGCACCACGATGGCGTCGTCGATCAGAATGCCGATGGCCAGCGACAGCCCCAGCAGCGACATGGTGTTGAGCGTGAACCCGAAGGCCCGCACCGCCACGAAGCTGGCCAGCACCGACACCGGCAGCGCCAGGCCGGTGATGACGGTGGAGCGCCACGAGTTCAGGAACAGGAACACCACCAGCACCGTGAGCAGCGCGCCCTCGATGAGCGCCTCCTGCACGTTCTTGACGCTGTTGGCCACCCGGTCGCCCGAGTTGCGCACCACGCTCAGCTTTACCCCGGCGGGGAGCCGCTTCTGGATCTCGTCCACCCGCTGAATGACCGTGCTGGCCACCGCCGTGGTGGAGTAGTTCTGCGACTTCACCAGGTCGATGCCCACCGCCGGCTGCCCGTTGAACAGCGCCAGCGAGCGGGGCTCCTCCGTGCCGTCCGTGACCGTGGCCACTTCCGACAGGCGCACGGGGACGCCGTTGCGCGAGGCCACCACCAGGGCACCGAACTCCGCCGGGGAGCGCAGCCGCCCGCGCAGGCGAATGGTGCGCTCTTCCAGCGCCTCGTTCAGCCGGCCCACGGGCACGGCCAGGTTCTGCGACTGCAGCGCGCCCAGCACCTGCGGCATGCTCAGCCCCGCGGCCTGCAGCCGGTTGGGGTCCACTTCCACGCTCAGCTCGCGCTCCACCCCGCCGGCCACCTGCACCTCGGCCACGCCGCTGATGCCCCGCAGGTCGCGGGTAATGCCCGGGTCGGCAATGCGGGTGAGCTCCGCCGGCGTCAGCGTCTGGCTCGACAGGGTGAGCGAAACGATGGGCTGGTCGTTGGGGTCGAACCGCGCCAGGATCGGCTCTTCCATTTCCGGGGGCAGGTCGCCGCGGATCTGGCTGATGGCGTCGCGGATGTCCTGCGACGCCTGCTGCGGGTCCGTTCCGTAGACGAAGATGGCCTGAATGGAGCCGAACCCGTCCAGCGAGCTGCTCTGGATCTTGTCGATGCCGGTGAGCCCCGCGATGGCTTCCTCGATGGGGTCCACCACCTCGCGCTCCACGATGTCGGGCGAGGCGCCGGGGTACGGAACGGAGACGAAGATGAAGGGGGCGTCCACCTCCGGAAATTCGTCCGTGTCCAGGCTGAGCAGCGAGAAGATGCCGAACACCACGAGCGCCAGCATGGTCACCACGGTGACCACGGGCCGCTTGATGGCGAAATCGGAGATGAACATGGTCTGGTTCTCCTGTTACCGGGCCGCCGGAGCGGCCGAGGCCCGCACCGTCACGCGGGTGCCGGGCGAGGTGCCCAGCGCCGCGCCCGTGAGCAGCGTGTCACCGGCGTTCACGCCGGAGGTGATCTCCACCCGGTCCGTTTCCGACACGCGGGTGCCCAGCGTAACGGGGACGCGCTCCACCTTGCCGCCGGCCAGGCGCAGCACGGTGGGCTGCACCCCCCGCTCGTCCACGGCGGACGCGGGGACCAGGATGCCCTGCCGGGCCTGCGCCTGCACCCGTCCCTCGGCGAACAACCCCGCCACCAGCCGTCCCCCGTTGTTGGGGATGCTCACGTAGACCGGGACCATCCGCGTGACCGGGTCCGCGGCGGGGTTCACCCGCTGCACGGTGCCGGTAAAGGTCTGCCCCGGGTAGCCGGTGACGGTAAAGCGCACGGTGGCGCCGGGCCGCACCTGCCCCATGTCGGCGGCGGGCACGTTGCCCTCCAGCCGCATGCTTCCCGGGTCCACGATGGTGAACAGCGGGCCGCCGGGGGCCACCACGTCGCCCGCGCTCACCGGCCGCTCGCTCACGACGCCGCTGATGGGGGAGCGCACGCTGGTCTTGCCGGCCTGCTTCTGCACCCCCGCCTGCTGCGCGCGGGCCGCCGCCAGCTGCGACTGCGCCGCGGCCAGCTGGTTGCGGGCGGCTTCCAGGTCGCGGTCGGCCACGGCGCCCGCGGCGTTCAGCGTCTGGTTGCGCTCCACGTTGCGGGCGGCCACCGACACCGACTGCTGCGCCGCGCGCACGGCCGACTCGGCCGAAATGGACTGCGAGCCCATCGCCGGGTCGTCGATGCGCGCCAGCGGCTGCCCGGCGCGCACGGCCTGGCCCTTTTCGGCCAGCACGGCCACCACGGTGCCGCCCACCTCGGCGCGCACCTGGGCGTCACGGTCCGCCGCCAGCGTCCCGCTGATCACGGGGCCGGTGGTGATCTCTTCGGTGACGATCTGGACGACGCTCTCGCTCCCCAGAACCACCGCTTCTTCCTTCTTGGGCGCGCCCTCGGCCGCTTCGCCGTTCTGCCCGCAGGCGGCCAGCGACAGCGCCGAGCCCAGAGCCAGCGCGGCCACTCCCATCGATCTTGCCATCATCACTCGCCTCCCGCGGTGAACGCGTTTGCCTGTGCGGAGGCCGGGGCCTGCTGCTGCCTCGGCGCGGACTGCTGGGGTTGCTGCTGCTGCGACGCGCCGGACGACTGCCCGGCCTGGCCCGCCCCGATGGGCAGGTAGGGGAGCAGGGCGGCGCGGGCCTGCGCGATCTGCAGGTCGCGGGCGGCCACGGCGCGGTTGGCCTGCGCCTGCTGAAGCAGGATGCGGCTGTCCGCGAGCTCCACCTGGGTGCTGATCCCCTCGCGGTAGCGCACTTCCGCGATCTGGTAGGCGCGGGCGGCCTGCTCCACCGTGCCCGCGCTGGCCTGGTACTGCGCCCGCGCCGCCTGCAGCCGCTCCAGCGCGCTGCGGGTGTCCAGCCGGGCGGCGTCCTGCGCCTGCCGCAGCCGGGCGCGGGCTTCCAGCAGGTTGGCCTGGGCCACCAGCTCGTCGCCCCGGATGCGCCCGCCGGTAAAGAGCGGAATGGTCAGCCCGGCGCCCACCGTCCAGTTGCTGCGAAAGTCGCCCAGGCTGGGAAAGGCGCCGGTGGGGTACGCCACGCGGCCGTACTGCGAGGTGATGGCCAGCGTGGGGAGCCGCTGCGAGCGCGCGATGCGCAGCGCGCTTTCCTGCGTGCTCACCGCGGTGAGTGCCTGCTGCACCGGCGCGCGGTTTTCCACCGTGGTGTCGCCCAGCAGCGCCTCGTTGGCGGCGAACCGCGCAACGGGCACGGCGCGCGAGTCGTCCAGCGGCGAGGTGAGCGCCAGCGAGGCGCCGGCCGGCAGGTCCAGCAGCAGCGCAAGCCGCGAGTACGCCAGGTCGCGGTCCGCGCGGCGCTGAATCACCAGGGGCAGCTGGTTGTCGCGCTGCACCTGCGCCCGCAGCAGCTCGAACTCCGGCTGGTTCCCCACCTGCCGCGCCAGCCGCGTCTGCTCCAGCGTGGTTTCCGCCTGCTGCAGCGTGGCCTGGGCGATGGTCACCAGCCGGTCGGAGAGCGCGGCGTCGTAGTACGCCTGCGTCACGTCCAGGGCCAGCTGCGCGCGCTGCGAGTTGAGCTCGATCTCGGCGCGGGTGCGCCCCGCGTCGGCGATGCGGTTCTGCGCCGCCGTGCGCCCGCCGTTGAACACGGACTGGGAAAAGCTCAGCCCGAACCGCCAGGTGTTTTCGCGGCCGAAGGGCAGGTCGCCAAAGGCCGCGAACGGGTTGGCGTTCTGCGCGCAGTTCACCGCCGCCTCCAGCGAGTCCAGCCGCTCGGCGACGGGAAGCGCGGGGTTGGGGGTAAAGCGTCCGCACGCCGGGGCCGGCGTGGTGGTGGTATCGCTGTCGGAGCCGCCGCCCAGCGACTGGAACTCCGAGGCGAGGGCGCGGGTGTAGTCCAGGGAGCCGTTCAGCTGCGGAAGCCGCTCGCTGCGGGCGCGCAGCACGTCGCCGCGGGCGCGGGTCACCCCGGCGCGGGCGATCTGCACGCTTTCGCTGGCGTCCTCGGCCAGGCGCAGCGCCTCGTCCAGCGTCAGCGCGCGCTGCCCGGCGGGCGGCTGCGAGGCGGTGGAGGCGGGCTGCTGGGCGGCCAGGGGAACGGCCGCCAGGAGCGCCGCCGCAAGGGCGGCGCCGCGGGCGAGCCGGCCGGGCCAGGGATGAGCAGACATATCGTCCAGGTTCTGTGCGCTGCGTGTCAGGTCAGGAAATCGGTCCCGCCACTTCAATCCGGCGCGGTGCCCGCCGCCGGGGGCGCGGGATCGGGATCGGCTCCGATGGCCCGCAGAAACAGCTCGACGTACTTGCCGGGCGCTTCCGCCTCGGGGTACGGGTACCGCTCGGGGATCATGTCGCGCCCCATGGCGTCGGCGAACAATGACCCCGTGAGCATGGCCGTGGCGGCGTACGTGTCCACCCCGGCCCGCATGAGCCCGGCGCCCTGGAGCCGTTCCAGGTACGCCTGCAGCTCGGTGTTGGCCCGCCGCGGGTTTTCGGCGCTGCACCGCAGCATTTCGGGGTTGCCTTCCATTTCCCCCATGCTGGTGCGGATGAGCGCGGCGTTGTGCCGGATCCCCGCGTGCTGCGCCCGGGCCCAGGCCAGCAGCTCGGCGCGCGGGTTCCGGGGCTCCCGCGGCAGCGGGGCGGCCGGCCGCAGCACCCCGCTGCTGCTGATGGCCTCGTTGAGCAGTGCCGCCTTGTTGCCGAAGTGGCGGAACAGCGTGATCTCGTTCACTCCGGCCTCGGCGGCGATGCGGCGCGTGGTGGCGCCGCGCGATCCGCACTCCTCAAAAACCCGCAGGGCGGCCTGGAGCAGCTTGTTTCGTACTTCCATGGCCGCAAGCTAGTCGTGCGGGTGTGTGCAAGCAAGTGGTTGCTTGCACCCCGTCGCTTTCGTTACATGCTCCCGGTGCCCGCTGCTTCCGCGCCTTCGCGTGTTTCGGCGGAGCGCGTGTCGTTCCAGCGGCCGATCAGGGCGTCGCACTCGCCGATGAGCAGGCGATGAAAGCGCTCCGCCTGCGACACGCGCGTGCGGCCGGCGGGCTCGGGGAGCTTTTCGGCGGCGTCGGCGAACACGTTCACCATGTCGCGCCAGCGGCTCTGGGCCACGCGCAGCATGCGCTCCCACGGGTCGTCTTCCACCCGGTAGAAGTCGCGCCGGTCGCCCAGCACGCTCACCCGCTGAATCATTCCGAACTGCTCCAGCATGCGCGCGTTGGTGCTCACGGACGCCTTGCTGGCCTGCAGGTGCTCGGCGAGCTCTTCCAGGGAGAACGTGCGGTCCGTGGCGAGCAGGTAGCCGAAGATGCGCCCGGCGATCCGGGGCATCCCCTCCTTTTCGCAGATCAGCGCCATCCGTTCGACAAACTGGAGAACCGTCTGCTGCATGATCACCCGGAGTGGGGGGCTCGGACCCGCGAACTGCGTTCGATCCGTTCAATCAACTGTGAACAATCTAGTTCGTTCACAGCGTTCAGTCAATACTGAACGAAGTGAAAACACCTGTTTCCGACGCTCCCTCTCGCCTGCGTTTCCCACGCGCCCAAGATGCTTCGCGCCATGTGTTCCGGCATAGGTCATCTGACCTGATTGTCTCGCGATCCTCCGACGGATTCACCTCAGGCACACCGGGCCGCCTCACCCGGCTCGGACTTCGGGTGTCATTCTGAGCGAGGCGCCTCGCCGCACTCTCTGTCACACCGGACTGTGGCGCCGACCGAAGAATCCCGCGCCACCGCATCCCATGCACGCCCGGCTGCGCGCTGTGCTCGGACGCTGCGGGTGCGGCGGGAGAGGCGGGAGCACGCCGCGCCGGACGGTGACGCGGCGGACGTTTCGGTCCGGGATTCTTCAGTCGCGCAGGGATCCGGCACCGGGGGAAGTGCCGCGCACGCTCCTTCAGAATGACGCCCCGGCGCCGAAGTGGGCGGCAGGACTCGTGGGGTGGTGCCGGCGAGACGGCG
>NZ_DASVTX010000130.1:0-8696 GCF_036387355.1 Longimicrobium sp.
CACCGGGCCCGAGCGCACGAACACGACGCCGGGCGACGGCTCACCGGCGGAAACCAGGCCGTCCACCGCCATCGCCGCAAACAGCAGGGCCAAGTACAGCAGCGAGTTGCGGTACAGCGTCCACGCCGGCCGCACGAAGTCCGCCGCGCGCATCACCCGCACCACGTCGCGCAGAAACCACGCGCCCAGCCCGGCAGCCAGCACGCCGTACACCGCGCCCAGCCCGCCGTACGTCACCGGACCCAGGGTGATGGGGATGAGGATGAGCGTGTACAGCAGCATCTGCCGCATCGTCTCGCGCTCGCCCCACACGTTGGGCGCCATGGGAATGCCCACGCGGCCGTAGTCCTTCTGCTTCACCAGCGCCAGCGCCCAGAAGTGCGGCGGCGTCCAGAAAAAGACGATGAGAAACATGTACACGGCCGTCAGCGAGATCTGCCCCGTGGCCGCGGCCCACCCCACCAGCGGCGGAAACGCGCCCGCCGCGCCGCCCACCACGATGTTCTGCGGCGAGGTGCGCTTGAGCCAGCGGGTGTAGATGAAGACGTAGTACAGCAGCCCGGACAGGGCCAGCACCGCGCTGAGCAGGTTGACGAACAGCGCGAAGACGGCGAACGCGGACGCCCCCAGCGTGAGCCCGAAGCCCAGCACGTGGCCGGGGGACATGCGGCCGCTGGGGATGGGGCGCAGCTTCGTTCGCGGCATGTGGGCGTCGATGTCGCGATCGATGAACATGTTGATCGCGTTGGCGCCGCCCGCCATCAGGTATCCGCCCAGCATGGTCCACAGCACCAGCGACCACGACGGCAGGCGGCCCAGCGCAATGAGCATGGGCGCCACGGTGGTCACCAGCAGCAGCGAGATGATGCGGGGCTTGGTGAGCGTCACGTAGTCGCGCAGCAGCTGCGCGGCCCCGCCGGAACCCGTGCGCGCGGCTTCCATCCCCGCGCGCTGCGTGGCGGTGGTCATCTCGCCTTCGTCGGCGCCCGGCGTGCGCGGCGCGGCGTGCACGCCCAGGGCGTCGGCGGAGAGGGTGGCGGTGGCGTCGGACATCAAGCTCGCTTCGGTTCCGGGTCAGAGTGGCCCAAATATACGCCCCGCACGCAGAAGCGCCACCCTGCGCGCGCCGCGGCGCGGAGCTTTCCCGACCGGGGCGCGGGGGAATGCCCCACGCGACCCAACCCGATCCCGCCCAAGCACTTGCGCGCCGGCCGCCCGCCCGTGTACCGTGATGCACCCCATCCGCCGTCCGCCGCGACCTCCCGAGCATGACCGCAGACGTTTCTGCCCGCAGGGGCCTTGCCCGCTACACCTGGCTGGTCCTGGCCTACACCATCGCCGTGGTGCTGTGGGGCGCCCTGGTGCGCGCCACCGGGGCCGGCGCGGGGTGCGGCAGCCACTGGCCCGCGTGCAACGGCCAGGTGGTGCTGCGCGCGCCCTCCCTGGAAACGCTCATCGAGTACACGCACCGCGTCACCAGCGGGCTGCTGGGGCCCATGGTGATCGCCATGGTGTGGATGGCGTACCGTCGCTTTCCGCGCGGGAACCCGGCGCGCGGCGGCGCCGTCGCCTGCCTGGTGCTCACGCTCACGGAAGGCGCCGTGGGCGCGGCGCTGGTCAAGCTGGAGCTGGTGGCGCACAACGCGTCCGTGTGGCGCGCCGTGGCCATGGCCGTGCACCTCACCAACACCTTTCTGCTCCTCGCCGCGCTCGCGCTGACGGCGTGGTGGGCGTCGGGGCGGCCCGCGATGCGCCTTCGCGGCCAGGGCCTCGCCGGCGCGCTGATGATCACGGCGGTGGCCATGACGATCGTCGTCGGCGCCACGGGGGCGGTCACGGCGCTGGGCGACACGCTCTTTCCCAAGACCTCGGTGGGCTTCGAGCTGTCCGCCGTGCACTTTCTGGAGCGTCTGCGCGTGGTGCACCCCGTGCTTGCCGTGGCGACGGGGATCTTCGTGGCGCTCAGTGGGCGCGTGGTGCGCCGCCTGCGCCCGGGGCGCACGATGGAGCGGCTGTCCAACGCGCTCGTGGGCCTGTTCGCGCTGCAGGTGATGGCGGGGATGGTGAACGTGATCCTCCTCGTGCCCGTGTGGATGCAGCTGGTTCACCTGCTGCTGGCGGACGCGCTCTGGATCGCGCTGGTGCTCACCGCCGCCACCGCGCTGGCGGTCGAGAAGGAGGCGGAGCCCGCGCCGCTCCCCGAACCCGCGCTCCCCCACCCCGCGATCGCCTGACCGCATGGCTGGTTGAAGCCGCGAAAAGCCCCTCGTCCGCCGTTGCGGACGAGGGGCTTTCTGCATCCACCGAACGTGTCGTTCACAGCGGCCGCGATCGCCCCGAGCGGTGCTCTGACAACGCCTCCTCAGCCAGCGCGCCGAGCCTGCCCGCGGCGGCATCCCGCTCGAACTGCAGTTCCCACGCAGCGGCGTCGAACGCCAGGAACCACTCGCGGAAGCGGGTGAGTTCTTCGGGAGAGAGCCCGCTGACGGCTCGCTCGATCTGTTCGATGGTAGTCATGCATCGATGCGAATCGAAATCCGGCGTGTCGAGCAGGGGCTGGTCTGTCCCGGGAATCATCCGCTGCGGAGCATGTTCGTACACAGATACTCTTTGGACGGCATCGCGCGCTTTGTCCCACGGCCCGGAATGGGGATTGCACCCGGGCGCGGCCGGTTCCGGGGATGATCAGCAACGGGGAGGGTTCGTGTCCAACGTGGTGGAAGCGGTGGGGAGCGTGCTGCGCGGCGGCGAGGTGAACGTCGGCAGGACGGAGCGAATGGTGTCCACGGCGGGCGGGGGCGTGCTGGCGCTGCTGGGATTGAGGCGCGGTGGCGTGCCCGGCGCGCTGCTGGCCGCCGCGGGCGCGGCACTGGCCCATCGCGGCATTACCGGCCACTGCGCCGTCTACCGCGCCATGGGGCGCGACACCGCGCTCCCCGAGCCCGTCCTGCACGACGCGGCGCCGTCCCGAAGCAGCGACGGGATCTACGGCGAGGCGTCCATCGCCGTGCAGCGCCCGGCGGACGAGCTGTACGCCTTCTGGCGCGACGTCCGCACCGCGCCGCGCTACCAGTCGCGCATTGTTTCCGTGGACGTGCTGGATGAGCGCCGCTCCCGCTGGGTGGCCGAGGGCCCGCGCGGCCGCAGCCTGGCGTGGACGTCGGTGGTGACGGAAGACGTGCCGGGGCGGCGCATCGCGTGGGAATCTCTGCCCGGCTCCGATCTGCCCAACCGCGGCTCCGTGGAGTTCGCTCCCGGCGCGCGCGCGGGCGAAACGCTCGTCCGCGCCACGATGGAGTTCCACCCGCCCGCCGGCGTCGTGGGGCAGGCCATCGCCACGGCGCTGCACCAGTCCCCGCACGACATCCTGCGCGCCGACCTGCGCGCCTTCAAGGCACTCATGGAAGGAGGAGCGGCATGAGCGCACGGAACGAGGCGAGCGCGGCGGACGCGCTGGCGGTGGCGCAGGGCGCCTTTTACCTCGCGACGGGGCTGTGGCCCGTCATCCACCTCCCCAGCTTTGAGGCGGTGACGGGGGAAAAGACCGACAAGTGGCTGGTAAAGACGGTCGGCGCGCTGATCGCGGCGGCGGGGGCCACCATGACCATGGCCGGGCTGCGGCGCCGCGTCACGCCGGAGATCGCCCTGCTGGCGGCCGGTTCCGCCGCCGCCCTGACCGCCGTGGACGTCAACTACACCGCCAAGCGGGTGATTCCCCCCGTCTACCTGCTGGACGCCGCCGCCGAAACGGCGCTGATCGCCGCCTGGGCCGCCCTGCTCGCCGCGTCGCCCCTGCTGGACGACGCGGACTGAGCCCCGCCCCCACGACGCGCCGCTGCCGCCCGCCCCGCGGCGCCGGCTGAATCCAGGATCGGCGTATCCCGCCGCGGTGCAGCGACTTGCACCGCGGTGGCGATCCAAATGTTTGCTGCAGAACGACTTGCGCAAAGGGCCGTTTTCCCCCATATTCAACGAGTTGCGACGTACCCGTTCCCGCCCTGCTCCGCGCGGACCCGTTTTCGCGCCCTGGACAGACGGGGACAGCCCCATCCGCTGCATCGGGCGGATCGTGCCAGGCACGCACTGGGTGCCGGGCGCGGCGTGACCGCCCTCATTCCGTTCGCCGCCGTTTTCAAGCAAAGACGGCGCAGGCACAGCCTTCAGGGCGGTGCCTTACTCCTCCCCGGCAGGGGTGCCCGCCACCCCAGAGGATGTCTCTCCGCATGCGCAAAATCCTGTTCGGCACCGCCGCCGTTCTGCTTGCCGCCGGCTGCTCCGATGGGGGCGGCACCGAAGCCAGCGTCGCCACCTCCGTGGCCGTTTCGGCCGCGTCGCCCACGCTCAATGCGCTGGGCGCCACCACGGTGGTGCACGCCACCGTCAGCGACCAGAAGGGCAAGGCCCTGCGCGACGCCCCCATCACCTGGACCTCCAGCAGCGCGGCCGTGTCGGTCGTGGGCGCGGGCGGCGACAGCGCGGTGGTGACGGCGGTGTCCAACGGAACGGCGATCGTGATGGCCACGTCCGGGGCCGCCGCGGGTTCGGCCTCCGTGCAGGTGGCGCAGGCGGCCGCGAGCGTGCTCAAGGTGGGCGGCGACCAGGAGACCGGGCAGGTGGGCGCGGTGCTCGGCAGCCAGGTGCGCGTGCAGGTGCGCGACCGGCTGAACGCGCCGGTGGCGGGCATGAGCGTGGGCTTCGCGGTTACCGGCGGCGGCGGCAGCATCACTCCGCCCACAGCCATCACCGACGCCAACGGCATCGCGGCGGCCACGTGGACGCTGGGTGCGGCGGCCGGCACCAACACGGTGCAGGCCACCTTTCAAGGGAGCAGCATCGCCCCGGTGACCTTTACCGCCCAGGGCTCCACCACCGTCACCACGGCCATCAACGTGGTCGCCGGCAACAACCAGGCGGCCATGGTGAACACCAACGTGCCCGTGGCGCCCTCGGTCATCGTCACCACGGCGGGCGGCACGGCGCTGGCCGGGCGCACCGTGAACTTTGCCGTGCGCAGCGGCGGCGGAACGGTCACCGGCGGCACGGCCGTCACCAACGCGGCCGGCATCGCCACGGCGGCAAGCTGGAAGATGGGGCCGGTGGGCGGGCCCAACGAGCTGGCGGTCACCGTGGAAGGCGTCACCGGCCAGACGGCCGTGATCCAGAGCGTGGGCTGCGAAGGCCCCACGCCCGGCACGGCGGGATACGGCATCACCCTGTGCTTCACCTCGGCCATGACGGCGTCGCAGGCGCAGGTGTTCCGCAACTCGGCGGCGCGCTGGGCGCAGGTCATCAAGGGCGACCTGCCGGACGTGCAGATCAACGTTCCGGCCAATGCCTGCAACGACGGAACGCCGTCCAGCACCTTCGGGTTCGACGACCTGGTCATCTACGCCACCATCGAGGCCATCGACGGCGTGGGCAAGGTGCTGGGCCAGGCGGGTGCCTGCGGGCGCCGCAACGAGAACACCGGCAACGGCAGCGGGCTGGCCTTTCTGGGCCTGATGCGGTTTGACGAGGCCGACGTGGCCGCGCTGGAGCGCGACGGGCTGCTGGGCAGCGTGCTGCTGCACGAGATGGGTCACGTGATCGGCATCAGCTCCACCGTGTGGACGGCCAAGGGCCTCCTGCAGAGCCCCAGCAGCGCCAGCAGCGTGCTGGACACGTACTACAGCGGCGGCGGCGGCGCGGTCGGGTTCAACAACATCGGCGGCACGGCGTACACGGGCGGGCAGAAGGTTCCGGTGGAGAACACCGGCGGCGCGGGCACGGCCAACTCGCACTGGCGTGAGACGGTGCTCAAGAACGAGCTCATGACGGGGTACCTGAACGTGGGCACCAACCCCCTGAGCGAGCTGACGGCGCGCGCGCTGGCCGACATCGGCTACGCGGTGGACGTGTCCGCGGCGGACAACTTCTTCCTGGCCATGGCGCTGCAGAGCAGCCCGTCGGGCCCGTCCGCCAGCCTGAGCTCGCGGAGCGTCAAGATGCACAACGACGAACTGGTGCTCCCGCAGTTCACGGTGGACCGCCAGGGACGCATGATCCGCCTCCCCGCGGCGCAGCGGTAACGGGATCCACGGCGCGCGGCGGACTCCATCCGCCGCGGCCCGCCGGGCTCCGGGCCCGTCATCCACAAAACGATCCGGGTGCGCACCGACACGGTGCGCACCCGGATTGTTTTGCGTCCGTCGAAGACCCGATCCATCAGCCCGGCGGCGCTCCCGTGTGGGCGGGGGTGTCGGGGTGCTCGGGAAAGCCGTGCAGGGCGGCGCGGGCAAAGGCCTCCACCACCGCGGGGTCGAACTGCGTCCCCGCGCACCGGCGCAACTCGGCCAGCGCCTCGTCGGTGGAGCGGGCGTCGCGGTACGGGCGGCGGGTGATGATGGCGTCGTACGTGTCGGCGACGGTGACGATGCGGCCCTGCAGCGAGATTTCTTCCCCCCGCAGCCCCTTGGGGTAGCCGCTGCCGTCCCAGTGCTCCTGGTGGTGCAGCACGGCGGGGAGCCCGGGCACCAGAAAGGAGCTGCGCGCCATGATGGCCGCGCCGATCTCCGGGTGCCGCTTCATTTCCTCGTACTCCTCGTCCGTGAGCGGCCCGGCCTTGCGCAGCACGGCGTCGCTCACCCCGATCTTGCCGACGTCGTGCAGCAGCGCGCCCACCCAGAGCGCGCGCAGGTCCTCGCCCTGCAGCCCCATCTCGCGCCCGGTGGCGGCGGCGTAGCGGGCCACCCGCTCCACGTGGCCGCCGGTGTAGTCGTCGCGCGTCTCAATGGCGCCGGCCAGCGAGCGCAGCGCGTCCAGCAGCAGCACCTTGAGCTGTACGGCCTGCTCGGCCACGCGCTCGCGCAGGTGCTGCTGGTGCGCCCGGTTTTCGCGCAGCAGGCGGCGGTACGAAAGCGCGCGCTCGGCGGCGAAGAGCACCTCGTCCAGGTTGAAGGGCTTGACCAGGTAGTCGTCCGCCTGCAGCCGCAGCGCCTCCACGGCGTTCTCCACCGTCCCCGCGCCGGTGAGGATGATGAATCCGGTGGTGTCGTCCAGCGCGCGGATGCGGCGCAGCAGCTCCAGCCCGCTCATCCGCGGCATCTGCAGGTCCGACAGGATCAGGTCCGCGCCGTCGCGCTCGAACGCGTCCAGCGCCGCCCGCCCGTCCTCCACCTCCACCACCTCGTAGTCGCCCCGCCGCAGCATGGCGCGCAGAACGCCGCGCACCGCCGCGTCGTCATCCGCCACCAGCACGCGGGGAGCGGTGCTCACGGCGCGCCGCCCGCGTCCGCGCCAAAGCCCCGCACCTCCATCACGAGGTCGTGGGCAATGCGCAGCCCGGCGCGCCCGCGCACCGCCAGCTCGGCGGAGGGAACGCGCGCCACCTCCTGGCCGTTGACGCGGAACACGGTCGTGTCGCGCCCCACCTGCGCCTCCAGGGTGTTTTCCCGCCCGGCGCCCGCCCCGTCGCGGTTGGCGGCCGGGCTGCGGGCCCAGTCGCGCACCAGCGGCGTCTGGGCCCCGTCCCGCCGCTTTACCAGCACGCTGCCGTCGCCGCGGAGCAGAAAGTAGCTGTAGCGCTGCCCGCTTTCCGCCCCCTGCAGGTTCTGCCCGCCGAACAGCAGCCCGTAGCCCTCGTGCAGCCGGCCCGTGCGCTTCTGAAACGTGGCGCGGACGGTGTAGGGCGGCGCCAGATCCGTCCCCGTCGCGGGCCACAGGACGGTGTGCGGGCCCGTCTCCACCAGAAGGCCGTCGGCCTGCGGGGTCACGGTTACGCCCTCGCGCGGATTGGTTTCCCACGCCGCGGCGCCCTGCGCGGGTCCGGGCCGGGGCGCGGGCTCGGCCGGCGCGGTGCTGTCCGGGCGCTCCGCGGCGGGGGCGCGCCCGTCGCCGGCGCAGGCGGCCAGGGTCAGGAGAAGGAGAGAGAGCGCGGTGCGTGGCATGGCGTGGCTACGGAGTCAGGGACCGCCGGAGTTCTTCCAGCGGCAGATCGCGAAGCGGAACCTCCAGCGGCACCACGAGCTCGTTCTGCGTCTGCGTGCGCAGGCGAAAGGTGTCGCGCAGGTGGATGGGGAGGTCCTGCCGGATGGGGATGGTGGTGCGTACGGGTACCCGCACCACGCGGTTTCCGAACGGCGTGTTGATGGGGAGCTGAAACGTGGTGTTGATGGGCACGGTGGTGTTCAGCCGCAGCCGGTAGCTCTGGTCGATGGGCACGTCGAAGCGCACCGGCGTTCCGGCCGGGATGCGCACGGTGTACTTGAGGGTGGCGTCCTGCTCTTCCATGCGGCTGATCACGCGATCCAGCATGGGCGCCAGAAGGCGCTCCGGGTGGCGGACCAGGTAGAGCAGAAAGCCGTTGAGCGCCAGCGACAGCAGGGCGACGGCCAGGGCCGCGGGCGCGATCCAGCGCATGCGCGAAGGCGAGGTTTCGTTCACCGGTGCCGGCGGAAAAAGGAATCCGTGGGGCCGGCCAGAACATACGGCTTGGCGTCGATGCAGGGAATGGGCACCCCTGGTTCCGCGCGTCGCACCGCGGTTCACGCGAAGGACGGGGGGCGAGGCGGAGAACGCGGGGTGATTCCGCGCGGGCGCGGCGTTCGGCACCGATCCCGGCGCTGGATTGCCTAACGCCGCACGGACAGGAGAGAACAGCGCGGGCGGTGCGCTCCGGACGGTGCCGTGCACGCGGAGAGGCCCCCACTCCCCGGCCC
>NZ_DASVTX010000131.1:0-8182 GCF_036387355.1 Longimicrobium sp.
ACCGTCTGTCCATCAGTTCCGTTCCGGGATCGTGTTGGGGGGAGTTCGGCACCTGCGGTGGAGCGGGCAAGACGCAAGCCCGGCGTCCCCGCCCGATCGTATGAAGAAGGTTCTTGCGCGAGAGAAGCTTTGCCGCGATCATGCCGTACCGGACACAACAGACACACACAAAGACGGAGACGGAATTGATGAGCAGCGCAGATTCGCAGGACCGGCCGGACCCGGAGTACGTGCAGCGGAACCCGCCGTCCCCCTCCCGCAAGAGGAAGGAAAAAGACGGATACGTCGCCGACTTCTACCCCGGCTTCGTGCGCCGCCTGGCCGTGCGCCGCGCGGGCCAGGAGGTGGTGGTGTACGAGCAGGCCCCGGACGATCCGTTCATCCTCCCCGCCGGCTCCGACAAGCCGTGGGACACCAGCGAGATCGTGGTGCAGGGCGGGCCGTCGGCGCGCGACGTGCGCCTGGTGGTGCACGACCCGCATCAGGAAATCGACAGCATCGTCATTCGCCTGCGCGGCCGCTCACCCCGCCTGGCCGGCGGCGGCGAGGACGAGGAGATCGAGGTGCTGGACGGCACCGTGCTCTGCCCGCCCATGTGCCCGCCCATCATTCCCGTCGGCGGCGGCGGATGAACCTGCTGCTGCAGACCGTCGCGACCCTGCTCATTCTCCCCTTTGGACTGCTCAGCCTGGCGGCGTGGCGGCGAATGGAGGGAATGCGCTGGAGCCGGCCGTTCGCGGCGTGGTTCCCCACCGGCGTGTGCTTCGCGGCGGTGGGGGCGTACAGCGCGGCGCACGCCCTGGCCGCGCCGTACGTGCAGCGCATGGACCCCGGCTCCGCCGCGTACGGCACCGCCGTGCGCTGGCTGCAGGCCGGCAACGTGGGGCGCGAGTGCGGCGTCATCATGGCCGCGCTGGTGATGGGGGCCATGCTCGCCGTGCCCGCCGCCAGCGTGGGCAGGGTGGCGCGCCACGGCACCGCGCCCATTCTGCTCGCCATCGTGGCGGGAACGGTGCTCACGGCGCGCTACGGCGACATGGAGCTGCGCCCGTACATCACCCTGCTGGCGGTGATGTACTGCATTGCCGTGGTGGTGCTGCTGGCCGTTCTGCTGGCCGGCGTGGCGCGCGACGGGCTGGACCAGCTGCTCTGGCTGGCGCTGGCCGCGTACGCCGTCAAGGAGACGTTTTCCGTAAGCCTGTTCACCATCCTGGCGTGGTGGAGGGTGCAGGTGGAGCCCGCGGCGTGGGTGGCGTTCTACTGGGTGAACGGCCTGGCGATGGTGGTGATGGTGATGCTGGCCTTCCGCCGGCTGCAGCACGCCCGCGCGGGGAACGCCGTACCCGCACTGTTCGAGCGGCTGCACGCCGTTCGCGGCGGGAACCCCGGCCGCATGCTCTCGGACGGCTGATGCGGCTTTCCGTATCACCCTGCGTGTGGAAACACTTGCCCGCGCTCGGCATTCTGTGCAGATTCAGGGGTCCGCAGTACCCCCTCCCGTTCGTTCCACATCCGGAGACACACCATGGCGCAGGACAACGCTTCCGCGGATCACGTCACCGTGACCGCCGACGCCGACTACGACGTTACCTTCCATCCCGCGTTCGCCAGCCGCTGCACGGTGTCGCGCAAGGATGACGGCTCCGTAAAGGAGCTGTACAAGCAGGACAAGAGCAAGCCGGTGAACACCAAGGGCAAGGGACACCCCAAGCGCCATGTGATCACGCTGCGCGGCAAGGGCAGGAACGGCCGCAACCTCACCATCACGGTCGACGATCCCAACCACAGCCTGCACAGCCTGTCCATCAACCTGTACGACGAGGGCCGCAACCCCGAGCAGGTGGGCGACTGGAGCGCCACGGAAACGTTCACCGTCGAAAACTCGGCGGCAACGTGCCCGCCGCACTGCACCGACGATCCGCCTCCGACCCCGACCTGATCATCTCATGCTGACCTGGTCGCTTCAGTTCGCGGGCGCGTTGCTCTTTCTCTCCGTCGGGCTCGTTTCGATGGGAGTCGCTCTTCGCGCGCGATCCGCCTCGGCGACTCACGTAGCGGCGTGGCGCGTGACAGGAACGGTGTTCACCCTTCATGGCCTGACCTTTTCGGTTCAGAACCTCTGGGGATTGGCGGCAATCAGGGCCGGCGCCGAGTCGGGAACCATGCGGATGTACCTGCTTGCAGCACCCGTGTTCAACCATGGCCGCACCTTTCTTCTGCTGGCGTGCTGCGGTCTGTTGTTCGGTCTGGCGCTCCGCCCCCGGTTCGTTCTGCCGCGGCTGCCGGCGCTCATGGGCGCCACGCTGGCGTTTGGCTTTGCGAGTGGATGCCTCGTTGGATTTACGGAGGGCCGCCTGGTTGCGGCGGTGCATTATGCCGCAGTGGCGCGGCTGGATGCGGTGGAACTGGTTCTGCTTTTCGGAATGCTGTTCATCGCCCTCCTGAACGATGCCATGGACCGGCTGAACTGGGGCGTGCTGGCCGTGTACGCGTTTTCCGTCGCGCTGAACGTCATGTGGTTTGCGGGGCTTGCGTCGATCAACGATCCGTCGGTCTGGTCTCCGAAGCCCTCTCACATCCTGATGATCCGTGCACTGCTGGTTTCATCCATGCTGGCAATGGCCGCGTGGCGGTACCGGATGGTCTTGGCGGGGACGCGGGTCGATGGCCTGATGGGTGCCTCTCGCAGGCCCGTCGCCTCTCACACGGGCGCCGGCTGGTTCGGCTGAGGCGAACGGTCCGCCACCTCATCGCGATGAAGCAAACTATGAATGAGGGGCTCCCGAACAGGGAGCCCCTCATTCATAGTTCCATCATACTCTGGCGCGGGCCCTCACTTGCGAGATTCATGTTGTAGGAGCAGCGCAGTGGAAGTGTTCTGATCGGCGTTGTTGTGATCGTCTGCATTGCCCGCCGCTTTGGGCGACGGTCTGAGTTGTTCGCGGCGGTCGCTCCCCCTGCCCGAGCGCCTGTTCTGCTCATCTGGGTGAAAACATTCGGTGCTGCGCGTGCCCTTGAGCAACGTGATCGACCCTACGGCCACTCGCGCATGCGCAGAAGAACGCCGGCGACGATGAGCCAGAACAGTCCGTAGCCGGCGGCGTACGCGCTGGGCACCCAGGCGATCTGCCCGGCGAGGATCCCGTCGAACACGTCCGAAAGGGCCAGCTGCGGCGGCAGAAGAAGGGCCAGCACGTCCGCGAACCCGCCGGGAACGGGCTGCACCCCCAGGCTGATGGCCTGCAGCCACACGTAGTTGGTGATGTACAGGATCAGCGCCACCCAGGTGTCGCCGCGAATGAGCACCGAGAGCACGGCGATCATGCCGCCGTAGCTGATCGCGGCCAGCAGCGCCAGCCACAGGCCGCTCCACCCGCCCTGGAACTCCCCCCACGCGGCGATCTGCCCCACCACCAGAAAGACGGCGGACGCCGCGACGGAAAGCACCAGCGCCAGCAGCCACTGCACCCCGTAGTAGGCCAGCGGCCGCGTGGGGTGCGCAAAGTACATGCGGTACCAGCCGTTGGCGCGGTCGCCGGAAAGCGAGCCGCCCAGCAGGATCAGCATGGAAAAGGCGGACAGGTTGCTCAGGCTGGCCGCGATCCCCAGGTACCCCAGGTTGAGCCCTACCTCTTCACCCGCCAGCTCGGTGGCGTGCTCGTGAAAGCCGGGCTCCAGGAGGTAGAACATCCACCCGGCCAACGCCACCAGGGCCAGGCGCGGCAGCATGCCGCGCAGCATCACCGGGATCACGCGGGCCCCCGGCGCCGGGCGCCCATGGCGCGGTATCGCTCGCGCAGCGACCCGCCCCCGGGCGTCAGGGCGCGCACCACGCCCCCGCGCTCCAGTAGCGTCTGCACGCGTCTGCTCACGTCGCGCGCGCTCCCCGCCTCCACGCGAAAGGCGTGCGCCTCGCCTGTGAGGGGAAGTGCGCCCGGAAAGGCCTTTTCCACCAGCCGCGCGGACTCCGTCCCCTCCACCACCAGCGTCCACGAGGGCACCGGCCCCTCGCCCGCCGTGGCCAGCACCTCGTGCACGCGTCCGGCCCGCAGCACCACCACCTGGTCGGCCACGCGCTCCACCTCGTCCAGATCGTGCGAGGCGAACACCAGCACCCGCTCCGGGTCCGCCGCGCGCCAGCCCGCCAGGACCTCACGCACCCGGGCCACCCACTCCGGGTCCAGCCCGTCGGTGGGCTCGTCCAGCACCATCACCTTGCGGTCCGCAAGCAGCGCCTGCGCCAGGGCGAGGCGCTGCAGGTTGCCCTTGGAGAGCGCGCGCACCCGGCGGTGCGCCACCTCGTTCAGTTCCATGCGCGCCATCTCGCGCTCCACCCGCTCCTCCCAGTCATCCACCTCGGCCAGGGCGGCAAAGGTGCGCAGGGCGCCGCGCACCGTCCACCAGGGGGGCAGGGTGACGCGGTCGGGGACGTACGACACGCCGTGCCGCTCCACGTAGTCGCGCGGCAGCATGCCGCCCACCTCCACCCCGCCGCGTGACGGGTGCAGGTACCCCAGCAGCAGCTTGATGACGGTGCTCTTTCCGGCGCCGTTGGGCCCCACCAGCCCCACGGCCGTGCCGGCGGGAACGTGCAGCGAGACGCCGTCCAGCGCGCGCACCCGTTCCCGGCGCAGGCGGGCCAGCGGCCCGCCAAAATCCTTGCCCACATCCGTAAGATGAATCATGCCGGGAGCGTACCGCCCGCGCCCCGCTTCGCGCAAGGCAGGTATGGAACGTGCGCCCCGCGGCCCGCATGAGCACCCGGACGGAAAGCACACTGGTGGAGCGGCGCACGGAGCCCCGCCGCGGACCCGGAGCCCGGGCCCGCGACGGGCTGTTCGCGCTGCTGCGCTGGATCGGGCGGCACGTGCAGGGGTTCCGCGCCGCGCTGGGCGTGTTTCTCGCCCTCGGGCTCACCGTGGTGCTGGTGGGCTCCATCGCCTTTGCCACGCTGGCGAACCGGGTGATGGCGGGGCGTACGCAGCAGGTGGACGAGGCCATTCTGCGGTGGATGGGCGAGCACGGGTCAGAGTCGCTGAACGTTGCCGCGCTGGAGGTGACGGCGCTGGGGGCGCGGCTGGTGGTGTGGATGGTGGTGCTGGTGGCGAGCGCGTTTCTGTGGGTGAGCCGGCACCGGTGGTCGGCGGCGCTGCTCTGGGTGAGCATGCTGGGGTCGGGGCTGGTGAACATGGCGCTCAAGAGCGCCTTCAACCGCCCGCGGCCGGACGTGTTTCCCTGGCGAACGCCGCACGCCGGTACCGCGTCGTTCCCCTCCGGCCACGCCATGACCAGCATGGTGGTGTACGGCACGCTGGGGTTCCTGATCGGGCGGCTGATGCCCACGCGAACGCTCAAGTGGTGCACCTGGGCCGTGGCCGCGCTGGTGATCGGGCTGGTGAGCGCGTCGCGGCTGTACCTGGGCGTGCACTATCCGTCGGACGTGCTGGGCGGGTTGATGACGGGCGCGGCGTGGGCCGTCACCTGCGGCCTGGGGATGGAAGCCGTGCGCTACTTCCGCCACCGCCGCCCGCAGGTCGCCGCCGAAGAACGCGACCTGACTACGCCCCCCGCCGAGTCCTAGCCGTTTGTTCGAGAGAGCGAAAAACACCCTCCGCCCGGTTCCGGACGGAGGGTGTTCTGTTGTGTCTCCGGCGATCCACGCGGTCCTGGCGCCGCACCTCACCGTCCGCGCGAACCGCCGTCGCCGCCGCCCCGCCGTTGCGGGAGCCGGTGGTCAGCACTGCCCGGGAGCGCTACCGCTGGTCCCGCGTCCGCTGGCGCACTCCTTCCACGGCGCCGGCCATCACCGCGACGGGATCGTCCTGCGGCGTTACCACCATCGACAGGTCGCGCAGGATTCCGTCGCGCAGGCCGTAGATCCACCCGTGCACGTTCACCGGCCCGCCCCGGTCCCAGCTTTCCTGGATGATGGTGGTCTGGCAGACGTTCATCGCCTGCTCGATCACGTTCAGCTCGCACAGCCGGTCCATCTGCTCTTCTTCGTCCAGCCCCTCCAGCACGTGCACGTACTTGTCGCGGATGTCGCGCACGTGGCGCAGCCAGTTGTCGATCAATCCCAGCCGCCGGTCCTGCAGCGCCGCCCGCACGCCGCCGCACCCGTAGTGCCCCACCACGATCACGTGCTCCACCTTGAGCACGTCGATGGCGTACTGCAGCACGCTCAGGCAGTTCAGGTCCGTGTGCACCACCACGTTGGCCACGTTGCGGTGCACGAACAGTTCGCCCGGCATCATGCCCAGGATCTCGTTGGCCGGCACGCGGCTGTCCGCGCACCCGATCCACAGGTACTTGGGCGTCTGCTGGCGGGCCAGCCGGGCAAAGAACTCCGGGTCCTCGGCCTTTACGGCCTCGGCCCATTCCCGGTTCTGCTGAAGGATGTAAGGAAGCGTGCGCACGGTGTGTCGGTGGTGCGTTCCAGGGTTGCTCCGCGCGGGGTGCGCGGAGCAGAGCAGGTTCCGCGAAGGCCGTGCCGCGCCCGGGCCGTGCCGACCTTCGCTCGAAGTACAAAGGAGACGCGAGTTCCCCTCCGGTCCCCGCGGTGCGCTGGACGGACGGGATCCGCGTGTTCTCATCGGTACGAGCCTGCTCATGGGATGCCCGACACGTCTGTGTCCGGAACCGTGGGCCATCGCGGGCGTGGTACGCTCCCTGCCTTTCGGCGGCGCCCACTCGAACCGCGCGCACCGTTGATCATCGACTGCCACACCCACCTGAACCGCTACGCCATGAGCGATCCGCCCACGCTGCGCGAGCGGTATGCGCGGCTCAAAGGCGAGATGGACGCGAACGGCGTGGGCTACGCGCTCGTGCTTTCGTCGTACGTGGTCAACCAGGAGCGCCCCTCTGCCCAGGAACTGCTGGAGCTGGTGGATGACAATCCGCGGATGGGCATCGTGGCGGGGGTGGACGTGCCGCGGCTGGGCGCGGACCAGGTGGGCTACCTGCGCGGCCTGCTGCGCGGGGGAAAGATCCGCGCGCTCAAGCTGTATCCCGGCTATCAGCCGTTCTTTCTGACGGACCGCGAGGTGCACCCGGTGTATCACCTCGCCGCCGAGTTCGGTGTGCCGGTGATGATCCACACCGGCGACACCTACAATCCGGCCGCCCGGATCAAGCACGCGCATCCGCTGCAGATCGACGACGTGGCCGTGGATTTTCGCGACGTTACGTTCGTCATCTGCCACCTGGGCAACCCCTGGTTCACGGACGCCATGCAGGTCATCTACAAGAACGAGAACGTGTTCGGCGACATCTCGGGCTTTACGCTGGGCGAGTTTCAGCCCCGGTACGAGCGGCTGGCGCTGGGCAAGGTGAACGAGACGGCGGCGTTCATCAACGACCCCGGCAAGCTGATGTTCGGCACGGACTGGCCCATCAGCGACATCGCCAGTTATCTCCGATTCGCGGAACGGCTGGAGATCACGCCGGAGGAGCGCGAGGGGCTCATGTGGCGCAACGCGGCGCACGTTTTTCGCCTGGGCGTGGAGGGCGCGGATGGCCGGCGAATCTGACCTGCGCCTGGTGACGGTGGATGACGAGCGGCTTCCGCTCGCCACGCGCGCGCTGGAACTCATCGTCCACTCCATCGGCGACGTGCAGCCGGTGGAGGACCTGCTGACGGAGATCGAGGAGCGGCGCCGCGGCATGCCCATGGACGGCAGCTATCACCTGCTGGCCATGGTGGACCCGGCGGAGCACCCGGTCGCGGCCGCCGCGGGCGTGTACCTCAAAGGCGTCAACGCGGGGTTCATCACCTATCTGGCCGTGCGGCAGGACCAGCGCGGGCGGGAACTGGGCCGCGCGCTGCGCACGGAACTGGTGGAAGCCATGCGCACGGAGGCGCGGGAGAGCGCGGGGCGCGACCTGGACTGGGTGGTGGGCGAGGTGCGGCGCGAGAGCCCGTGGCTGCGCACGCTGGTGAGCCACGGCGCCGCCATTCCCTTTGACATGCCGTACTTTCACCCGTGGCAGTCGCGGCGCACGGAGGGCCGATACGTGCTGTACCGCGAGCCCGTGGCCGACGCGCGTGCCGAGCTTCCGCCGGACGAGGTGGCGCGGCTGCTGTACAACATCTACCGCCGCGCGTACCGGGTGCGATTCCCGCTGCAGAGCGACACGTTCGGCTACATGCTCCGCAAGCTGGAGGGACGCGAATCGGTGG
>NZ_DASVTX010000132.1:0-3277 GCF_036387355.1 Longimicrobium sp.
CGATGTCGTCGTACTCCGAGAAGTTGTAGGTCTCGGCGTGGGCGAAGGTGCGGGCCTTCTCGAGCCGGTACTCGATGTGGTCGATCACGATCACCCGCCCCGCGCCCATGAGCCACGCGGACTTGGCGGCGATCAGCCCCACCGGCCCCGCGCCGAAGACGACGACGGTGTCGCCCATCTCGATGTTGCCCAGCTCCGCGCCAAAGTAGCCGGTGGCGCAGGCGTCGGTGAGCAGCACCGCGTCCTCGTCGTCCATCCAGTCGGGGATGATGCTGGGTCCCACGTCGGCGAACGGAACGCGGACGAACTCCGCCTGCCCGCCGTCGTAGCCGCCCGTGGTGTGCGAGTAGCCGTAGATGGCGCCGACGGCCGTGGCGTTGGGGTTCACGTTGTGGCAGTTGCCGTACAGCGTGCGGGCGCAGAAGAAGCACGATCCGCAGAACACGTTGAACGGCACCATCACCCGGTCGCCGCGCTTGATGTTGCGCACGGAGGGGCCCACCTCGTGCACCTCGCCGATGAACTCGTGGCCAAAGGTCATGCCCACGCGCGTGTCCGGCATCATCCCGTGGTACAGGTGCAGGTCGGAGCCGCAGATGGCCGCCCGCTGCACCCGCACAATGGCGTCATTGGGGTGCTCGATCCTGGGGATGTCCTTTTCTTCCACCCGCACGCGGTACGGTCCCCGGTACACCATGGCTCGCATCGTCCCCTCCCGTTGAAGATCCTTCACGGCTCGCCCGCCGAGCGGGGCGGGGCACTGCGCATCCACCATGCCGCGGCGGTGGAAATGCGGGCGCAAGTGCTTTTCGGGATGGGAGATGGACGGGCGGCGCCGGCCTGCTCCGGGCTCATGGTCAGGGGCAAATGGTCAGACGCCGCGATCTTCCACGCCGCTGGCCGCGCGGCACCCCGCGGGGAGGGTGATGGTGAACGTGCTTCCCACGCCGGGGACGCTCTCCAGGGTGAGGTCGCCGTCCATCCCGCGGGTCAGGTCGCGGCTGATGGCGAGCCCCAGCCCCGTGCCTTCGTGCGCGCGCGTGAGCCGCTGGTCCACCTGCACGAACGGCTCGAACACCGCCTCCCACTTGTCCCGCGGAATCCCCAGCCCGCTGTCGCGCACGCGGATCTGCACGCGCCCGGCCGGCTGCGTCTCGCAGCTCACCTCCACGCGCCCGGCCACGCCGGCCCGCTCGTCCGTGAACTTGACGGCGTTGGAAAGCAGGTTGAGCAGCACCTGCTGCAGCTTTTCGCGGTCGGCGCGCACGGTGAGCGCCGGGTCGCACCCCGCCCAGAAGTAGCCGAGCCGCTTGGCCTGCAGCTGCGGCGCCACGAGCATCTCCGCTTCCGTCATGGCCTCGGCCACGGGCACGTCGGTGAGGGCGTACTGCACGGTGCCCGTCTCCAGCCGCGCGAAGTTGAGCACTTCGTTGATGAGCGACAGGAGCGCCCGCTGGCTGCGCTGAATGCGGTCCAGCGCGTTCAACTGCTCGGGGGTGACGGGGCCGTGAACGCCCATCCCGATCAGCTCCGTGTATCCGCCGATGGCGTTCAGCGGCGTCCGGAGCTCGTGGCTCATCATGGCCAGGAACTCGCTCTTGGCCTGGTTGGCCGCCTCTGCCTCGGCGCGGGCGCGCTCGCTTTCCTCCAGCAACCGCTCGATCTCGCGGCGCGCCAGCACCTGCTCGGTCACGTCCGTTCCGTGCGCAATGATGCCCGCCCGCCGCCCGTCCGCCTCGATCAGCGGCAGGTAGGTGAGGTCGATGAACCGCTCCTCCGGCAGGGCGCCGGCCGTGCGCGCCACGCGCAGCGAAAGCGCGCGGCCAACGAAGCGCTCGCCCGTGGCGAGAACCTGGTCCAGCAGCTCGCGAAAGCCCTGCCCCTGCACCTCGGGCAGCGCCTCGAACGCCGGTTTGCCCAGCAGGTCGCGCCGGCCCACCAGCTCGTAGAAGGCGTCGTTCACCAGATCAAAGACGTGGTCCGCGCCCCGCAGCACGGCCAGAGAGGCCGGCGCCTGGCGAAACACGTCTTCCAGCCGGGCGCGCTCCAGCATCAGTTCCCTTACCAGCGTTTCGCGCTCGTGCTCCATCGCGCGCCGGGCGGTCACGTCGGCGAACAGCATGGCCACGCGGCGGTCCTCCGGCGCGCCGGCGCGAAAAGCGAACACGTCGAACCATCGGCCCATGGCCTTGGCGTCGCTCTGAAAGCGGATGGACTGGCCGGTGGCTGCGACCCGGGCCGCGGTCTGGATCCACTTGTCTTCCAGCAGCGGCACCATTTCCCGCGCCGTACGGCCGACGGGATCCGCCAGCCCCGTCTGGGCCGTGAACGCCGGATTCGCTTCCACGTAGCGGTAGTCCACCGCCCTGCCGCCCGCGTCGTACAGCATCTCGGTGACAAAGAAGCCCTGGTCGATGGAGTCGAACAGCGAGCGGTACTTGGCCTCGCTGCGCCGCAGGGCTTCGGCCTGCGTCTCCAGGTGCATCGCCAGTTCACGCAGCTGGCGGTTGGTGCGGCTCAGCGCCTCGCCCTGCACGGCGAGATGAGCGTTCGCGTCCTCGGCGGCGTGGCGCGCCTGGATGCTCCGGGCGTGCTCGCCCCGCAGCGTCTCGTGCGCGGAGGTCAGGCGGATGGCCGCGGTCACGTCGTCCACGCGCTGGATGACGTGGGTGACCTTTCCCGACATCCGGTCGACCACCGGCGAGTGCACCGGGCTCCAGTGCCTTTCCTCCCACGTGCCGTCGGCGCGGCGCACCGCGTACTGCTGCACCGGCATGACGTCCGGAACGCCGCTGGCGATCACGCGCTCCAGCGAGGCCCGCACGTTGTTCATCCCCGTGGCGCCCGGGTCGGAGGGCGGGTCCGGAAACGCTTCGAAGATGCCGCGCCCGATGATGCCGCGCGGGCCGTCGCGGGTGCTCAGGGTGGCGGCCAGGTGGGCGTCGCTCGCGGCCACGATGGTGTAGCGCGGCGCATCGGCCCGCATCACCATGAAGAGCCCCGGCGCCGCCTCGAACAGGCTGCGGAAGTCAGGGCCGTCCATCACCGTCTCTCCTGCCGCGCACCATCCCCCATGGCCTCCATCTCTCCCGTAAACACGCACGCGCCGTCGTAGCCCGGGTCGCTTTCTGCAAAGATGCCGCCCGGGCTCGAGGCGGCCCCTGACTGATTCGTGATGAGCGGTGCCGGTCACGGATTCGTGACGGTTCGCGGCGCGGCGTTCTCGAATCCCATGACGCCCGGCCGTGGCAGGCTCGGCCCGGCTCGAAGGTCAGAG
>NZ_DASVTX010000133.1:0-6357 GCF_036387355.1 Longimicrobium sp.
TGACCGCCTATCCCGACTACCACCGTGTCGCCCCGGACGAAGCCGGGCTCTACCGCGTGCCCGAGCGCGGTATCGCCCGACGGCACCGCATGTCCATCGGCACCATCGTGAGCGACGCGTCCATCGCCGTGCAGTACCTGCGGGGCGCGCGGCTGGGCACGGTGGAGGAAAGCTTCGTGGCGCGGCTCACGCCCGGCGACCGCTTCGTCTTTGCCGGCAAGCCGCTGGAGTTCGTCCGCGTGCGCGACATGACGGCGTGGGTGCGGCGCACGACGAACACCAAGGGCCTCATCCCCCGGTGGATGGGGGCGAGGATGCCGCTTTCCGGCGAGCTGGCGGCCTCGCTCCGTTCGCGGCTGGAAGAGGCGTCGCGGGGCGAGTTCCGCGGCCCGGAGATGGAGGCCATCCGTCCCATCCTGGAGGTGCAGGCGCGCTGGAGCCGCATCCCCCGCGCGGACGAGCTGCTGATGGAGCGGGTCAAGACGCGCGAGGGGCACCACCTGTTCATCTTTCCCTTCGAGGGGCGGCTGGTGCATGAGGGGCTGGCCGCGCTGTTCGCGTACCGCATCTCGCGCCTGACGCCCATCAGCTTCACCTTTTCCATGAACGACTACGGGATGGAGCTGCTGTCGCCCGATCCCGCGCCGCTGGACGAGGCGCTGGCGGCGGGGCTGCTGAGCCCGCACAACCTGCTGGAAGACGTTCCCGCCTCGCTGAACGCCACGGAGATGGCGCGGCGCCAGTTCCGCGAGATCGCGCGGGTGGCGGGGCTGGTGTTCCAGGGATTCCCGCATGCGGGCAAGTCCGTCAAGCAGCTGCAGGCATCCAGCGGGCTGTTCTTTGACGTATTCACCCGCTACGATCCCGGCAACCTGCTGGTGTCGCAGGCGCACCGCGAAGTGCTGGAACGGCAGCTGGAAAGCAGCCGGCTGGGGCGCACGCTGGACCGGCTTTCCGCGGGCAACGTCGTCATTACCAATCCCAAACGCACGCCGCCGCTGGCGTTCCCGCTGCTGGTGGACCGGACGCGCAACGCCGTCACCTCCGAATCCGTCACCGACCGTGTGCAGAAGATGAAGCTGGTGCTGGAGAAGTACGCCGACACGGGGAAATGACGGGAGACCTGGAGATCGAACTGTGCGGGGAGCCGCTGGTGCTGCTTCCCGAGCGCGCCGCGTACCGGCCGCGCGACCGCACGCTGCTGGTGGCGGATCCGCACTTTGGAAAGGCGGCGTCGTTCCGCGCGTTCGGCGTCCCCGTGCCCGGCGGCACGACGACGGAAACGCTGGCGCGATTGACGGCGGCGCTGGCCCGCACCGGCGCGGAACGCCTCGTTTTTCTGGGCGACTTCTTTCACGCAAGGGCGGGTAAGCAGGCGAGCACGCTGAACGCGCTGGCGGCGTGGCGCGAGGAGCACGCCCGCCTCCCCATCCTCCTCGTCCGCGGCAACCACGACCGGCACGCGGGCGACCCGCCGGACGAGCTGCGCATCAATTGCGCGAACGGGCCGGTGGTGGACGATCCGTTCGGCTACGCGCACCACCCGGAGCCGGCGGACGCGTGCTACGTGCTGGCCGGGCACGTTCATCCCTCCGTGACGCTGCGCGGCATCGGGCGGCAGAAGCAGCGGCTGGCCTGCTTTCACTTCGGCCCGCGCGTGGGCATCCTCCCCGCCTTCGGCGAGTTCACCGGCACCGCCGACGTCCCCGTGAGCCCCGGCGACCGCGTGTACGTGGTCGCGGGTGACCAAGTGGTGAGCGTGTTGTAGCGGAAGCGGCAGACGCCACCGTGACAACGGTCAAGCACGGTCCCGCCGTGGGGCTTCCACCTCCTGAGTGAGGACGCCAGATCCTACTCGCGGCTCGATCGCGATGCGTCGTGCACATCTGCTCCCCCTTGCATGCCGCCCGCGGTGCCCCGCCCAAAGTCACAGCCGTCCCGCCCGGGCCGATGATCCCCACGGCTTCCTGCTGGATCTCTCCCAAGGGAAATCCGCATCCATGTCCGTCCAACCGTATGGCGCGGTGCCGTGGCCGTGCGGCCAGCGCTACGAAATCCATCATCATCCCCCGCGAGGTGCATCATGCCCAATGACGCCCGTCTGGTCGATCTGCAGTTCTATCCCGTTTCCGAGGGGCAGCCCGTCCGCGTCCGCGCGATCGTCGGCGCCGGAATGGCGGGCGGAACGAGCATCTCCTACAAGGGCCAGGTGCAGGAGGTCGGCACCGATGGCTCGGCCACCGTCGGCGCGCCGGGCGGCAATCTCCGGCACAGCGTCATCCACTGCATCACGACGGTGAAGGACATCAATCCCGCGTCCGACAAGACGGTGGTGACGTACATCCTCAGCGGCGGTCCGGACGAGGCCATGTTCTCCTACGAACTCGACGTGAACACGTCCGGTGGCTACGCGCGCTACCTGATCGACTTCGCGCTGGTCTGACGATTCCGCCACCCTCTTCCCGAGCCCGTCCATGCACACCGACTCCCGCGCCCATCGGCGCACCCGCTTCCTCGTCGCCGCGCGGATCAGCGCGGTTCTGCTGGCGCTCTCCGCGCCCCGGTCGGCGCGGGCGCAGAACGAGGCGCCGGAACTGAGTTCGCTCCGGCCGCCCGCTTCACCCGCGTTCCTTCTGCTTGGCGTATCGCCCACGGAGGTGCATCGCCCCACGAACCCGGCGGACTTCGCCTTTACGCTCGTCAACGGTACCTCCATGCTCTCCGAATTGCCGGAGAACTTCGCGTTGGAGGCCGCCCCGTACTGGTTCGCGTCTCGCCGCATGCTCACGTGGCAGGAGGACAACGTCCGCAGTCCGATCCAGTCCTTCTGGCGCACCCTCGCGGTCACCACGGGCTCCGCTGAAATCGGCACCGACGAGGCACCGGTCACGGGCGTTTCGGTCGGGAGCCGCGCCATGCTCCTGTCCGGGCGGTACTCGCAGGCGACCATCGACTCGCTAAGCGCTCTGCAGAGTGCGCTCGCGAGCGAGGGAGGGATGAACCTGCGCCTTGCCGCGGTGCCCCTCGCGGCGCTGGACCGCTGGTTGGCCAACGAGATGGGCAAGCCCGGCGCGAACCGCGACTCTCTACGCGCCGAGTACAACCGCCGCCGCGCGGCCATCGACGATGCCGTGCTTACCGACCCCGCGTATCAGAAGCAGGTCAAGGCCGTCCGGGACCGCTTCAACGACTTCGCAGTGCGCCGCGAGGGTCACATGCTCGAGGTGGCGGGGGGCGCGGCGTGGGGCTTTCCCGACCGCGTGGTGGATGCGGGACGGCTGCGGCGCTGGGCCGGGTGGGCCACGTACTCGTGCGAGCGGTGCTTCAGTCCCGCCGGCCCACCGCTGACCCCGGTGGTGATGGTACGCTATCAAGCGGGAGAAGATGATGTGGGTGGAGACGTGCTGGACGTAGGTGCCAGCCTGAACGCGAGCGACACGCGGTGGGGCCTCTCGATCGAAGGGGTGTGGCGTCAGTTTACCGGCGGCTCCGACGCTGACGCGCTGTACCGAATTGCCGGCCACCTGGAGTACCAGGTACGCCGCGATATGTGGCTGCAGGCAACGTTCGGGCGCGATCAGGATACCTCGCGCGAAGGGAGCCTTCTGGCCCAGCTCGGCTTCCGCTTCAACTTCGCGGAGGAGCGGTACAAGCCGTAGCTCCACGCCTGGTTCCCGGATGACACAGACGGTACAGCGGCCCTGATCGTCGCCCGGGCTGCCGCGCACGCGTCCCACATGGCGGGGCGGGGATGTCGCAGGCGTGGTGCCTGCGGGGCGTAGACCCCGTGCAAACCCAGCTTTTTCGGCACGACGTGCACGGGCGCCTAATTTGCGGCCCGGGCACGCGCGGAGCGTCCCCGCCCACCCACGCGAGGACGCCCCCACCCCTCCCACCTTACCCCCACGCTCCCCCGGAACCACCATGGCCGAAACGCTCACCACAGCCGCGCCCGCGGTACCCGTCGCCGGGCTCCCGTTCCAGTTCCGCGACTTTCTCATCCCCCTCGCCGACGGGCAGGCCGTCACCCGCGGCTGGCCGGAGCGCCACGGCGGCAAGCCGCTGGGCGTGACGTGGCACTGGGCCGTCACCCGCAAGCTGCAGGTGCTGCGCGACGTGATCGGCGGCGCGCATGCGGAGCGCAAGGGCGAGGCGTCGGCGCACTACGGCATCGGCCGGAGCTTCGCGGAGGGGGTGGACCGGTACGTCCTCATCGAGAACCGCTCGTGGCACGCGGGCAAGAACCAGTCGCTGCGCTGGAACGGCAAGGCGCTGCAGGGCGACCCCGACTTCAAGGGCTCGCGCAGCACCATCGGCATCGAGACGTCGCACATCGGCGCCAACCTGGACGGCATCGTGGCCGAGGCGGACTGGATCAGCACCGCCACGCCGCTCGGCAAGCCCATCAAGGTGCAGCCGTGGACGCCGGAGCAGATCGCCATGTGCATCGAGGTGGGGCGCGAGATCGTGCGCCGCTTTCCCAACATCAGGCCCGAGGACCATCACGGCCACCACGACATCTGCCCGCTGGACGAGGAGGGCCGGGCGTACAAGATCGACGTCTGCGGCTTCCCCTTCGCCAAGGTGCTGCGCGGCATCTACCCCGACCAGGCGATCGAGGACGTGTGGACGCCGTTCGAGACCGTCCGGCAGCGCCAGCGCGCGCTCATCGCGCTCGGCTTCAGCCTGGGCGCCAGCGGGGCGGATGGGGCGTGGGGGGCCAGGAGCCGCACCGCGCTCACGCTCTTTCAGCGGCACGAAGGGCTGGTGCAGAACGGGCTGTGGAGCACCTTCGTGAGCCGCGCCGTGTTCCGCGAACTCAAGGCGGCGGGCAAGAACCCGGTCGACGTCACCGCCGGCCGGCTGTAACCGGCGGCTTTCCCCGGATCCGCCCCACGTTCCCGGCCGCCGCACGCTCCCAGCGTGCGGCGGCGTTCCACTCCAGGCCCCTTTCCGACGCCCCATGCCCAACCCCGTCGTCCTCATCCACGGCTATTCCGATTCCGGCAAGGGCTTTGAGCCCTGGCGAAAGATCCTCACCGACTCGGGCCGCAGCGTCACCGACGTCCATACCTGCAACTACGAAACGCTCACCAACGAAGTCTCGCTCAGCGACCTGGCCGAGGCGTTCGACCGCGCGCTGCGGCTGGAAACGTCGCTGCGCGAAGGACAGCCGTTTGACGCCATCGTGCACTCCACGGGAATGCTGGTGATCCGCGCCTGGCTGGCCATGTACGCGCACCGCCGCGAACGCCTCAAGCGGCTGGTGGCGCTGGCGCCCGCCACGTTCGGCTCGCCGCTGGCGCACCGCGGCCGCAGCTGGGTGGGCGCCATCTTCAAGGGGCGCAGGCAGCTGGGCCCCGACTTTCTGGAGGCGGGCGACCGGGTGCTGGACGCGCTGGAACTGGGGAGCCGCATCACCTGGGACCTGGCCCACCGCGACCTGGTGGGCGAGGGGCACCGCTGCTACGGCGCGGACGGCGACACGCCGTACGTGTTCGTGTTCTGCGGCACGCGCGGATACCGCGGGGCCGCGTCCGTGGCCAACACCCCGGGCGCGGACGGCACGGTGCGCTGGGCGGGCACGCCGCTCAACACGCGCAAGATCGTGCTGGACCTCACGCGCGAGCAGGGCACGGAGGAGCGGTTCCGGGTGGCGCCGTTCACCAACCTCGACATTCCGCTGATCCCGGTGGAGGGGCTGGACCACGGCACCATCCTGAGCGAGCCCACCCCGGACCTGCGGCGGATGGTGCTGGACGCGCTGCAGGTGGACAGTGCGGAGTCGCTGGCCGCGTGGCACGCGTCGGAGGCGGTGCGGCGCGCGGTCGCCCACCGCGAGAGCGGCCGCATGCCGCGCTTTCAGCAGTTCGTGGTGCGCGTGATGGACGAGCGGGGCGACCCCGTGCCCGACTACAACATCCAGATGCTCACGTACGACGCCCGCGGAAGGGAAAAGGAAATCCGCGCCTTCATGGACGACGTGCACACGTACGAAGGCGACAAGAGCTTTCGCAGCTTTCACGTGAACCTGGACGAGGTGAAGCCGGAAACCCTCCCCAATCTGTGGATGCGGGTCATCGCCTCGTCCGGCTCGCGGCTGGTGGGCTATCACGGCATCGGGAGCGAAAAGATCGATCCGTCCGGAACGCTGCGGGATGCCGACGGAAAGTGGGATGCCAGGGTGGACGTGAGCGCCGTCCTGGGCACCGATCCCGCCGGCCTGCCGCCCGGGGCCGCGCAGGCGCTGCGGGAGACCCGCCTGTTCTATCCGTTCACCACTACGCTGCTGGAGATCCGGCTGAACCGCGAGCCGCTTCCGCTGGGCGGCGACCAGCCCAACCACGTGCTGTGGAT
>NZ_DASVTX010000134.1:0-16829 GCF_036387355.1 Longimicrobium sp.
ACCGGAAACGTGAGCGGAACCGTGAACTTCAACAACAGCGTGAACTGCGCCCAGCCCCCGATCTGAGCGCGGTTCAATCCCGGGCCGGGGCTCTGAAGGCGACCCCGGCCCATTTCCCACCCCCAAGCAGGAGGCGGTGAATGTCGGAGCCTTTTCTATCGGAGATCAAGGTGGTCTCGTTCAACTTTCCACCCAAGGGGTGGGCGTTGTGCAACGGCCAGCTTCTCCCGATCAACCAGAACCAGGCGCTCTTCGCCCTTCTGGGAACCACGTACGGCGGTAACGGCCAGACCAACTTCGCGCTTCCCAACCTGCGCGGCCGCGTGCCCATCCACAGGGGCAACGGACACAATCTGGGCGAGGCGGCGGGCAGCACGTCGGTCACGGTGAACATCTCGCAACTCCCCACCCACACTCACCTGGTGCAGGCGACCAACAACCCGTCCACGAGCGACGACCCCACCGGCAACGTGATCGGCCAGGCGGGTGGAAACCTGTACGCGGGCTTCGCATCGCCCGCCGCCATGGGTCCCGCCATGGTGACCAACACGGGCGGAAGCCAGCCCCACAACAACATGATGCCGTACCTGACGCTCAACTTCATCATCGCGCTGCAGGGCATCTTCCCCTCCCAGAACTGACCGGAGACCCACCCCAATGGCACAGCCTTACGTGGGCGAAATCCGGATGTTTGCCGGAAACTTCGCGCCCAATGGTTGGATGTTCTGCGAAGGTCAGACGCTCCCCATTTCCGAGAACGAAGTTCTCTTTCAGCTGATCGGAACTACCTACGGGGGAGACGGGGAAGAGAGCTTCAACCTGCCGAACCTGGCCAGCCGCATCCCTATCCACATGGGAGCGGGACCAGATGGCACGACGTACCAGATCGGCGAGATGGCGGGAACGGAGCAGGAGACGCTCTCGACGCAGCAGATTCCTTCGCACACCCACGCCTTTCTGAGCGCGGGCGTGAACGCCACCACCCGAAACCCCCTCCCGGACTTCTCGCCCGCCCGCGCGCCCGGCGACGCGTTCGTGCAGAACCTGGATGCCGTGCAGTTCTCGCCCCAGGCGATCACCCCCGCGGGCGGAAGCCAGCCGCACGAGAACACGCAACCGTTCCTCTGCGTCAACTTCATCATCTCCCTGTTCGGGATCTTCCCGAGCCAGACCTGAGGAGGAACGAGCGATGTCCGACCAGTTTCTCGCGGAAATCCGGATTTTTCCGTTCAATTTCGCGCCGACCGGGTGGGCGTTCTGCAACGGGCAACTGATCCCTATTTCGCAGAACACCGCGCTGTTCGCGCTGCTGGGCACCGTGTACGGCGGTGACGGCAAAAGCACCTTTGCCCTCCCGGATCTCGAGGGGTCCGCACCGATGCAGCCGGGCCAGGGGCAGGGACTCTCCCTGCGAGACCTGGGGGAGCAGTCGGGGGTAGAAACCATCACGCTGCTGCAGAGCGAGATCCCGGTTCACACGCACACGCTCCAGGCGTCGAACGACGATGCCAACAACGCCGACCCCGCTGGCCGCTACTACGGGCGAGGCAATCCTACCTACGCCGCACCCGCGGCGCTCGGGAACATGTCCGTGCAGTCGCTGGCTCCTGCGGGTGGCGGGCTGCCGCACAACAACATGCAGCCGTACCTGACGCTGAACTTCTGCATCGCCCTGCAGGGAATCTTTCCGCAGCGGCCCTGAGCGGCGGCGGGTGAGGCAAAGAGGGCGGCCATGCGGCCGCCCTCTTTGTGCCTGCGTAGACACTGTTATCCCGTAAGTGCCGGTTTTCCCCCCCAGAGAAGCATTCTTCTTCCCATCGAGCCGATGAGCCCCACGATCACGTTGCGTCCGCTAACCGAGAGCGACATGCCGTTTCTGCTCGCGCTGTACGCCACCACGCGCGAGGACGAGCTCCGGCAGGTGGACTGGACCCCGGAGCAGAAGGGCGCGTTCGTGCACCAGCAGTTCTGGGCCCAGCACCAGTTCTGGCAGGAGAACTACCGCTACACGTCGTGGGACGTGGTGCTGCGGGACGGGGAGCCCATCGGCCGCCTGTATGTGGCGCGCTGGCCGGAGGACATCCGCATCGTCGACATCGCGCTCGTGCCGGAGCACCGCGGGGGCGGGATTGGATCGGAGTTGATCCGCGCGCTCTTTGCGGAAGGCGACGCCAGCGGGCGCAAGGTCAGCATCCACGTGGAAATGTTCAACCCCGCGCGACGGCTGTACGAGCGGATGGGCTTCGTGCAGGCCGGCGACCGCGGGGTGTACCTGCTGATGGAGCGTCCTCCCGCCCCGGCGGAAGCACCCGTCTGACGCCCGGTCCGGGCATCGGCCTGAGGGTCGATCTGTTTTCCGCCGTTTGGTGTTTCGGCGAAGGGGCTTTCTCGCGCCGCGGGTGATGGCCGATGGCGCGAGGATTCCTGGAACATGCTGTACGACTGATGTCTCATGCGGTGAGACATGGCCGTCCCACTCCGCTCGACCGTCCGGTGTTCACCCCGTCACTTTCGGCGCGGGTGCTGCGGATTCCTTCTCCTCGGCTCGGTGCGCAACCGGGCGCACATGATGCAATTCCGGCTGCTGCTGGAAGGCGTTGCAGTTCCCCTCGCTTTTTGGCTCTGTCGCTGCCCGGAGTCCATCCCCGACGTCGGGTCGCTCGTCTCGCGCCAGCGTGAGCCACCTTTTGCGGCTCACCGGCCAGCGGCAATCCGGACCCTCTCCACAGACCTGGAGTTCTCCCTCATGTTCCGTCTGAAGAATGCCGCCCCCGCGGCACTCCTGCTGGCGCTCGCGTCCTGCACGGGCGACGCCGGATCTCCCCTGGCGCCCGATGGCGGCCCCGCGCTGGCCATCGCCGACGCGGCGCACACCGCGGCGGCGCCGGGCTTCTACTTTCTTCCCCCGACGGTGAAGGGCGCCGCGCCCACCGGCACCTTTGACGCCGCCCTGCAGCCCCGCGTGGAGATCTGCGAGCTGTCGGGCAGTGCCTGCGGCGCTGCGGTGGCGGCGTACACGTTCGGCACCGGATTGTCGTCGGTGAAGCTGGACGCGGCCGGGCAGAACTACAGCGTGAACTGGAATGCGCCCGGCAAGCTGAACCCGGACCGGTTCTACCGCATCCAGGTTTTCGTGGGCACCTTCCGCCTGGGCTACGCCGACGTGGACGTGGTGCGCAACGGCAAGGAAAAGAACGCCGTCGACGAGACGCAGTTCATCGCCCTGATGCCGGGCCAGACGCTCCCCATCAAGTTCCGCATCGAGACGGGGATCGCCGCGGCGCTGGTGGTGTCGCCCGCGTCGGCTTCCATCAACAGCGGCGCGACGCAGCAGTTCACCGCCTCGGTGACAGACCTGCACGGCGCTCCGCTGCCCTCCGCGGCGGTGTCGTGGGCCAGCAGCGACGCGGCCGTCGCGACGGTGGACGGCACCGGGCTCGCCACGGGCGTGAGCACGGGGACCGCCACCATCTCCGCCTCGCTCGGAGCCGTTTCCGGCTCGGCGACGCTGACGGTGCTGAACCCCAACACGCCGCCGGTGGCCGCGGCCGACACCTTTCAGGCCATCGGCAACGTGACCGTGCCGGTCGCCGCGCCGGGCGTGCTGGCCAACGACACGGACGCGGAAGGCAACTCGCTGTCCGCCGTGGCCGGCGTGTACGCCACCGTCGCGGGCGGATCGGTGACACTGAACGCGGACGGCAGCTTCACCTACCTGAGCGCCGCCGGTTTCACCGGGACGGACAGCTTCCAGTACGGCGTCACGGACGGCCAGGTGGCGACGACGGCTACGGCCACGGTCGTTTCCGCCTCCCGCGTGTGGTACGTGGACAACTCCGCCGCGTCCGCGGGCGACGGGCGCGACGCGTCGCCGTTCGCCACGCTCAAGGGCGCGGAGAGCGCGTCGTCCGCCGGCGAAACGGTGCTGGTGCGCGCCGGGAACGGCGGGGCGGCCGGGTACGACGACGGCTTCATCATGAAGGCGGGGCAGTCGCTGACCGGGCAGGGGATCAGCAGCCCCGTCCAGGTTCTGCTGAACGGGGCCACGCTGACCCTGCTGACACCGGCCGGAACGCCGAACCTGGCCCGCGCGGGCGCGGGAACGGGCATTCAGCTGGCGTCGAACAACACCGTGCAGGGCGTGCGCGTGGCCACGTCGGACGGGGCCGGGATCACCGGCGGCGGCTTCGGCGCGTTCACGGCGGGCCAGGTGGTGGTGGACGCCACGGGCGGCCCCGCGCTGAACCTGGAGAACGGAACGGTGGGCGCGTCGTTCGACGCCCTGTCGTCCGCGGCGAGCGCCACGAACGGGCTGCGCCTGGTGAACGTGGGCGGAACACTGAACGCCCCGGGCGGAACCATCGGCGGCGCGGCGGGGCCGGCCGTGCTGGTGCTGGGCGGCGACGCGAACGCCGCGTACGGCGGCGACGTTTTGTCCACCGTTCGGACGGTGCAGGTGGAAGGGCGCACGGGCGGAACGCTGACGCTGTCCGGCTCGCTGAACGACACGGGCGCGGGAATCCTGGTCCGCTCCAACAGCGCGGGCACCATTGCCTTCACCGGTTCGTCCAAGGTGCTCAGCACCGGCTCCGAGGCCGGCGTGACGCTGGATGCCAACGGAGCCGCGGCCATCCAGTTCGCCGGCGGCGGGCTGAACATCACCACCGCCAGCGCCGACGGCTTCCGCGCCACCAACGGCGGCCTGGTGACGGTGACGGGCGCGGGGAACTCCATTGCCACGGCGGGAGGCACGGCGGTCTCGCTGGACGGCGTCAGCTCCGGCGTGCAGGGCATCTCGTTCCAGAGCGTTTCGGCGACGGGCGGAACGACGGTCATTCGCACCAACGACCTGGACGGCGCGGGGCTGCAGGTAACCGGGACGGGAACCGTGGCGGGATCGGGCGGCCTGATCCAGAACACGACCGGTGACGCCGTCGCCCTTTCCGGAGCGGGGGTGGTGAAGCTCCGGCTGATGCTTCTGCGCCCCCTGGGGATGGCCGTGAACGCGTCCGGGTTCACCGGCTCGGCCCTTGTGGAGCGCACCCTGGTGGACGTGGTGGGCGCGGCCGCGGGAAAGCCGGCGATCCAGCTGGCGAACACCGCCGGAACCGGATCGCTGGCGCTGGACGGAACCAGGGTCGTCAACAAGGCGGACGGCGCTCCGGCGGTCTCCGTCTCGGCCGGCGGCGCGGCCAACCTTGACCTCGCGGTGCGCGACAGCAACACGGGCGACGCGTTCCCCAGCGAGTTCAGCAACCTGTTCGGCAACGCGGTCCGCGTGCAGTCCGGCTTCACGGGCGGGTCCACCGCGCGCGCGGACGTCCACGTCTCCGATTCGCGGTTCGTGAACGCCGCGTCCAACGGCACCAACAACATCGACCTGTCGGTGGGTGAGAACGCCACGCTGGGCTACGTGATTCGCGGAAACCTGTTCGAGGACGTTGCCCGGGCCAGCCTGGTCTCCGGCGTCATCAACATCGACGCCTTCGGGAGCGGGCGCGTGGGCGCGGTGTCGGCGGATTCCATCTCCGGTAACGTCATCCGCAACATCGGCACGGGCTCGGCAGTGACGCAGCTGGGCTACGTGGGGATCCGCGTGGCGCTGGACAACGGCGCCGCGGGGGTGAACCACCGGGTGAACATCCGGGGGAACACCATCACCAACCTGTGGCGCCAGGGAATCCTGATTTCCGCGCGCAACCAGACCAGCAACGCCAATGTGCAGATCACGGGGAACACGGTGGGCACCGCCGCGGCGCCGGTGGGCCGCAGCAACCGCCGGGCGGTGGAAGTGGAGACGCAGGGCTCGGCGTACCTGAAGGTGGCGGTCCTCAACAACCCGTCCATCGTCAACACCGCTTCCAGCGGGAACTCGGCGCTGCACATCCGGTCCACGGGCGCCGGGTCCGACCTCAGCGCCACCGTGACCGGGAACACGATCGGCAACACCAACGCCGCCATCACGGGCGGGCGGTTCCGGGCCGAAACCCTTGGCGGCACCTCCGCCAAGGTGTGCCTGGACCTGCGCGGCAACACGCTGGACGCGGCGGCGAGCCTGTACGAGCTCAGCCATGCCAGCGCCGGCAGCTTCCGGGTGGAAGGCCCGGGCGCGGCGATGGTGACCGGCCCGGACATCACCGCAGCCAACGTGGTGGGCACCGGAAGCGTGTCGGGAACGCCGGTGTTCAGCGGCGGCGTGGCCTGCGCGCAGCCGTCGCTCTGACCGGCGGCGGGCAGAAAAGAAACGCGGCCGGGAGGACGATCCTCCCGGCCGCGTTTTTCTGTCCTGCTCCCGCCGTCAGGTGAACACGGCCTCGTAGCGCATCCCGCGCGCGTCCGGCTCAATGGGGACGAGGAAGAGCTCCATCGGTTCCATCACCTCGCTTTCCACGCGGTACATGGCCTGGGGAACGATGGCCTGCGGAACCGTGTGGAAAATGAGCGAGAACGGGTGCCGCGGGCGGTTGGCGGCCGCGCCCTCCCCCCAGCGGTGGACTTCGGTCAGCTTGGTGGGCAGCCGCTCATCGCCCACAACGAAGGTGAAGATCTGGCCTACGTGCGGCTGAAAGCTTTCGATGGTCAGCGTGTCGAGCATGGATGTTCCCGGGTGGGGTGGGGCGGGGGATGGACGCGGCCGCGCGCCGTCGATCACCGGGGCGGCCGTGGCTGGAATCTACGTTCCTCCGCCGGTTCCGGACAGCGGGCGGGAGCTTTCGCCGGCGGATCGCACCCGGCTCCCTTGTCACCCGGCACCACGGCCCGGTATGCTTTTCCCGCCGGCCCACCCTCCCCCGCATACCCATGAGAACACGGACGCCATGACCGCCAAAACGCTCTTCACGCGCATCATCGACGGAGAGATCCCCGGCCAGTTCGTTCACCAGGACGAGCACTGCATCGCCATCCGCGACATCAACCCGGCCGCCCCGGTGCACGTCCTGGTCATTCCCCGCAAGCCGGTGCCCTCGCTCGCCGAACTGACGGCGGAAGACCACGCCCTCGCGGGGCACCTGCTGCTCACCGTCGCGCGCATCGCCCGGCAGGAGGGGCTGGAGAACGGCTACCGCGTGGTGATCAACACCGGCGAGGAGGGCGGGCAGACGGTGCCGCACCTGCACCTGCACATCCTGGGCGGCCGCGCGCTGAGCGGCCACGGCACGGCGTGAGGCGGCGGTGACGACGGATGGTGCCGGCGTGGCCGAGCGCGACGTGATTCTGGATGAACTTCACCGCGCGCTGCACGGCGATCCGTGGCACGGCAACTCGCTGATGGCGACGCTGGCAGGTGTGAGCGCGGACCACGCCGCTGCCCGCCCGGTTGCCAACGCGCACAGCATCGGTGAACTGGTGCTGCACCTGGGCGTGTGGACCGGCGAGGTAGCCCGCCGCTTGGCGGACCGTGTGGCGCGCGACCCGGACGACGGCGACTTTCCCTCGTTTGCGGGCGGTGAGCAGGCGTGGGCCGCGGCGCGCGAGCCACTGCTGGACGCGCACGCCCGTCTGGAGGACGCCGTTCGCGCGTTTCCGCCCGCCAATCTGCACGAGATCTGCGGCGAGTCCCGCGACCGGCCCCTGGGCAGTGGGGTCAGCTTTGGAGTGATGCTGCACGGCGTCGCGCAGCACTACGCCTACCACACCGGCCAGATCGCGATCCTCAAGAAGATGCTCGGCTGACCGTCCCGCGCGGCGCGCTTCGGCGGCCCCGTGAGGGAGCGCGGACCACCGCGCGGCCGCCGCCGGAGAAGGCTCGCCTGTGGCGGTTCGCCTGTGTGTCAACGGGCATGCCGGTGAAGTGCAGCCCGCGCGGATTCGAGGCCAACGGTGATTCCGCTCTGCGGTGGGCCCTGGCACACCGAAGTTCATCGCTCATGCATCCCTGCGCGAGGAGTTCTGCCCCAAGAGAAGAAGCTTGCCGGCAGGAATTGTCAGGATTAGGATTGGGGAGAAGGGCCCTTTCGCCCTTCCGCCGCCCCCATGAACCCACGCGCACCGTGCTCCCGCACACAGGTCGGACGCGCCTCCTGGCGCTCTGGATGTACGCAGTCGCGCTTGCGGGCTGTTCTTCGCCCGGCACCGCGGTTGAGCGCGCCCCTGTGGCGTGGGGCGAGGCGGTTGATGTGTCCCGGCGCTTTGTCCTGCAGGAAAACGACGAGGTGATCACCGTTTCTCCCTCGGTGCAGTTTGATCCCCGGGGTGGATTTCTGGTGGCGGATGGGCCTGAAGGCCAGGTGCGCAGGTACGGTGAGGGCGGCGAACTGCTGTGGAAAGCGGGGGCGCGTGGCGGCGGGCCAGGCGAGTTCTCCAACGTACAGAATGTGCTGCGGCTGCGATCCGGAGAAATTTTCGCGGCGGATTTTCAGGGCCGCTTCACGGTTTTCGATTCCGCGGCCGGGCAGGTCGTCAGCACGATCCAATCGCCTTTGAGCTTTGTGGAGGACCTGCAGACGCTCTCGGATTCCACGCTCCTGATCTCCGGTATTCTGGACGGCGATCCGGCCGCTCCCCGCCTGCACGTCTGGAACGTGCGCAACAACCGCATCACCCGGAGCTTTTTTGCGCCGTTCCCGCGGTCCCGCAACGAAGTCGCGGCCACGATCGCCGGGTGGGCGAAGGCTTCCGTGCGGGGCGACACAGTGGCGGCGATCTTCGCCCTCAGTGACAGCGTACATCTGTTCACCACAGCAGGCAAGCCGGTCCGTTCGATCCCGCTTCCCTCTACCTTGTTTCGCCGTGTGGGTACCACGGTGCCGTCGGACGGGGCCGATCCCCGCCGCCGCGCAGCGTGGCTTTCCTCGTTCGACTACGTCGCCGACGTATTCTGGACGCGAGAGGGTGACCTGCTCGTCCCGTACCAGAGCATTGTTCCGGATGGAGCATACACGCGCGAATGGCACCTGCTTCGGCTTGGAAGGACGGGTGAAGGCCGGCTCGAGATGCGGTCCGTTCCGCGGCTGCTGGCGGTCAACCCCCGCACCGACCATCTCTATTTCGTCGCCCCCGGAGCTGAGGCGGAAAACGAATGGGTACTCGCCCGATTGCGCTGATCGGCGGATTGGTTCTTTCCATTGCGGCATGCGCCGGCACTCCTGAGGCCGCCCTCCTGAAACCGGGCTCCACAATCCCGGCGGTCTGGCGGGATTCCACCAGCGCCGGAGGAGGCCCGACGCTTTTCTGGGTGTTCCGGACCAACGACTGCCTGACCTGCCAGAACCTGGATTACCAGGTACGCCGGGTGCAGCGCCGCTTCGGTGGTCGCCTGCATTTCGTGGCGGTTCACGTCGGGTCCCCGCGAGACGAAAGCATCCCGCGCGCATACCTTCGTGAGCGGCGCGTACGGGCGGAACTGCGAACCGTGTCATCTGCCGAGATGCGCAGGGTTCTTCCCGACGGTGCCATCCCGGCGATCTATCTGGCGGACGGCGCTCTGATCCGGTGGCACACCCGGTTGGCGGACGACCCTGAGAAGGTCGCGCTGCGCCTGGACCACGCACTGAACGAACTCGCCGCGCCCGCCCGGGCGAAGGCGGCTGATTCCGCGAATCTCGCTCCCTGATCGCACCGCGGCAGGCGAAACCCCCCAGAAATGGAGTGCAATCATGAATCAAACCCGGATGGTTCCCGGATCGGCGAAGCTCTGGTCCGTGCTGTTGCTGGCCATTGCGGCCAGCGCGGCGATCCTCGCGCCGCGCCCGGCCTCGGCCGGAAAACCCATGCAGTTCTATATCGGAAGCCAGACTGGAGCATCGTGCGGAGGGTGCTGCAGTACCGGGTACTGCTGCACTGGAGGCGTGGATTGCCAACCGGTGCAGTCCTGATCAGCGCAGACGCCCTCAACCTGACCTGATGTGGCTGCCGCGGCGCGGCGCCGCTGTGGATGCAAGGGATCGCTGATGAAGACTGTACTTGCCGGCCTGCTGGTGCTCGCTCTGCTTCCTCCCGCACGGATTGTCGGGCGTGGGGACTCCCCCGCCCGCATCACGGAACAGCGGGGAGTTCTGCCCCTCAGCGCGGAGGTGCGTATACGGGCCCGGGAATTGGGCCAGACGTGGCGCACGGGAACGGTGGGAATGGTGGGTCCCTGCATGGTGATCCTGATTCCCAATGCGTGGAATGGCCCGCGTGTCACGGGCTACAAGCCGATCCCGATCGATTCTCTGCTGGCGATCGAGATCCGGCGGCGTGCAGCCGGTGGCCCGCGAAGCGCTTCCACCACGACTGAGTGGCGCACGCTGTCCCAAGAGGAGGTGCGCCGGGCATACGGCGGGTGCAGGGCCTGGTAGCAGAGGTGGGTACCCGTTCGTTTCTCGTGACCGCGTCCATGCACAAGAAACCAGGCCGCCCGGCAGTACGCCGGGCGGCCTGTTTGCGGGGCGGAACTTCGCCTGCCACACCGGCCGGATCGCCCGCGTCTTCCGCGCTGTCTGTGCCTCAGGCTTCCAGCATTGCGCGCAAGAAAATGCGCCGGACCTCGCCGACGGGCTTGCGGGTGCGAATGACGGTCGTGGTACGCTCGCCCGCCGCGTCTTCGATGGTGATGGATACCTCGGCGGCATCACGCGGCGCGGCGCGCCGAATGCGCGCGGATACCGCGGCCGAGAGGGACATCAGGGCGCCCAGAGTGCTCCCCGCGACGACGATCGTTTCAAGCTGCATCAGCCAAACCCTCCTGACTCAGGTAGAGGCAACTCAACCCGGCGCTGATCGCGCCCGCCAGCAGAAGAAGTGAAGTCGTAAAGATCATCCGCGTATTCGGTGCGGCACTCGATTTTACGGCCGCGTAGTAGAGCGTTCCGAACATCACGACCAGAATGCATCCTCCCGCCGCCGTGATCTTTTCCAGTGCGCGCCCCCGGCCGCTGGGAATGAGTTCGCCGAGCGCACCCGCCGCCACCGTCGTGCAGATCAGGAGCAGCCCGCCATCCGCGGTTACGCGAATGCCCGGAGCCTGGATGTTCTCCAGCCGCATGGCTGCGTAGCTGATCAGCAGCGGCATCAGTGACACAAGGACGCTGAACAGGAACCAGCGTACGATCCTCTCGAAGCGGGTGAGCATCGGCGGCTCAGGTCGGCGTTGGACGTTCGGCTCGCTGCGGCTGCGGTTCCGGATTGATCGCGTCGCGACGGCCACGCCAAACGCTAGCGCCGGGCGCGCATTCTGTCAAGAGTGTGCACTTCTGGTGCCGCCGGTGGCGCAAAACGAGAGCGGGGCGTCCGGCATTCCGCCGGGCGCCCCGCTCTCGTGGTCGAATCGTTTGCCGTCAGACGCCGGCGGGTTCGGGCTGGGGCTCCCAGGCCACGATGCGGCCTTCCATGGCGCTCGCGGCCACGGTGTAGGGCGACGCCAAGTACAGCTGCCCGGGGCCGGAGCGCCCGGGGAAGTTGCGGTTGATGGCGCTGATGGTGACGTCCGTAGGCTTGCGGCTCACCCCCGGCCCCGCGTTGATGCAGGCGCCGCACGACGGCTCGATGAAGGTGGCGCCCACCTCCTCGAACACGCGGTCGTAGCCCTGCTCCTGGCAGTAGGCGTACACCTCCTGCGAGCCGCACTGGATGTACAGCTGCACGTGCTCCGGCTTTCTGTGGCCGGCCTCATGGTACTCGCGAAGCACGCGGGCGTACATGTCCATGTCCTCCTTCTTGCCCGCCGTGCAGCTTCCCGCGTAGGCGATGTCGATGCGCACCTCGTCGCCCAGCTCCTCCACGTACAGGCCGTTCCCCGGGTCGCCGGGGAGCGCGATCATGGGCTTGAGCGCGCTGGCGTCGATCTCGATCACCTTGACGTACTCGGCCCCCTTGTCGCTGTACAGCCCGTCGATCAGCCGCTCGGCCTCGGCGCGATTCATTCCGCGCTGCTGCACCAGGTACTCCACCGTCTTGGCGTCCGGCGCCACGATCCCCGTGAACGCGCCCACCTCGGCCGCCATGTTGGTCATGGTCGCGCGCTCATCCACCGAGAGCGCTTCCACGGCGGGGCCGGCGTACTCGATGATCTGGCCGATGGCGTGGCCGTCCTTGATGTACGGGTGGCGCAGGATCTCGAGCATGAAGTCCTTGGCCGACACGTTCTCCGGCTTTTCGCCGTTCACGATGACCTTGAACGAGCGGGGCACCTCCACGCGCACGTCCTTGGTGATCCACGAGTTGAAGATGGCCGTAGTCCCCACGCCGAACGCGATGCATCCCACGGCGCCCGCGTGCGGCGTGTGGCTGTCGCTGCCGATGATGACGTGCCCGGGGAGCGCGTACGCCTCCAGGATCTTGCTGTGGCAGATGGCCTCGGAGCCGTGCTTGCCATGGCCCAGCTCGCCGTACAGCCGCACGCCCTGCTTCTCGGCGAACTGGCGCTGCTTGACCTCCAGCTGGTTGGCCACGTCCAGCAGCCCCAGCTGCACCCGGTCCGCCGGCATGGCGTCCTTGAGGAACGTCAGGTGGTCGCGGAAGAAGAGGATGCTTTCCGGCTCCAGCACCTTTTCATCCGGCCCCACGTAGTGCTCAAAGAATATGGCCGACATGGGGGTGACGTACTCGTGGCTGAAGCGGATGTCCGTCTGCACGAAGCCGCTGTCGCCCGGCTGCACCCAGGGCACGCCGATGTCGCCGTTGGACAGGTCCGTGACCCAGTGCCGGGCGAAGATCTTTTCGCCGATGGTCATGGGGCGGGCCTTGCGCGCGTGCGCCGTGCCCTCGGGGGCGCCCTGCGCGTCGGTGTCCACGTTGGAGGTGGAGGTGGCGACGAACTGGGCCGCGGCGTAGTCCACGCCGGTGTCCGGGCCGGGGCCGGGCTCGTTGCCCGCGCCGCTGCCGCGCAGCGCCGCCACGTCGTCCGCCGACGGGTTGACGGTGCCCGGCTGGTCGTGGTGGCAGCTGATGGCGGGCGTGCGCACGGCGCCCTGCAGACGCGCCACGTTGTAGTTGAACAGCCCGCCGTGCTCGATGATGCCGCGCGTGATCTCGTCGGCGCCGTCGGTGAACTCGCTGAGCGGAATGGTTTCGCCCGCGCGGATGCGCTCGATCAGCTCGAAGTTGGTGCTGGTGAGCACGCCCAGGTTCTGGCAGTTCTCGCGGTAGATGCGCTCGATGTTCTCGGCGATCACCACCTGGATGCCGGCCATCATCTCGGCGTACGGGCTCTGCTCGCGCGAGCTGCCCTTGCCGCGGCGCCGGCCGCTGACGGAAGCCACGAAGCCGCCCTTCTTGACGGTTCCCTGCTTGATGGGGAACTCGTCGCCCGCCTTGAGGCCCAGGTACGGGAATTCGCCGAGCGTCTCGTCGAAGTAGTAGCAGATGTACGCGGGCGTGATCTCGTCGGTGGAGATGTTGTCGCGCAGCCTGCCGCGAAGCTCCTCGGTGAGCTCGATGTCTTCGCCGGCAAGCTGGCGGCGCACCAGGTCCGGGTCGTCCAGCAGAAACAGGACGCGCCCCTGAAGGCGCACCTCGGGCGGCAGCTTTTCGATCGGGCGCGTGAGCAGCGAAGCAATCATTCGTGTACCCGCGAGAAGGCAGGGAGCTGGACCGGGATCACGGTCCGCGGAACATCCGCAATCCAGTGAATTTGCGGGTTTGCGGGCGCGTGTGCAACCCGTCGCGCGTTACCCGTACACCGGCGCAGAGAAGCGGCGATGAACAGCCGTGGGAGGGGTGATGAGGAGAATGCATGACGGGCCCCGCACGCGTCCGTGCGAGGCCCTGTGAAGCGCCGCGTGTGCGGCAGGTCAGCAGAACTCGGGCGCTTCCGTGACCGGGCAGTAGAAGCAGTCCACCGGACAGGTGAAGTCGCAGGTGGCTTCGCAGGTTCCGTTCTGGGACGGCTCACAGGTCCACCCGCTGCCGCTGGGGCAGTCGCAGATCTCCTGGAAGCAGGTGGTGTCGCTGACGGCGCGGTTGCCGACCACGGTGCCCCGCGCGTCGCCGTCGCGGCTCGTCTCGAACGATTCCACCGTGAGGGCGTCCAGGTTCAGGGAAAGCTTCTTCATGATCGTGCTCCGGTGAGGATTGGGTGGGAAACCCGCCAGGATAATGCCTGGCAAGGGGATGTGTTCGGTTGCGGGATGCCACGCGTTCGAGCGGCGCGGGTGCGGTTCGCGCCCGTCCGTGCAGGTGCACCGAATGCGGCAGGTGCTGCTGTGCTGGATTCAAGGAGATGCGCCGCGGGATACCGGACGTTTTTTCGCTCCGTGCTGATCTCTACTCCCGATGGGGTGCTAAGGTTTCAGCACCCCTGACCGGCGGTGATGATGAGGACGCAGCCGCCCTCGCCGGTCAGGGCGGACGGCTCCCGCCGGGGTTGAGTCCAAAGGTGATTCTGATTAGCTTGAATGACTGAAGGGGCGTTAGCTCAGCTGGGAGAGCATCCGCTTTGCAAGCGGAAGGTCATCGGTTCGAACCCGATACGCTCCATGAAAAACGCGCCCACACCGGGATTCGGTGTGGGCGCGTTTCGCATTTTCGTGATCGAGGGACGTCAGCGCGCCAGTTCCGCCATGAGCGCGGCGCGGTAGCGGGCGAGTTCGGCATCGAGGATGCGCGCCTCCGCGTCCGATCCGGCCTCCCAGCGGGCGAACTGCATCTCGCCCAGACAGGCGGCGGCGTAGGCGGGGCGGTACGCGGCGACGGCGCGCGCCAGTTCGTCCGGCGCATCTCCCGCGGCGCACCGGGCGAGGAGCGCATCCAGTTCGGCGCCATCGAAGCCCCACTCCACCGCGGCGCCGGCGAGGTCCCAGGCGGCATCGGTCGGGCCGGGAAGCCGCGTGTCGGCACCGTGATCCATCGCGTCCACCTTGGTGATTTCGCCCGCGCCGCGAATCCACTCCTGCGGCGCAAGGCGGGCGTCCGCGATCACGGCTTCGCGGCGCGGGAGCGCGTCGATGCGGGCCAGCGCCCTCTGCAACCCGGGCGAATCGCCCAGCGCCTCGCGCGCGTTTTCCGCCAGCGCGGCGCGGACGGGCGCGGGGTCCACCGCCTCGCCCGTGCGGAAGCGACCGGCGCGCGCGGACAGGTAGCGCGCGATGGCCTCCCGCGCATCCGGGTCCGCGATGTCCGCGCGGGTGAGCGGAACGCCCTCCATCCACCGAAGCACCACGAACCCGTCCCATGCACCGAGGACCGCGGCCCCGGCACCCACGTCCGCCAGCGCGCGGGCACAGCCAATCGCGTCCGCGCCCCAGCGCCCCAGCCCGGCGTAGCGGATGAGCCAGGGCGTGCCGTCCGCGTCCACGGCGCGCAGCTTCACGCGCTCGTGGATGGGCGCGGCGGGGAGGCCGGCCGCGCCGGGGATGGCGTCGCGCCACGCGCCCCACGACAGGTCCTCGCGCAGCTCCAGGCTCCAGCGCCCGGCTACGCGGCGAACGCGATCGGGATCCACCTGTGGCGCAAAACGACGCGCCGCGGCGAACCAGGCGCGGCGCTCCCGGGGGGCCAGCGGCATGGCGCCGTCGCCGCTGGGGAGCAGGACGATGCGCCGTGCCTCTACCCCGCACCGTATCAGCCACTCGTGGACGCGCCAGAAGGTTTCGCCCGTGGCGCCCGGCCCCTCGTCCGCGATCAGCACGTCGCCGCCGTCCCGCAGCCATTTGCGAAGCTGGTTCCAGACCTCGTCCGCGTCGATCCTGCGCTCGCCGGACGGGCCGCGCGGGCGCAGGGTGGCGCGGCGCTCCGTCCCCAGCGCCGCGGCGGCCATGGCGGACAGGCTCGTGCCGATGCTGCGGATGCCGAGCACCACGGCGCGCGCCGCGTGCTCCGCTCCCACGTCCGCCGCGTACCGCCGCGCGGCTTCGGCAAAGGCGAACGGGTCCAGCGCGTAGTGCAGATACCCCTCGGGCGCCTTGATGCGAACGGGTTCCGCCGACTCGATGGGCAGTCCGGCGAGCGCATCCGCCGCGCGATCCATCTCCTTCCCCGCCACGGATGCGCGGGATGCCAGGCAGGCGTGGCCCGCCGCGAGCAGCAGGCGCGAGAAGGCCTGTTCCGCCGCGCCCCACCGGTCGCGGCCGGGGCTGCGCGCGTCCAGCACGGCCTGCTCCAGCTCGCCGGCGCGGACCAGGAAGCCCACCGCGTCGCCATCGCGGGCGGCCTGCTTCAGTTCATCGACTTCGTCCGCCGGACGTACGTCGCGCCATGCGTCGCGAAACGAGATCACGCAGTTCCCCTGTTCATCCGCCCGTCCACCCTCCATCCACGGAACCGATCCTGCACGCGCCCGCCGGAATGCGCAACCCGGGTGCCGCCCAGCCTGACCGATGACGGACGATCCGAGCATTCGCCTCTACATCTTTGACGCCGACGACACGCTGCGGCGCACCCTCGTTCCCGGAAAGCCGTGCCCGCACCGGCCCGGCGAGTGGGAACTGCTGCCGGGGGTGCGCGAGCGGCTGAGCGCCATGCCGTGGCACACGCTGCACCTGGGGATCGCGAGCAACCAGGACCAGGTGGCGTACGGCCACATGACGGCGGAGATGTGCCGGTCGCTGTTCGTGGACCTGATCCGCGAGGCGGTGGGGCGCGACGTGCCGGAGGCGTGCATCCGCTTCTGCCCGCACGCGCTGGAGGTGGATTGCGGGTGCCGCAAACCCGCACCCGGCATGCTGATGGACATCATGGGGCACTTCGAGGCGGGTGCGGACGAGACGCTGTTCGTGGGCAACGCGCCGTCGGACAAGGAGGCGGCGCGGGCGGCGGGGGTGCGGTTCGCCTGGGCCTGGGATTTCTTCGGATGGTGAGGGTCTGCATCTCACCCGGAGGACGCGGAGACGCGGAGGAACTGCAGGGCGATGAGTGTGGATTGAACCCTGCACTTCTGATCGGGATCACACGCATGGAACATGGAAGCGGGG
>NZ_DASVTX010000135.1:0-16606 GCF_036387355.1 Longimicrobium sp.
ATGTGGTTGTCGGCGAAGTAAGTGCGTGAGTGCTGAGTGCTGAGTGCTGAGTGCGGAGTGCGGAACGGCAGTACGAAAGTACGAGAGTACGAAAGTAGCCGGTTCCGAAGGTGCGGTGCGCGCCGACGGTGTGGCCCTCACCCGGCTCGCTAAAGCTCGCCACCCTCTCCCACGAACAGATGTGGGAGAGGGGGCACACCCCAACTGCGCCCCGCCCCCGGCCCCTCGCCGTGCAAACTGCCGCACGGAGAGGGGAGAATTCACACCGAACCCGCCGCCCCGTGCAGTTGAAGCCCCGAACGGCGCGCCCATCGCGCCGTGTCGGGGCTTTCCGCTTTCAGAGCGGCGGATTCATCCGCTCAGGGCACCGTCCCCCGCGGCGACGATTGGGCTCCGCACCGGAATCTCTCCGCGCGCGTGCAGTTGGAGTCCCCCGCCTGTTTGGGGGGACTTTCCGCCGTTGTTGCGGCGGATTGATCCGCTCAGGACACCGTCCGCGGCACCTTCCATCGCCCGCCGCACCGGCGCCCGCCGCCGCGTGCTGGTGAAGTCCCCCCGTCCGTTTGGGGGGACTTTCCGCCATGGTTGCGGCGAATTCATTCGCTCAGCCTCATCCGCCGCTGCCCATCGTCTCCCCGCGTGGCTCCGCGCTTGCACACCCCGTCGCGCCTGAACCGAGAACCCGGACCGCGAGGGGGCGATGCAGCAGGATTCCAACGCGACACCCGACGCCAGCATGGACGAGGTGAGCCGGCGCGCCGACGAACTGGCCGCCGAGGCGCACGGCGACCTCGGCGCCAACCAGCGCGCCGCGCACGGCGGCCAGGAAACGGACTACGGGTTCCGCCTTCCGCCCGACATGGCCGAGGCCGATCGCATCCGCGCCACCGACGACGTGGACCTCATCCGCCGCCAGCAGGACGCCGCCGAAACCCAGCGCCGCGCCGCCGAAGCGCTGGTCCAGTCCCAGGAACTGCTGCGCGGTACCGCCCAGCAGCTCGGCCGCACCGGCGAGGCGGTGCGCGACAACCGCGATGACCTGAACGAGCTGCGGCAGAACAGCGAGGAAATCAGCGAGCAGCTGGCCCAGGCACGCGACCAGGTGAACCGCACCCGGGTGCCCGGCGCTGGCCCGTCGAGCGGATCGGACGATTCCGGCGGCGCAAACAGGTAGCATCGCGAGACCGGAACGGCTCGTGCACATCCGCCGGCCTCGTTCCCGAGCCGGCACCACCGACATCGCAGGAGATCGATCATGGACCAGAACCGCGACCAGGGCTCCGAAGACAACCGCCAAGCGGTGGAGCACGTGCACAACGTCCAGGAAAACCGCGACGCCCTGCAGGATCAGGCCCGCCGCGTGCAGGCCACCGCCCCCGACACCGACCAGCCCGTGGAAGGGCTGCGCGTCGCCGGGATGGGGGGCGAAGACAACTCGCAGGCGGCGGAAAACGTGCGCCGCGTACAGGAAAACACCCAGGCGCTGCGCGACGAGGCCCGCCGGGTGGACGCCACCACGCCGCCCGACATCAACCGCACGGGCTCGCAGAACCAGTAGCCCCGGGCGGATGGGGATTGCGCGAGGGCGGCGGCCGGGGCCGCCGCCCTCGCGCGTTCCGGGGCCCGGCGCGAGCGTCTAGCATCCCGCTTGCGAAGACCGCCCGCGAGCGCCGGCCGCGGGCCGGGCGCAGGGACCTTCCGGAAGGAGACGAGCATGCGCTGGCAGGGCGGACGACAGAGTTCAAACATCAGCGACCGCCGCGGGATGGGCGGAGGCATGGCCGCGGGCGGCGGACTCGGTGCCGTGGTGCTGGGCCTCGTCTACTTTCTCCTGACCGGCGACCCGTCCGGGCTCCAGAACGCCGCGCCCACCGGGCAGCCCCCGGCCGGCAGCCAGGCGGGCGCGCCCCCCACGGACGCCGCGTCCGACACCATGAAGCAGTTCGTCGCCACCGTGCTGGGCAGCACCGAAGACGTGTGGACCGAAATCTTTCGCCAGCAGGGGCAGGCGTACGAGCAGCCCCAGCTGGTACTGTTCAGCGGGGCGGTGCAGTCCGCCTGCGGGCAGGCCAGCGCGGCGGTCGGCCCGTTCTACTGCCCGGGCGACCGGCAGGTGTACATCGACCTGGATTTCTATGACCAGCTGCGCAGGGACCTGGGCGCGCCCGGCGACTTTGCCCAGGCGTACGTGATCGCGCACGAGGTGGGGCACCACATCCAGACCCTTACCGGCGTCTCGCAGCAGGTGAACGCCGCCTCGCGCCGCGGCGGCGAGGCGGAGGCCAACCGCCTTTCAGTGATGCAGGAGCTGCAGGCGGACTGCTACGCCGGCGTGTGGGCCAAGCACTCGCAGCAGCAGCGCAACTGGCTGGAGCAGGGCGACGTGGAAGAGGCGCTGAACGCAGCCACCCAGATCGGCGACGACGCGCTGCAGAAGCGCTCGCAGGGCTACGTGGTCCCGGAAAGCTTCACGCACGGCAGCAGCGCGCAGCGGGTGCGCTGGTTTCAGCAGGGGTTCCAGTCGGGATCCATGGAAAGCTGCGACACCTTCAACGCCGGCGCGTCGCTGTAGCGTCCCCGTTGACTTTGGGGATGACGAGGGACGGTCCGCGGCGTGCAGGACGTCCCCTTTCTGCTGCGGGGCGGCGCCGGGGGACTGGCGCGGACGGGGCGATAACGTTTGTTTACAGGGTTCGCCCCCATGCTCCCGCACCCGTGCCGCCTGGTACATGCCCCCCACCCCGCCGGACCGCGACGAGAACGACGAAGGCCGGCTGACCGCGCGGCCGGGCACCCCCGCGCGGGTGGACCGGTCCGGGCTGCGGCGGCTGGGGCTGGACCCCCGCCGCGACGGGCTGCTGTACGTTCCCACCGCGCACTCCCCCGCCCGCCCGGCGCCGCTGGTGCTCATGCTGCACGGGGCCGGGGGGAACGGGCACAACGCGCTGGGCATCCTGCAGCCGCTGGCGGACGCGTACGGGCTGGTGCTGCTGGCCCCGGACGCGCGCGGGCAGACCTGGGACGCCATCCGCGGCGGCTTCGGGCCGGACGTGTGGTTCATCGACCGCGCGCTGGAGCACGTGTTCGAACGCTGTGCCATCGACCCCGCCCGCATCGCCATCGCCGGCTTTTCCGACGGGGCCTCGTACGCGCTGTCGCTGGGGCTGCCCAACGGCGACCTGTTCTCGCACGTGATCGCCTTTTCCCCCGGCTTTGCGGCGCCGCCGGGCCGGCGCGGGCGGCCCGGCGTGTTCGTGACGCATGGCACGCACGACACCGTGCTCCCCATCGACAGCTGCAGCCGGCGCGTGGTTCCGCGGCTCACCAGCGCCGGGTACGCGGTGGAGTACCGCGAGTTCGACGGCCCGCACACCGTTCCGCCGGCGCTGGCCCGCGAGGCGGTGAAGTGGTTTGCCCGCGGCGCCTCCGCAAAGGGAAAACCGGGGGCGCCCCGGGAAGGGTAACGGAGGGGCTTCACAAAGCGGGCGGGCTCGTATATATTCTGCGCCCCGCCGGTACCCAGCCGCGTTCGCTGTGCGCAACGGAGTGGCCGGCGGGGCTTGCGCGAACGGACCAATCGTTGTAACCTTTTGGTCTGCACGGAATTAGCACCGATAGCTCAACTGGCAGAGCAGGGGACTCTTAATCCCAAGGTTGTAGGTTCGATTCCTACTCGGTGCACTGCTGGTGCGCGCCCATAGCTCAGCTGGATAGAGCGTCTGACTACGGATCAGAAGGTCGGGAGTTCGAATCTCTCTGGGCGCACTGGTTGGAAACTGCTCCTGTGGCGGAATTGGTAGACGCGCTAGATTCAGGATCTAGTGGGCGCAAGCTCGTGGAGGTTCGAGTCCTCTCGGGAGCACTGTAGGATCAGGGTCACGCCCCGTTCGTCTAGTGGCCTAGGACATAGCCCTCTCAAGGCTAAAACACGGGTTCGATTCCCGTACGGGGTATGCGGTACGTGTCGCGGGGTGGAGCAGCCTGGTAGCTCGTCGGGCTCATAACCCGAAGGTCGCGGGTTCGAATCCCGCCCCCGCTATGAAGGGCGTTTAGCTCAGCTGGTCCAGAGCGCTCGCTTCACACGCGAGAGGTCATAGGTTCAAATCCTATAACGCCCACTGGTACGGAAGTCGCGGGCATAGCTCAGTTGGTAGAGCGCAACCTTGCCAAGGTTGAGGTCGCCGGTTCGAGTCCGGTTGCCCGCTCTGTAGTCCGGTAAGCCCACTTAGCTCAGTTGGTTAGAGCATCTGACTGTTAATCAGAGGGTCCCAGGTTCGAGTCCTGGAGTGGGCGCTCTCACAACGAAGGCCCGGAAGCCGCATCGGCTTCCGGGCCTTCGTTTTCGTGTGATCCGCTCCGCGAGCCGCTCGGCGGGCCGGTGGTGTTCACGATGCTCCGGACCCGTCGCGGGACAACCCGTCCCACTCCGTCGCGAATGCGGTCCGGAACGGCTACACCGAGCTCCTTGCCACTTCCCTTTCCGTGCTTTATTTGTAGTTGTCGGTTCGCCGTCGATCATTCATCGTTCATCATGAGGAGGTTCCTGTGCCCGCTCCCGGATACATCATCTCGGCCCACGGAGGCCGCTGGTCGAACCAGAAGCCCGATCTCGCGGTGCCGAGCACCAGTGCCGTCGCGTTTTACGTCAAGGATGGGCAGCTGTTGTCCAACACCATGGGCTACGCCATTCTCGGCGCGCTCACGAAGAACCAGACGCCGCCGTACCCCGTCGTAGAACAGGTGAGCGGGGGAAAGACGTACGATTACGCGTGCTGGTACGCACCCCAGTTCGCGAACTACTGCGGCATCTACGAGGTGGGCAGCACCAAGCAGGTGGCCTCGCTCAAGCAGTACACGGAGAACAACCCTCTCCTGCTCAGTCAGATCCTTCAGATGTACCCCGACTGCACCATCTACTGGGATGCGTGCCGCGAAGTCTCGGTGCACGCCGAAACCGCGGTGCTGCAGAACTCGCCCGGGGCGTTCCCGAGCGAATCCCCGCCGGAAGCGCTGGCCATCCCCTGAGCACGGGGGCGGGCCGCCGCCGGGCGGTCCGCCATCCCGGCCCCGGGGCCCCACGGCGGCGCGCCGTCCAGCGTTTTCCGCGAAAACCACGTCCGCGCCCATCCGCAACCGGCATGGCCGCACCCACTTGCGAGCTTTGGCGGCCACTGTTATCTTTGCTGTACAGGCGCCGCGCGGGACTGGCGGCGCTCACTGCCCTCTGGTGTAATTGGCAACACGCCTGACTCTGACTCAGGAAAGTCCAGGTTCGATCCCTGGGGGGGCAACTGCCGGAAAGGCCCGGACCGCACACGCGGTCCGGGCCTTTCCGCGTTCAGGGCTTGGGCGGTGGGCGGATCGGTGCTGGGCCGTCCGGGATCGAATCGCCGCGGGGAGAGGGTGCCGGGCCGCTCGCGTGTTCTCTGCTTGTACACACGTCTGCTCCCCGCGGAGCCCGCAGGCCGGCGCCCCCTCCCCAGCCCCGGATGAGACGATGCCCCCGATCCCGCGCTCCCTGACCCTCGCCGCCTGTGCCGCCACGCTCGCCTGCTCCGATGCAGGCGGCAATGGAGGCGTGCTGCCCACCACGGGCGCAGCTCCCCTTCCCACAGTGCAGCCGCCCAACGGCGCGGTCGCGGTCACCGTCGGCACCCCGGTGGCCCGCGACGCCACCAAGGGGAGCACCGTCCTTTCCGATCCGGCCGGCGGCGGCGTGGTCTACACGGCTTGGGTGTTGGTCGTCCCAGGCAGATTCTGGTCCGGCATGGGGGCGTGCTCCTGAAGACGCGGTGAGTGCCGGCCGGGCGCCGATCGACGCCATCTACAAACATTGGATCTCCGTTGCGCGCCTGCCGATTCCGGTGGAACGGTCCTCGCAAGAGCCGACCGCCCACGCATGGGAGGAGGGCGCGATGGGATTGATGGGCCGCTACATCGACGGGCTGCCGGTGGAGGCGCGGGACCGGCTGATTCAGGCGCAGGAGTGGTGTCTGGCCTCGGTGGTGGAGCCGGACGGCTCCCGCTGCCTGGTGGGGCACGCGGAGGACTGGCGCGCGCTCGCCGTACAGCCGGGCGACTGGCGCCGGTGGATGGACGACGAAACGGGCGGATCGGGCCCGGACGCGCCGGACCGCGCCGCCGGCGAGCTGGACGCGGTGTGCAGCCCGCACTTCTTCGCCTTCCGGCGCGCGCGGCCGGCGGACATGCCCGTGTACCGCGCCCGCGTGTCACGCTGGGGCCTGGCCTCGGAGGCGCGCATCGGGGCGCGCTTTGACCGGCTGTGCGCGCGCCGCGGGCTGGCCACCGCCATCCGCATCGTCAAGCGCCGCGCCGCGGCCAGCGTACCCATCATGACGCCGGACACGACGCCCCGCTCCAGCGTCCCGGCCTGAGCGCATCCGGCACGGAAACGGGGAACGCCCCTCCCCAGCCATCGCGGGAGAGGGGCGTTCCTCACTTCTGTCCAGGATCCGCCTCACTGCCGCGGGCCGCCGTGCCGGCTGAAGTACTCGGCGTTCTGCTCGATGCTGTCCAGCACCCGGTTGGGGTGCACGTCGCGCGACAGTTCGTCCAGCTCGGGGTCGCCGGCGTCCTCGATCCCCATGCGGTGCGCCATCGCCGCCACGAGGGCCAGCGTGCGGGTGATCTCGTGCTCCGCCAGCAGGCTCACCTGCAGGTCCAGGTCAGCGCGCTTGTCGGCCAGTTCCGCCATGCGGTTCTGGCTGATGAGCACAAAGGTGCTGATGAAGATGGCCTCCACCGATGCCACCATCGCCAGCACTACGTAGCTCGGGTCAAAGCGCGGCAGCCCGGGAATCCACCCCGTGTTCCACAGGATCCAGGTGCCGAAAATGGCCAGGTGCAGGTAGACGAAGGTCATGCTCCCGGCAAAGCGGGTCACGCCGTCCGCGATGCGCTCGGAGCGCGTCTTGGCGCGCTCCTCCTTGGCGCGGCGCTCCAGAAGCGCGCGCACGTTGCGCTCCACCACCCGCGCCATCGTGCGCCGCCCGTGCGGCGGGTACGTGGGCGTGTCCGAATCGTGCGGGCCGGGTTGCTCGCGGTACTCTGCCATGCGTTCCCCAAGGGCAAGACGCAAGCCAGCCCCGCCGCGCGTCCCGTTGCGCGCTACCTACTTCGCGCCGCCCTCTCCGTCCATCCGCGTGCGAAGAAAGGTGTCCAGCTCCGCGTCAGGCACGCCGTACACCTGCTCGCTCAGAAAGCGGCGCGTCTCCACCTCGTTGTGCGCCACCTGGCGCATCATGTCCGCCAGGCTTTCGACCGACAGGCCCACTCGCCGCGCCGCCTCCGCCAGCCGGCGGTAGGCATCCTGCCGGGCCACCCGCTCTTCCGGCGTTTCCCCCTCGTCCCACGCTTCGCGCATCGTCACTCCCTCATCCCAGCAAGGTCGGGCCACCCGGTCCGGATCACATCCATCTCCACAGAAAAGAGCGCACCCCGCGTGCCGGGGGTGCGCTCCGTCATCCGCCGCCCGCCCGCTCAGCCGATGTCCACCAGCTTGAGCTTGAAGGTGAGCTGCTTGCCCGCCAGCGCGTGGTTCGCGTCCAGCAGCACCGAATCGTCGCCCACCTCCACCACGGTGACGATGAAGGTGTTCTGCCCGTCGCTCATCTGCAGCTGCTGGCCCACCTGCGGCACCATGCCCTGGGGAAACTGCGACCGGGGAACGCGCAGCACCATTTCTTCGCGGTGCTCGCCATACGCGTCCTGCGCGGGGATGGTGACCGTGCGCTCGTCGCCCGCCTGCATGCCCGCCACGCCGCGCTCAAAGCCGGCGATCACGTGGCCCTGGCCCAGCGTAAACTCCAGCGGGTCGCGCCCTTCCGAGCTGTCGAACACGCTGCCGTCGTCCAGCGTCCCCGTGTAGTGCACGCGGACGGTGTCTCCCATCCTGGCTTCCGCCATTCTCACTGCCTCCTGCCCGGGCCGGGTCCGGCCCCTCCCCCCTGGAGGCGCCTCGGCGGGCGGGCTACGCAAGACGAACGCCCGGCGCCCGCCGTCAGGGCTGCCGCGCCACCCAGTCGCGGGCCCGGTCCATGTCATCAAACGCCTCAATGACCCTGCGGCTGAACAGCAGCACGGCACGGAACAGCACCTTGTGCACGCCCTGCATCCCCACCACGGCGGCGGCGGTCACGTACGGCTTGTTGTGCGCGGTGAGCTTCTTGAGCGCGTCCATCACCGGCGGCGTGTAGCGGGCCCCGGTCACGTTGGTGATGGTGCGCACCGAGGCGGGCGGCTGCCGCGCCACCAGGTCGCGCACGCGCTCGATCTGGTCCAGGATCTCCGCCTCCGCCTGCAGGTTGCTGAGGTCGATGAGCAGAATGCGCGCACCGGCGTGCTCGATGAAGCGCACCCGGGTGGCCGATGTGGGTTCCGCGGCGGGCATGTTCGTCGGGGGCAGGAGGATGGGAGCCGCCTGGGGAGCAGTTCAGGCGGGAAAGGAAGAGGACCAAGGTAGCGCGCGGGGAACACGCGTTCAAGCGATTGGCGAACGGCGGTGCGCGCCGCGCGAAAGGGCGCGGAGAACCACTCCGCGCCCTTTCGCACGATCCGTGTTCCGTCCGGTGGACTACTTGATGGAGTCCAGCAGAACGTTGAAGACCAGGATGGAGTTGCCCGGGATGGGCCCGTTGGGGTTGCGGCCGTAGCCCAGCGACGGCGGAATGACGAGCTGGCGCGTGCCGCCCTTCTTCATCCCCAGAACGCCTTCGTTGAAGCCCGCCACCACCCGCCCGCCGTTCAGCTGGAACGGGAAGGACGCCGGCTGGCCCACGTTGGAGTCGATCTGCGTGCCGTTGCTCAGCCAGAGCGTGTAGTGCACGAACGCGGTCTGCCCGGGGGCCGCCGCTTCGCCGGTGCCCACGGCGATGTCGCGGTAGTACATCCCGCTCGCCGTCTTGGTGCTGGCGGCCAGGTTCACGCCCAGCGAGGACGCGAACTGGGTTTCCTCGATCACCGGGGACGAATACGTCACGTCGCCGTCGCAGGCGGCGGCCGCGAGCAGGGGCAGCGCGCAGGCCAGCACGGCGGCGGAGCGTCGGATCAGCTTGATCATGGGTCGTGTCGGTCGGGTGCGGCGGGCCGGCGCCCGGGGACGCCGGGGAGCGCGGCGGGCCGCGTTCCGGGAACCCGTAACGATAGCACCGCGAACGCCCATCCGTCTACCGGTCAGGCGACCGATGTTGGCGCGGGGAGCGGGTTTGCGCCGCATGCGAGCCGCGGTGCAGCACAAAGGCCGGCACCCCCGCAGGGAGTGCCGGCCCGGCGGCGAGCCGTGCTGAAGACGTTCTCTGTCGTTCCTACGCGATCCGGTGCTTGCAGAACCGCCCGCGAACAGCGGTCCTGGTACAGGATCAGATGGGGCGCTTGTCCAGGTAGTCGGCGCGCGGCGTGGTGCAGACGTAGCCGGCGGCCGGCTCGCAGCCGGCGTTGGCGATCGGCTCGGCGGCGACCAGTTCCGACGAGGCCTCCGCTTCCGCCGCACTCGCGCAGCTCACCTCCAGCCGGTAGGGCTGGCCGTCGCTGGCGGACTGCAGGGTGAAGGGGCTCACGGCGGCCAGAGCGGCGACGGAGCCCATGAGGGCGAGCTTCTTGATCATCGTGCGTCCTCCTGAAGGATGATGGAAATTGCGGCTCGCCTGCCGCGAAACGGAACCGGTCAATCGTTTCTCGCAGCGGTGCGCGTGTCCCGCGGGGCGGGGAGCATCCACTCACCTACTCCCGCGGACGGCTCCTCCACGGCCCCGTAGAGAGTGCGGTCGTCGGGCGACACCGCAATGGCCATCACCGCGCGGTCCAGGGCCAGGTCGTGCACCAGGTCGCCCTGCCAGGTGAAGATCTGCACGCGAGACGGCGGAGCGTCCTCTCCCAGCCGGCAGCCGCAGAACAAGGCATAGACAAAGCGCTCGGTGGATGCGGCCCCGCTGAAGGCCATCTCGTTTCCATCCTTCCACCGGAAGCGCTCCTGCCGGACCTCAAAGCTCGGGCGCGTGGCGCGGGGTCCCGCCACCGTACCGTACCGCTGGCCATCCGCCGTGAAGAAGTCGACGCGGCTGCGGAACTGGTAGGCCAGGGCAAAGCGGCCGCTTCCCGGTGCCGCCGTCATGAAGTTGCGGTTCAGCATCCGGCGCCCGTCCGAATGGCCGGTGGCGCGGGGTGTGAACGGGGGATCGGCCACGAGCCGGTTCACCGGCCGTCCCAGGGTGTCCATGACAAGGAGGGTGTAGTCCGGAAACAGCCCGTTGGCCACCAGCCGGTCGCCCGTGCGGAACATCGCCGTCACCGAGGCACCCACGTCCATGGGCCGGGTGAGCATGGCGGACGCGGGCTCGCGCTGCTCCAGGCTGATGCGCGTCAGCCGGCGGTTCTGAAAGTCGTACATCCACAGGCGGGACGGATCACCCGCCACGGGGAGGGCGCTCGCGGGATCAAAGAACTCGCCCGGCCCGCGTCCGTGCTCTCCGAACTGCCGCAGCACTCTTCCGGAGTTCCGGTCGATGACGGCCAGGTGCTGGCTCATGAACCGGTCCGTGACCAGCAGGCGGCCACCGATCACCTGAATTCCGGAAACGCGCGCAAACTGTGTGGAGTCGCCAAAGAGTCGGGCCATCCGGAGCGGCTGCTGCTGCGCGCCGGCGCTCGCGGCGAGCACCCGCCCGGAAAAGGATTCCGCCGTGCCGGGACCCGCGACATCGCGCAACTGGGCGGACGCCGCCAGAACGCCCGGTCCGCCGGACACTCCGGGCTCCGGCTCGCCCGCGCAGGCCGCGATCAGGCAGAAAATCAGGACGCTCCCCACCGGGGCCGCCGCCCGGGTGACCCGGTGCCGTGCTCGCGATTCCGGACCGCCGCTTCCACCCATCCCGAGCCTCCCGCAAGGGTCTGATGATCCCGACAGCAAGGCAGCCGGGGTGATCGAATTGCGCGTTTGGTGTCTTGAAACAAGGGTAGGACGCGCGAGTTCGATTGTCAATAGTGGTCCGTAAAAGGAATGTTGGAGAGCTGGGCCGCATTCCGGGCCGGCGCCGCAGCGGGGGGGCGCGGGTGCGGCGATGCGGCCTCGTGCATAGCTTGAGGCAGGGCCGGGAGCCCCTCCTCTCATGGACGAAGGGAACGATGAAGCTGTGGATCGATGCGGACGCGGCGCCGCGCGACGTCAAAGAGATCGTGTATCGCGCGGCGCGGCGGCTGGAGCTGCAGACGGTGCTGGTGGCCAACCAGCGGCTTCCCCTTCCGCCCGGCAACCCGTTCGTCAGCGCCGTGCGGGTGGAGGGCGGGCCCGACGTGGCGGACCGGCACATCGCGGACTCGGCCGAACCGGGCGACGTCGCCGTTACCGCCGACATTCCGCTGGCGGCGGCGCTGGTAGGAAAGCAGGTGTTCGTCATCGACCCGCGCGGCGACGAGTACTCGCCCGACAGCATCGGCGAGCGCTTGGCCGTGCGCGACTTCATGGACGGGCTGCGGGGCGCCGGCGTGGAGACCGGCGGGGCGCGTCCGTACGGCGAGCGGGAAAAGAAGGCCTTCGCGGCGGCGCTGGACCGGGTGCTCACCCGTGCGCTCCGCGGAGGCCGTCCCGGGCGGTGACCGGTCCGGTGGAGAGGGATGAAAGAAGGGCCGCGGTGTGTCCGCGGCCCCGTTCCGTTCCGTGCGTCAGCCCAGCGGAACCCCGCTGGCCGGCTGCGGCGCGGCCTCTCCCCGGGCCGCGGCGCCGTCGCGCGCGCCCTGCTCGCGGGACTCGCGGGTGTAGTGGTCCTCGAACAGCGAGGTCAGCAGGTTTCCGAGGGAACGCGCCGACTTTCCTTCCAGGGCACGCTGGTATGCGTCCTGGTATGCCGCCTTGTTCTTGATGGACATCCGCTCCTCCGTGTACGGGTACTTCGGCGACCGGCATGGTCGCGCACCCACAGTGTAACACGGTGCGGAGCGAAATCCTCATACTTTTTCAGCATGAACTCTGAACGGCGGCCCGGATTCTCCCCCGCCCGCCCGCAAACATTCGGTTTTCTCCCTCGGCGCACCCCCCAATGCCTCGGTGCAGCGCTTCGCCAGGATCGAGAGCATCGCACCCGTTGCGGTTACCACGCAGGCCCTTGTCGTCCTGAGAGGGTGTTGAGAAACCCACTTTCCTGCCGCTCCGGCGCGTGAGCGTCATCCTGAAGGAGCAGCGCACTGAGCCGTCCACTCACGCCAGACCCTGTGCGACGGAAGGATCCCGGACCGAAGCATCCGTGCGGCCGCTGCCCGGCGCGGCGTTCCTTGGCCTCCTTGCGGCGTACGCAGGTCGGGAGCGCGCCACGCAGCCTGTCGTGCGTCGGCTGCCGTGTGGCGGGATTCTTCAGTCGGCGCCAGCGTGGGAGCACAGGATCGGCCCCGCCGGCGCCTCCTTCAGAATGACACTCACAGGCCGAGGCGCTTACGACAAGCGTGGTTCTCAACACACTCTGAGGCGGCGCCGGACGCACCTTCAGCCGCGCCGAACAAGGATCTACTGCGCCCGCGAGAACGGGCGTGCATGCCGCCACATCGGCTCGGCGGGAAGCAGACCCCTTCGACTCCGCCACAACGTCGAGCGGCTGAAGGTCCGGCGCAGCACTTCGCTCAGGACGGCAGCTCCTGCGCTCCGGACCAGTTACAGCGCAGACACCTGCCATCTTCGGCAGCGCCGGTCGTCAGGGCACGCCGGTGCGCAGCTCCTCCAGCCACACCGTGGCTTCCGAGTCGCTGGGGGCGCGCCAGTCGCCGCGCGGCGAGAGCGATCCGCCGGAACCCACCTTGGGCCCATTGGGCACCGCGCTGCGCTTGAACTGGCTGATCTTGAAGAAGCGCCACAGAAACACTTCCATCCACCGCTTGATGGTGGCCAGGTCGTACTGGTTGCGCCGCTCCTCGGGGAGCAGCTCCGGCCACCCGCCGCGCGCCCGGTCGCCCCAGGCGTGGTGCGCCAGAAACGCCACCTTGCTGGGCCGGTAGCCGAACCGGGTCACGTAGAACAGCGTGAAATCCTGCAGCTCGTACGGGCCGATCTTTTCCTGCGTGCTCTGCGCCGGCTGCGCGGCCTCCCCTTCCCCGCCCGGCACCAGCTCCGGCGAAATCTCCGTATCCAGAATCTTCTGCAGCACCGCGCCCGTCTCGGCGGGGAACTGGCCGCTGTGAATGACCCAGCGGATCAGGTACTGGATCATGGTCTTGGGCACCGACGCGTTCACGTTGTAGTGCGACATGTGGTCGCCCACGCCGTAGGTGGCCCATCCCAGCGCCAGTTCGCTCAGGTCGCCCGTTCCCAGCACCAGCGCGTCGTGCAGGTTGGCCAGGCGGAACAGGTGCGAGGTGCGCTCCCCCGCCTGCACGTTCTCGAACGTCACGTCGTATACCGGCTCGCCGTTCGCGAACGGGTGGCCGATGTCCTTGAGCATCTGCAGGCAGCTGGGGCGGATGTCGATCTCCGCCGCGGTGATTCCCAGCCCGCGCATGAGGTCCCACGCGTTCCCCCTGGTGCCGGAACTGGTGGCGAATCCGGGCATGGTGTAGCCCAGGATGTTCTCGCGCGGCAGCCCCAGCCGGTCCATGGTGCGCGCGGCCACGATGAGCGCCTGCGTGCTGTCCAGCCCGCCCGACACGCCGATGACGATCTTCTTGATCCCCGTTGCGGCCAGGCGCTTCATCAGCCCGTGGACCTGGATGTTGTACGCCTCGTAGCACCGCGCGTCGCGCACCGCCGGGTCGTCCGGCACGTACGGAAAGCGGCCGACGGCGCGGCGCAGCGGGATGTCGCCCTCGGGGACGGCGAAGTGGAACGGAATGCGGCGGATGGCCTGCACCCGCTGCATGTGGTCGCCCGCGGCGTCCTGAAAGGTGTTCATCCGCGAGCGCTCCTGAAGCAGCCGCTCCAGGTCCACGTCCGCCACGATCATGTGCTCCTCGTCCGCAAAGCGCGGCGACTCGGCCAGCAGGTCGTTCTGCTCGTAGATGAGGGCGTGGCCGTCCCACGCCAGGTCGGTGGTGGACTCACCCGGCCCGGCGGCGGAGTACAGGTACGCGCAGATGCAGCGGCCGGACTGGCCGGCGCACAGGTCGCGGCGGTACTCGGCCTTGCCCACGGTGATGTTGCTGGCGGACAGGTTGGCGATCACCGTGGCGCCGGCCAGCGCCGCAAAGCTGCTGGGCGGAATGGGCGTCCACACGTCCTCGCAGATCTCCGCGTGCAGCACGAAGCCCGGAAAGTTTTCCGCCTCGAACACGACGTCCGCGCCGAACGGCACCCGCTCCCCCGCCACCGTGACGTGGTCCCACGCGGCGTCACGCGCGGGCGTGAACCAGCGGTGCTCGTAGAACTCGCGGTAGGTGGGCAGGTAGCTCTTGGGCACCACGCCCAGGATCTTTCCCCGGTGAATGACGACCGCGCAGTTGAACAGGCGGCCGCGAAAGCGCAGGGGCGCGCCCACCAGCAGCACCGGCGCCAGCTCCGCGCTTTCCGCCACCAGCCGGCCGATCCCTTCCAGCACCGCCTCCAGCAGCGCGTCCTGCTGAAACAGGTCTTCGCAGGTGTAGGCGCTGATCCCCAGTTCGGGAAAGAGCGCCACGGCGGCGTGCTCCTCGGATGCCCGCCGCGCCATGCCCAGGGTGTGCTCCACGTTGTACGCGGGGTCCGCCACGCGCACGCTGGGAATGCACACGGCCACGCGAACAAAGCCGTGGGAGTAGATGGAGTGGAACGGTGCGCGCATCGGTTCTTTCGGCCGGCGGAAGAGTGGATGCCCCACACCATACAAGCCCCGTTCCCGCCCGGCCAGCACAGGGCGATCGGCGGATGAAAACGCCCCGCGCGGGTTTCCGCGCGGGGCGTTCCGATTGTGGTCCGGATGAGGTCAGCGCGCGCGCGACACCAGGTACCCCGCGCCGCCGCCGATCACGATGCCGAGCGGCACCGTTCCGACCAGCGCGAGTCCGCACATGGACTCGCCCTTTCGGCAGTTCGGATCGGCGAAGGGAAGCGCCGCGCCCAGCACGGCTCCGGCCAGCGCGCCCACCGCCACGTGCCCGCCGGTGGACATCCGCCGCACCTCCACCGCGCCCGCGGTCCGCGGCGCCGGCGCGATCAGCCGCGGATCCATGATGCCGGGCGCCATTGCCGTGCGTCCGCCAGTCAGGGACGCCGCGGCTTCCGCTGAAGGGGCGAGGTCCGCCCGCCGCTGCGCGCACGCGGGAGAAGCGAGCGCGGCCAGGGCGGCGCCCGCGAGAACGAGTTGTTTCAGGAGATGCATGTCGATCCGGGAAATCAGGACGATGCGCGGCGATGATCGCCGCGCTGGTTCATCCAGGAACGTAGATCCCCGGCGGGATGTGACACATGGCCCCGTTCTCTGCACGCGGATGACAGAAAACGGGCCTCCCGCGGCAGTGCGCGGGAGGCCCGTTGTCCATCGAAAGCCGTCTATCGTGCGCCGCGGCGGGCGAGCGACCAGGTGTAGGCGGACACGGCGCGGATCTGCTCGTCGGTGAGCGCGCCGTTGCCGCGGGGCGGCATGGGGACGGAGAACGCCTCCGAGCCGGGCGCACCCGCCGTCACCACGGCGATGATCTCATCCAGCGAGCCGGTGCCCTGCGTCCACGTGGGATCGATGAGGGACGGTCCGAGCTGCGTTCCCTGCCCGTTTTCGCCGTGGCACATCACGCACGTCTGGCGGTACAGGCCGCGCCCCGCGCCCGCCTGCTGCGCGGTCACCCCCGGCGGAAGCTGCCCCGGCGGCGGGCCGGAATCCACCACGGCCGGCACCGGCTGCCCATCCCCATCCTTTGCCACCTCACCGGCGTTCCCGCCACGGTCGCACGCCGCGCACGCCAGTACCAGCGCCGCCGCCATCCATCGTCCCGTCGTCCCCATCGGCTCCGTCCGCACGTCCGCCCTCGCGCGCGCCGCCGGGAGGTGTCCCGGCGGGGCCGCTTTCAGGGGGGCGGCTACCGCAAGCGCTGTTCCGGGCGTCCCGGGGGCGGAGTGCCGCCGCTGGCCACGCGCGGGGCGCCGCAGGTGGCGCAGAAGCCCCACTCCGGCTCCATCATGGCGCTGCAGTCCGCGCACGGTACGGGAACCAGCACCTTGCCGCAGAACGGGCAGAAGCGTGCCTCGCGGTCCATGGGCAACGGCGAGCGGCAGGCCGGGCACGGCTTGGGGCGCGGACGCGGCGGCTCGGGCGCGGGTTCCGGCTCCACGCGCGGCGCGGCGGCCGGCGCCGCAGCCGGCGCGCGCGCGGGGGACGCGGCCGGGCCGGCCACGATCGGCGCGGCGGCGGGATCAGGCCCCGGCGGCTGCGCGAAGGGGTTGGGCTGCACCGCCACGTCCGCGTAGTCGCGGTAGATGCCCAGAATGGGGTTGGGCGCCTGCAGCTCGCGGCGAAACTCCTCCAGCACGTCCGCGCGCTCCAGCTCCAGGTACTCGCGCTCCCCGGAAAGCAGGCGCAGCAGGGCGTGCTCGTACTCCGCCAGCTCGCCAAACCCCAGTTCGGCGCGGATCAGGCGGTACGGAACCACGTCCTGGTACAGGTCGCCGATGGTGAGCGCCCGGCCGGGGTCGCGCGACAGGGCA
>NZ_DASVTX010000136.1:0-9722 GCF_036387355.1 Longimicrobium sp.
CGTCACCGTCGCCGTCCCCGGCGCTACGGCCGTCACCAGCCCGGCGGCGTTCACGGTGAGCACGCCGGCGTCGCTGGTGCCCCACGTCACCGTCTGCCCCGCCACCACCCCGCCCACCACGGTGCGTACGGTGGCGGAAAGCTGCGCCGTGGCGCCTGCCGCGAGCGTGTCCGCCGGCGGGGTGACCTGCACGCCGCCGTCCGGAAAGGGCACCCTGGCGCGGACGTAGACCTTGAAGACGAACCCCGGAGTTTCCGCGTCCACCGAGAACTCCCACCGCCGCGGGTCCGACGTGGCGTTGGGCGCCAGGATCTGATCGTAGCGGATGAACGACTGCCCGGCGCGGGTAAAGTCGCCCGTGCCGTCTTCCGTCAGCAGCGTCACGGCGCCCGCGCCGGTGGAGGCGGGCGCCTCGTGAAAGATGACCTGCACCCCCTCGGGGTCCATCGTGGTCCCGTCCGCTGTGCCGAGGGGCTGCCAGAGCAGGTTCTGCACGGTGGTCTCAAAGCTGACCACGTGGTCGAGGGTGTCCACGGTCACCGGCCCCGCCTGCAGGAACACGTACGTTCCCTGGTTGCCCACGATGAGCCGCGAGCCCGGGCCGGTGGGGTGCGACGTCGCGCACGACACCGTGGCGGACGCGCGCAGGTCCACCCGGCAGTCCAGCGCCGCGACCGCGGCGGCATCGGACGGATTTGCGTCGGGGGTGAGCGGGGCGGCGGAGTCGCAGGCCGCCAGCGCCGCGCACGCGATCAGCATTGCGCGGGTCCGGCGCGGGGAGAGGGTCATGGGCGGTGCGGAGGAGGCAGGGTACGGATGTGCGGCGCGGGGAACCGCGAAGGAGGCGATCGCCGTCGATGGAAGCGGATGCGGAGAACGCTCCACCAATGAGAACCGGCCCGCCCCACCGGAGTGAAGCGGGCCGGCAGTGCCCGGAGTCGGACTCGAACCGACAATCCCTTGCGGGAGGCAGATTTTGAGTCTGCTGCGTATACCATTTCGCCATCCGGGCGGACGGCGCAAACCTAACGCGGTGCGTCCGCGGAATCAACCATTTGCCCCGGCGCCTCGGGGGCGTCCAGAAGCTGCAGCGCGTACACGGCGCGGCGCAGGGCGCGGATGCTGTCGCCCGCGGCCAGCCCCTCGCGGGCGCCGGCCAGCAGCCGCCGCGCCCGGGCCGCGTTCTGCCCCGCCCCGCGGGCCTGCAGCCGCGCCTCCGCGCTGGCCAGCAGGCGCAGCCCCACGGCCATGGGCCCCTGCTCCCGCGCGCGCAGCGTGCCGCGCGCCACCAGCAGAACGGCCGCGGAGGTATCGCCCGCGGCCAGAGCGGCCCGGGCGGAGTCCGCGCGGGCGGCGACGGAGGTGAGGGCGGAGTCCAGCGCGGGGTAGCGGCCCTGCTCCAGCCGCTCGCGGGCGCGGTCCGCCCACACGTCCAGCGCGGCCAGCGGCTCCAGCACCCGCCGCGGCGCCGGGCTGCGGCTCATGCCGCCGGCGGCCAGCAGCAGCGCCTGCCCCTCCATCCGCAGCGCCTCCTCCATGCGCCCCGCCGCGCGCGACCGGGCCGCGGACTCGTGCAGCCCGTGCACGGCGGCGCGCACCGGCGCGTCGGGCGCCGCGTAGCGCAGCCAGGCATCGGCGCGGGCCATGCCCACCGGCTCGGTCACCGCCACCCACTCCACCCCGCCGGCGGACTGCACGTACGAGTCCGGCCCCGTGGGCCCGTCCTGGCAGGCGGCCAGGGCAAGCAGCGGGGCAAGGGCCAGCGAAAGGCGCGAACGGCGTGGCTGAGGCATGCGCGGCGGAATGGGGGACACAGCTGTCTTGGAGGGGAGAATGGAAGGTATACCGGGGCGGGACCGGCGGTCAAGCGCGGGCGGGGCGGACTGCTTGCACCGTCCCGGCGCGCGGGATAGGTTTGCGGACGGACGTTCGATATGCCGCACCCGGAGGCCACACGCTCGATGACGGACGAGAGAAGCGCGTACGACGAGAAGCTGGAAAGCATTCTTCGCACCGCCGCGCAGATCTTCGCGGAGAAGGGCTATCACCAGGCCAGCATCCGCGACATCGCCCGCGCCACGGGGGTCAGCCTCTCCGGGCTGTACTACTACTTCAACAGCAAGGAAGAGCTCCTCTTCCTCATTCAGGACCACGCGTTCGGCACGCTGCTCAGCAACCTGGAGCGCCTGCTGGACGGCGTGGCCGAGCCGCACCGGCGGCTGCGCCTGCTGATGGAGAACCACCTGCGCTACTTCATCGCCAACACGGCGGAGATGAAGGTGCTTTCGCACGAGGCCGAGGCGCTCACGGGCGACTTCCGGCGCCGGGTGAACGGCAAGAAGCGCCGGCTGACCGAGACGGCCATGCAGATCCTGCAGGAGATCCGCCCGGCCGGCGACGTGGACCCGCGCGTGGCGACCTTCGCCATGTTCGGGATGATGAACTGGCTGTACAACTGGCACCGCGCCGACCGCGACGTGCCGGTGGAGCGCATCGTGGACGACATGTACCGCATCTTCGTGGAGGGCTTCGCGCCCGACAACGCGGCGGTGCCCGCGCTGGCGCGCGAGGCTTCGCCGGGCGATGCGGCGCCGTCCATCTGGCGTTCCGGCGGCGCGGACGAGTAGGCGCCGCCCGCCGATCCCGTTTTCCGTACCCTTTCCAGAACCGAACCGGAGCAAACCTGATGGCCACGCTGTCCGCTGACGTGCCGACCGAGACCCAGACGCTGGTGCACTACGAGGTGCGCGACGGGGTCGCCCTGTTCACCCTGGACGATCCGCCGGCCAACACGTACACGCACGAGATGATGCGCCAGATCGACGCGGCCATCCTGCGCGCGCGGTTCGACAACACGGTGGACGTGATCGTGATCACGGGCAAGGGCGACAAGTTCTTCTGCGCAGGCGCCAACATCAACATGCTGCAGAAGGCCGACCCCACCTGGAAGTACTACTTCTGCCTGCACGCCAACGAGACGCTGCTCAAGCTGGAGCACACGCCCAAGCTGGTGATCGCGGCGCTCAACGGCCATACGGTGGGCGGCGGGCTGGAGATCGCCATGGCGGCAGACCTGCGCATCGCGCGGCGCGGCGCCGGCAAGATCGGCCTGCCCGAGGTGGCGCTGGGCGTGCTTCCCGGCACGGGCGGCACGCAGCGCCTCACCAAGCTGGTGGGCACCAGCAAGGCCATCGAGCTGATGGTTCAGGGCAACAACCTGGACTTTGACCAGGCGGCGGCCATGGGCATCGTGAACCAGGTGCTGGAGACCGCCAGCCGCGACGCGTTCGTGGACGAGGTGATGGCGTACGCCAAGCAGTTCACCCGCCCCAACAAGGCCACCTTTGCCGTGGGCAACATCAAGCGCTCGTGCCAGAGCGGCGCGGAGCTGCCGCTGGAGCAGGGGCTGGCGCTGGAGCGCGAACTGCAGGCGCTGCTGTTCAACTCGCAGGACGCCAAGGAAGGGCTGAACGCCTACGTGGAAAAGCGCACCCCGCAGTTCACCGGCAAGTAAGCGACGGACCGACGGACGGGGCCGGGCCGCGAGTGGCCCGGCCTCGTTTTTCGTTTCGGGCAGTGCGGAGTGCGGGGCGGGAAGTACGAGAGTACGAAAGTACGAACGTACGAAAGTGGGGATCGCCCGGTGGTGTGGCCCTCACCCGGCCGCGCTTAGACGCGTCCACCCTCTCCCACGAACAGATGTGGGAGAGGGGGCACACCCCAACCGCAGTTCGGGGCGGCGGGCGGGCTAGAGCGGGTGGCGGGCAGGCCTGAGCGGATGAATCCGCCGCTCGAACAGCGGGAACCCCCGACTCACGGCCGCTGTCGCGTCCACGATCGGGGCTTCAACCGACCCGGCGGACGGCCCGGCTCGCGTGGCGTGCGCCGAAGCCGCGGATGCAGTCCGCGGAGGCGGACTTCGTGCTGTTCCAGCGGCGAATTCATTCGCTCTGGACGGGGGCCGCACGGCGCCATCCCGTGTGCGCGCGATGGCCTCGTATACGGTCCGCGAAGGCGGCTTTGTGTGGTGCGAGGCGCGATTCACCCCCCGGGTGTGAGGCATGGGACGCGCGCCGAGCGATGTCCCTGCGCCGAACGGCTCCCCCTCTCCCACGGGAGCGGGCGGAGGGGGTTGGGGGGAGGGGGCCTTTCCGCACGCGCCGGGGCCTGACGATCCACGCCCGACCCTCCGCCTCACCCGCGTTCACGCGGGCGCGGTTGCGTGAGGGATGCGCGCCCGCAGGGGCAAGACGCCGCCGCGCGCGCACGAATGCACGCCCGGCGCGACGAGAAACGGGCGCGGCGGTGGCTTGCCGCCGTTGGGCACAGTAGTATCGTGCCCTACGGCGCGCGCAGCCCGACCCGGAGCGCAGCGGAGGGGCACGCCCAAAGAGCAGTGCGAAGTGCTGAGTGCTGAGTGCGGAGTGCGAAGGAAAGAAGTGCTCAGTGCTTAGTGCCCAGTTCGTGAAGCAGCACGGGTACGCGCGTCGGACGGAAGAGAAAGATCAGCCCGCCTGGGGCGGGACGGCAGTCTGGACGTTCAAACACACGGGAACATGAGCGATACGGCGACGCTGGAGATCCAGCCGGGACGGCTGTTCATCGGGGGCGAGTGGCAGGACGCCGCCTCGGGCAAGACGTTCGACACCATCAACCCCGCCACCGCCGAAACGCTGACGCAGCTGGCCGAGGGCGGCGCCGACGACGTGGACCGCGCCGCGCGCGCTGCCCGCACGGCCTTTGAGAGCGACGCGTGGCAGAAGCTGGACGCCCGCAAGCGCGGCCGCCTGCTGTACGCCATCGCCGACGGCCTGGAGGCGCGCGCCGACGAGCTCGCCCGGCTGGAAACGATGGACAACGGCAAGCCCGTCAAGGAAGCACGCATGATCGACATCAAGGAGTCGATCGACTGCTTTCGCTACTACGCCGGCTGGGCCGACAAGATCGAGGGCGACGTCATTCCCGTCCCCGGCCCGTACCTGAACTACACGCGCCGCGAGCCCGTCGGCGTGTGCGGCGCCATCATCCCCTGGAACTACCCGCTGCCGATGGCGGCGTGGAAGGTGGCCCCCGCGCTGGCCTGCGGAAACGCCATGGTGCTCAAGCCCGCCGAGCAGACGTCGCTCACCGCGCTGGAACTGGCCCGCATCGCCGCGGAAGCCGGGCTCCCCGCGGGGATCCTGAACGTGGTGACGGGCTTCGGCGAGTCGGCCGGCGCGGCGCTGGTGGCGCACCCCGAGGTGGACAAGATCGCCTTTACCGGCAGCACCGCAGTGGGCAAGATCATTCAGCGGCAGGCGGCGGACACGCTCAAGCGCGTGTCGCTGGAGCTGGGCGGCAAGAGCCCCAACATCGTGCTGGAAGACGCGGACGTGGACGCGGCGGTGCGTGGCGCCAGCATGGCCATCTTCTACAACACCGGCCAGGCCTGCACGGCCGGAAGCCGCCTCCTGGTGCACGAGAGCATCCGCGACGAGTTCGTGGAAAAGCTGGTGAAGCGGGCCGCCGGCTTTGTTCCGGGCGACCCGATGGACCCCAAGACGCGCCTGGGGCCGCTGGTTTCGCAGGAGCAGCTGGACCGGGTGCTGGGCTACATCGAGCAGGGCAAGGCCGAGGGCGGCAACCTGCTGATGGGCGGCGACCGCGTGGAGGTGAACGGCAAGCGCGGCTACTTCGTGAACCCGGCCATCTTTGGCGGCGTCACTTCGCGCATGACCATCGCCTGCGAAGAGATCTTCGGGCCGGTGCTGGCCGTCCAGACGTTCAAGGACCTGGACGAGGCGCTGGAGATCGGCAACAGCACGGAGTACGGCCTGGCCGCGGCCGTGTGGACGAAGGACGTCCGCAAAGCGCACGTGGCCGCGCACAAGCTGCGCGCCGGGACGGTGTGGATCAACACGTACCACAACCTGGACACCGCGTCCCCCTTCGGCGGCTACAAGCAGTCGGGCTACGGCCGCGAACTGGGCCGCCACGCGCTGGACCTGTACACGCAGGTAAAGAGCGTGTGGGTGAATCTGGGGTAACGGCAGTGCGTGAGTGCTGGGTGCGTTAGTGCGGAAGTACTGAAGTGCCCAGGTTCAAGTGCCCAGTGCCGGTTTCGGCGCTGGGCACTCGGTCTTACCTTTCCGGGAGGGCACGATGGATCTGCAGGTGACCGCGGTCTTTCAGCAGGTTCCCGAAGGCTGGATCGCGTGGGCGCAGGAGATCTCCGGCCCCATGACGCAGGGCGATACGCTCGATGAGGCGCGCACCAACCTGATCGACGCGGTGCAGTTGATCGTGCTCACCCGTCGCGAGATGGACGATGAGGAGCACGCGGGCATCCCCGTGATCCGCGAGAAGCTTTCCGTTCCGATCGAGTGATCCTCACCGCGATGATGGGCGGCTGGGCACTGGGCACCTGGACCTGGGCACTTCTGTTCCCAGGCACTAAATCCTGGGCACTTCAGTTCCCGGCACTTGGCACTTGAAACTGGGCACTTCTTTTCTTCTGATGACTTCTCCGCGCGCCGACGCCTACATCCTCGACGCCTGCCGCACGCCGGTGGGGCGCTACAACGGCTCGCTGGCCTCCGTGCGGCCGGACGACCTCGCCGCCACCGTGGTGCGCGCGCTGGTGGAACGCACCGGGATCGACCCGTCCACCGTGGACGACGTGATCTTTGGCTGCGCCAACCAGGCCGGCGAAGACAACCGGAACGTGGGGCGCATGGCCGCGCTGCTGGCCGGCATGCCCGTCACGGTCGCCGGGCAGACGGTGAACCGCCTGTGCGGATCGGGGCTGGAAGCCGTCCGCAGCGCCATGCACGCCATCCGCGCCGGCGAGGGCGAAACGTTCATCGCCGGCGGCGTGGAAAGCATGACGCGCGCGCCCTGGGTGATGCTCAAGCCGGCGGAAGGCTACGCCCGCGGGGTTCCGGAGATGGCGGATTCGCTGCTGGGATGGCGGTTCGTCAATCCCAGAATGCCCGCCGAGTGGACGGTCTCGCTCGGGGAAACGGCGGAGATCGTGGCGGAGGAGTTCCACGTGAGCCGCGCCGATCAGGACGCGTTCGCGCTCCGCAGCCAGCAGCGCGCCGCGCAGGCCATCGCCGAGGGCCACTTTGCGGGCGAGATCGTTCCCGTCCCCGTTCCGCAGCGCAAGGGCCCGCCGCGCATGGTGGACACGGACGAGCATCCCCGCGCGGACACCACGCTGGAGTCGCTGACCGGGCTCAAGGCCGCGTTCCGCAAGGAGGGCGGCACGGTCACGGCCGGCAACGCGTCGGGGCTGAACGACGGCGCCGCGGCGCTGCTGGTGGCGTCCGCCGCCTCCGCGGAGCGCATGGGATTGAAGCCGATGGCGCGCATCGTCGCGAGCGCGGTGGCCGGCGTGGAGCCGCAGCGGATGGGGATCGGGCCGGTGCCCGCCGTCCGCAAGGCGCTGGCGCTGGCGGGGATGGACATCGGCCAGATCGGGCTGGTGGAGCTGAACGAGGCGTTCGCCGCGCAGTCCGTGGCGTGCGTCCGCGAGTTGGGGATCGACCCGGAGATCGTGAACGTGTCCGGCGGCGCCGTCGCCGTGGGGCACCCACTGGGCAGCAGCGGCGCGCGCATTCTCACCACGCTCGTTCACGAGATGCGGCGGCAGAACGTGCGCTACGGGCTGGCCTCCATGTGCATCGGCGTGGGCCAGGGGATCGCGATGATCGTGGAGCGGGCGGACTCGTGAGCGTGACGGAGATGGCGGATTCCGTCCTGTCGCGCGTGGAGGACGGCGTCGCGTGGATCACGCTGAACCGCCCCGACCGGCTGAACGCATTCGCCGGAGACATGCGCGACCGCCTGCACGACGCCATTGACCGTGCGGCGTCGTCCGCGGAGGTGCGGGTGATGGTGATCACGGGCGCGGGGCGCGGCTTCGGCACCGGCGCGGACGTGGAGGTCATGAGCGACCTGCTGGGCCGAGGCGACGATGCCACGTTCGAGCGCCTGGTGCAGTCGGGGATGTGGGTGATCCGGCGGCTGCGGTCCGTGGAGCAGCCGGTGATCGCCGCGGTCAACGGCCCCGCGGCGGGCGCGGGCGCGGCGCTGGCGCTGGCGTGCGACTTCCGCGTTGCCTCGGCGCGTGCCTCCATCGGCCTCACGTTCAACCGCATCGGGCTGCACCCGGACTGGGGCGCGACCTATACCCTGCCCCGCCTGGTGGGCCCCGGCCGCGCGGCGGAGCTGGTGCTGACCGGACGGATGGTGGATGCGGAGGAGGCGGCGCGCATCGGACTGTTCGAGCGCGTGGTCCCCGCGGATCAGTTCGAGGAAGCCGTCCGCGCGCTCGCCGCCGAACTCGCCGCCAAGCCGCCGATGGCGCTGCGCTTCGCCAAGCAGTCGCTGGGCGCGTCGCTGCATGCGGATCTGGACGCCATGCTGAACGCCGAACGCGAGCGGCAGATGGCCTGTTTTCGGTCGGCGGACGCCAAGGAAGGAATCACGGCGTTCAACGAGAAGCGCACGCCCGTCTTCCGCGGCGAGTAGAGCGACGGGCGACTGAAGTCGCGGCAACAACGGCGCAAAGTCCGCCTGCGCGGACCGCACCGAATGCATCGTCGCAAGCGGCTGGCATCTGCGCGTCCACCCGCCCAGAGCGAATGAATTCGCCGCTGGAAAAGCACGAAGTCCGCCTGCGCGGACTGCAGCGGATGCATCGTCGCAAGCGGCCGGCTCCCGCGTCCGCCCGCCCAGAGCGAATGAATTCGCCGCTGGAAAGGCACAAAGTCCGCCTGCGCGGACTGCACCGGCGAGACTCGCTCGTTCAACGCGCGACGGCGTTTGCAAAGGTCCGCGCCGGAACGCTCCACACCGACATCTCCGATTCTCCGTGAAGCTTACTCTCGCTCTGCTCGTCCTGTGTTCTGCCGCGCTGGCCGCGTGCGGGGGCAGCAGCCGGCCCATGCCGCCGCGCGCCACCGCGCCGTGGATGACCATCGGCCGCTCCACGCAGGTCTACACCTCGCTCGATACGTCGCGCATCGTGAGCGAGGGCAGCAAGCGCGTGGTGTGGGTGCGCACCGATTCGCTCGTGCTCGACACCGTGGCCGCGAACGGGACGGGCACGGTGCTCACCCGCGAATCGCAGCACCGCGTGGACTGCGGCACCGCCAAGGTGCAGGACATGGCCGTCATCCAGCGTGACGGCGCGGGGCGGCTGACGGGCGGAACCCCGGCTCCGGTGGGCGGCGAGCGCGCCTTTGCCTCGCACCCGTTCGGCCAGCGCGTGTTCCCCACCGTTTGCGAAGCCATCGGCGTCGCCGCGCGCAATCGCGAGCGCGCCTGATCCCGCCCGAGTGCGGGGACGGGCGGCTCCCCGCCTTCGGTCCCCGCGCTTGCGGCGCCCGCCGCGGCTCGCGTATATCAACGGCTTCTCTGCGGAACGATTTTCACCGTCGCCGGAAGCCGACTCTTGCCTGACTCATCCATCCAGACCGTCCTCGTTCTCGGCGCGGGCACCATGGGCAACGGCATTGCCCAGGTGTGCGCCATGGCCGGCTACCGCGTCGTGCTGCACGACCCGCAGCCGGACGCGGTCGCGCGCGCGCTGGGCACCATCCGCGCGAACCTGGACAAGGGCGTGGAGCGCGGAAAGGTGACTGCCGAGGCGCGCGAGTCCGCCCTGGCCAACCTGCGCGACGAGGCGCACGTGGATGCCGCCGCGTCCACCGCCGACCTTGTGATCGAGGCGGTGC
>NZ_DASVTX010000137.1:0-9531 GCF_036387355.1 Longimicrobium sp.
GTCGGCGGTCCAGCCACGAATCGCCCCGAAAGTCCGCGGGGGGAAGCACGCTGGAGCGCGCGCCGTACCAGAGCCGGGCGAACTCGCCCTCCCCCGCCGCCATGGCGTACGCCGCGTCCTTGAACGTCCGCAGCGCGGGGCCGCGCGGATACGCGTCCTCCACGCCGGCGGCCATGGCCAGCCGCACCGCCGCGACCCCGGCGAACGGGTCGTCCGGAACCCGCCCCGCGGCCAGGGCCTCCGCCATCTCCCACACCGCCAGCAGGGGCTCCGCCAGGGGGTGCGCCTGCACCCGGGCGCGCACCCCCGCCCGCTCCCCGGCGGTGCAGGCCTCCAGCGCAGCGCGCAGCAGCACCAGTTCGCGGATCTGCCCGCGGCGCTCCACGTGGTGCACCACGGAGTGCACCAGAAGGTGAAGGAGGTGCGTGGCGGGGGCCAGGCGAAACACGCCCTCGACCCGCGTGGGACGCAGGCCGGCCCACGGGTCCACCCCCGCGCCCAGGTGCGGCACGTCGTAGTGGATCTCCACCGGGATGTCGCGCTCGGTGCCGCGGGGCGCCAGCTCCCAGCCCCCCGTGAGGCCCGGGCCGGGATCGGCGCGGGTGGCGCGAAAGCCGCAGCGCTCGTCCAGGACGCGGGCCAGCGCGGCGGCGTTCCCCGGCTCCACCAGCAGGTCCAGGTCCACCACGTCCAGCGGCTCGCCCCCGGACGCCGCGGCCGCGCCCCCCTTCAGTGCCACCCCCGTCCATCCCCACCGGCGCAGCTCCCCCGCCACCCGGCGGCACTGCGCGGCGGCGGAAAGGAAGCGCTTCATCTCCACCGTGGCGCGCGCATCCAGCACCGCGGCCGCCTCCCCGGGCAGGTGCCCCGCCCCGCCCAGCCGCTGCCGAAGGGGAAGGGCGCACCGCTCCGCGGCCAGAAAGGCGCCCCACTCCGCGGGCGACGCGGCGGGCGGGCCCGCCGTGGACGCGCCGGCCAGGAGAGGGAGCGCCCAGGCGCGCAGCCGCAGCCCCTGCGAGGCCGCCTGCACGGGCGATGAGATGGGATGTCGGAGCAAGGGGGCAGTGCGGGGAGATGGGACCCGGACGGCGGACGACGGGGAGCGCACGGGCCGAAACCCGTTTGCGCGGGCAAAGATACGCCCCCTCCCGGGACCGGGCAACATGGACGTCCGGCGGGTGCGCCGCGTCGGTCCGCGGCAACGCCACCCTCCGGCGGACGGGCAGACCCCCGTCCACCGGAAACGACGGGATCAGCGGGAGGAGCGCGCGTCCCGGGCGGCCCCGCGGGCAAGCATCCACGCGCCGGGGGTGGACGCGGCCAGGAGCAGCACGCGCCGCGAGGTGCGCAGCAGGTGCGACAGGCGCGGCGCCACGTGGTCCAGGCGCGTGTCGCCGCGGAAGGCGGACGGCACCAGGGCCGACTTCTGCGACCCCACCCAGAGCGCCCGGTAGGCCTCGCGCCCGCTGGCCAGGGCGAACGCGGCCGGCCAGGTGCGCGGAAACACCCGCGCCAGCGCCCCCGGCTGCGGGCTGAGGTAGAGCCGGTAGCGCACCGCGGCCACCACCTCGAAGCGGTCCCGCGGCGGCTTCCCGGCCGCCAGCGCCGCCGCGGCGTCCAGCATGGCCACGAGGTCCGCCGGCACCAGCGCATTCGCCGTACGCGCCCGCACCCACGCCACCTCCCCGGCGGAGCAGTTCCGGAACGCCGCCGCCATCAGCAGCAGGTCGCGCACGGTGCCCACCCGCTCCGGGTGGTGCACCACGCCGTGCACCAGCAGGTGCCACAGGTGCAGCGCCGGGGCGGGACGAAGAACGCCCGCCACCCGGGTGGGGCGCGGGTCGGCCCAGAAGTCGATCCCCGGGCCCAGGTAGGGAACGGAGTGGTGGATCTCGATCATCACCGACCCGGGCGCGAGCCGCTTGGCGGCCTCCCACTCGCGGCTGCCGGGCGCCGCGTCGCGGCCCACGGTGGCGTACGGGCCCTCCTGCTCCAGCGCGCGGGCCAGCGGCGCCGCGTGCTCCGGCGCCACCAGCAGGTCCACGTCCGCCACGTCCACCGGGTCGCCCCCGCCCGCCAGCTCCGCGCCGGACTTCAGCACGATCCCCGGCCAGCCGTTGCGCCGCAGCAGCGGGGCCACGGTGCGCAGCTGCGCCTGCAGCGACATCGCCCGCATCATCTCGAGGGTGGCGGCGTGCCGCAGCACGGGCTCGCCCGCGCCCAGCACGGAGGCGCCCTCTCCCAGACGCCGCTGCAGCGCCAGGGCGCACCGCTCCGCCTCCAGGAACAGGGACCATCCCTGCGCGGACAGCGCCGGGGCGGGTTCGGGATTGCCGCCGGCCAGCACGCGCAGGGCCCACCGGCGCGCGCACAGCGCCTGGCGCACGACGGTGTGCGTGGCGCGCCCGGTGGCACCCTGGAACGGCGGCACATCAGCCATGCGGGCTCCTGGGCGCGGCGCCACCCGGGCCGGTCATTCGGCGGCCGGTGAGGAGGGCGCGCACGCCGCGCCGCCGCGAGCGGCCTGCCGCAGGATGCCGAGCAGGCGCGGCGCGACGACGGCCAGGCTGTATTCGCGCTCCACCCGCTCCCGGCCCGCGCGTCCCATGCGCACCGCGAGTTCCGGGTCCGCGCGCAGCAGGCGCAGCGCGCGGCGCCACTCGCCCGCGTCGCGCGCCAGAAATCCCGAAACCCCGTCCTGCACGATGGCGCGGTTCGCACCGATGGGGGAGGCAATGACGGGGCGCCCGGCCGCCATGTACTGGATCAGCTTGTACCCGCACTTGCCCCGCGCCACCGGCGTGTCGGGAAGGGGCATGATGCCGACGTCGAAATCGCGGATGTCCCGCACCTCGGCCGCTTCGGACCACGGGCGCACCTCGGCCCTCACGGACGGGGGCGCCGCGCCCGCGCCCACCAGCACGACCCGGTCGCCCTCGCGGGCCGCTTCCGCCAGCACCCCGGCGACTCCGTCAAGCAGGGCGGCGGTCACCGGGGTTCCCATCCACCCCACGGTGAACGGCGCACCGGGAATGCGCGGCTGCACCCGGTAGCGATCCAGGTCCACCACCGTGGGCAGGATTTCCACGGTCCGGGCGCCCGCGCTCCGGGCACGTCCGGCGATGTACTCGTTCCCCGCGACCACCACCGCCGCGCCCCGCATGACCGCGTCGATCTTGCGGCCCAGGACCCGGCGGACAAAGCCGGTGCGGTGCTCGTCATAGTAGTGGAACACGGCGTCGTCGAAATCCACCACGTACGGGATGCCGCTGCGCGCCAGCAGCGACTCGCCCCACTGCGGGAGCCAGGGGAACAGTTCCTTTTCAATCCACAACAGGTCGAACTCGGCTGCGCGGCGCAGAAGCGAAGCGCGGGAGGCCATGGCGCGGGCCACCGCCGTGTAATCGCGGGGCCGTCCGGTGTACAGGCGGTCCAGGTAGCCCTCGTCCAGCAGCGGGCTCGCCGTGACCTGCACCCCGTGCGCGCCGAGATACGGGAGGAACTGGTAGCTGCGCACGCGGCTGCTGGCCCCCTGCCGGGTGTACCGGCTCAGCAGCAGGACCTTCAACGCCGGGCGGCGGCCAGGATCCGCGGCAGGTTTCTCCAGAGCAGGCCGTAGGCGGCCAGCGTTTCTCCGGCCCCGCGCAGCGAGCCCCGCGCTCCCTGGAGCGCCAGGCGGGTCCACGGCTCCAGCGCCAGGGTGGAAAGCAGCACCAGCGCGGCGCCTGGAGCCCCGAAGTGCTTGCAGCTGTACAGGATCCGGCTGCGGAGCGAATAGAACAGCCTGCGCGCGGGCACCTGCCCCGAGCTTGCGCCGCCCTCGTGGTACACCTGCGTAGCGGTCAGGAAGTAGGAGCCGTATCCGGCGGCCCGGGCGCGCAGCGCGTAATCCACTTCTTCGAAGTACACGAAGAACCTTTCGTCGAACCCGCCCAGCCGCGCCCAGAGCGCCCCTCGTGTCAGGAAAAAGGCGCCCATGACCTGATCCACCGCGCGGCTCTCGCCGTGCGGCCACTCCACCATGAAGTGCGGGGGAAACGCGCGCGGAGCGACCCGGTCCAGCGCGAGCCCCCTGGCCACGAACCGCCCGGGAGTGGGGAACCGGGCGCAGGTGCGGCTCACCCGTCCGGCGTCGTCCACGAGCTGGACGCCGCAGATGCCCACGCCCGCGTTTTCCGCGGCTTCCAGAAACGCGACGGGGGCCTCCAGTGCAGTGGCGGAAAGACGCGTGTCGGGGTTCAACAGCAGGAGGTAGTCGGCCGCGCAGCCCCGCGAACCCTGGTTGCACGCCGCCGCAAAACCCACGTTGCGAGGGTTGCGCACCACGTGCAGGGGAATTCCGCACCCGTCCAGGTTCTGCGCCGATCCGTCCGTGGAGCCGTTGTCCACGACGGTCACGCGCCGGAGCACCACGGTTTCCCGGCGGGCAGACGCGATGGAACGGAGACACTCGGCAAGCCGCGCGCCTCCGTTCCAGTTTACGATCACGATGTGCAGTGCAGGACGGTCCGGCATCCCCGGCTTCCGCGGAGTGAGGGCATGAACGTGCCGGGCGGCTCACCCGCCCCGTGCAGCACGGCGGGCCCGGAGATGAAACACGAGCGCGGCGGCGGATACCCCGCCCGCCCACGCGAGCACACCGGCCACGCCGAGCGCCTCGCGCAAGGCGGCGGCACCGGCCGCCCACGCCACACACCCCGCCGCGGTGGCCGCCACGGGAAGCCAGTCGAACCTCCACGCCAGAAGCCGGCGCCCCTGAACGGCGGCTCCGGCCGCATATGCCGCGTAGCTGGCCAGCGTGACCCAGGCGGCCGCCAGATATCCATACACGGGCACGAGCGCGGCGTTCAGCGCCAGGTTGAGTGCGGCGGCTCCTCCCGCCAGCGCAAGCATTCGCCGGGTGCGCCGGTGAAACTCCAAGGGCTTGTGCAGGTATAGACCCATGTGCCAGAGCAGCAGTCCCGCCAGGGCAAGCGGAATGACCCGGTACCCGGCGCGAAACTCGGGCCCCAGCACGGCGGCCGCGTCGCGGGCGAAGGCCCACCCCAGGGTGCACGCCACCAGCCCCGCAATGATGAACCGCTGCACGATCTGTCCCAGCAGCCAGGCCGCCTCGCCGGGCGCCCCCCGCTCCCACGCGCGGATGAGCAGCGGATGCGCGGCCATGACGGCGGGAAGGGCCACCAGCCCGGCCGCGCGCACCACGAGTCCGTAGTTGGCGGAGTAGATCCCGACCTCGGCGCTGCCCCGGGCCCACTCGATCACGTACCGGTCCGCCGCCTCCAGGAGCGTGGCGCAGATGAACCAGCCGGCCATGGGCACGCCGTATCCGGCCCAGGCGCGCAGCCGGGAACTCAGTTCCCTGCCGCGGCGCAGCGCGGCGGCAGGTGAGGGCAGGCCGACGTCGCGCCACAGAACGGGCACCAGGACCGCGGAGGCAGCAGCGCTGGCCCAGAGCAGGCTTTCGCCCCGGGGAACGCGCCCCACCAGGACCAGCGCCGCTCCGAAGCGCAGGACGGACTCGGCGGTCTGGTACACACTGTGGCGCCCTGCCCGCTGCTGTGCGGACAGCAGCGCAAGCAGCTGCTGCAGCAGCAGCGTGGCCACGGCGAACGCGGCCGAAGCCGACACCAGCTCCGGAGCGGCACCGGGAATCACCCATGCGCGCAAGGCGAGCACAGCGCCCCCCGCGACGGCCAGGGCGAGCGTGAGCAGAACCAGGCCGTACGCCGCCGAGGCCAGCACCACGGCTTCTTCGCGCGCGGTGTCGGCGGCCGGAAGAAAGCGGGAGGTGCTCTGCCGCAGCCACTGTCCGGAACCCGACGCCACCAGCATCGCGATCCCCAGGGCCAGGCTGAAGCGGCCGTACTCCGGGGCGGAGAGCACCCGGGTGAAGATTGCGGTGGACGCCAGCGCCACCGCGGCGGGTACGATCATTCCCGGAAGGTAGCGGGCGATCTGGCGCGCCAGCACGCCCCCGCTCCGCGGAGCTTCCAGCTCCGCCGGCGGCATGCCCGGGGCCTCAGAGTTCACGTCCATCAGCCGCGCTCCCCCGAGCGAGCGGCCCCCGCTCGTCACCAGGAGGTGGATTGTGCATGGCGTCGCGGCGCCTCGCCCGTGGTCTGCCCGGGACCGCCGATCCCCGGGCGGGGTCTGCCGCAACTTACACCCGCTTGTGGTGCAGGCAAGCGGTGCCGGCGCCGGCCAGGGCCGTTGCGGAGTGCCTTGCCCAAACCCCGCCGGCCGGCCCGGGAACCGCTCCGGCGCCGTGGGGGGAGCGCGCGCCGAATGCCCGTAACTCTTTTGTTGGCTTGACCCCCCGCCCCGTTCGTGGTATACTCCGGTCCCTTTCCGGACCGCCGGTTCAGCGGGCCGACGCGGAGTTGGAGCGGCCCTGCCCTGTCTTGTCGATCCTACGAAAATGCACCGTGTTCTTGTACTGGCGCTCGCCGCGCTCGTCCTTTGGCCGACGGTGGCTCGCGCCCAGGCGGCGCCCGGCGCGGCCGACCAGATTTCCCTCCGGCCGGGCGACGTTCTTCGCGTGACCATCTGGCGCGAGCCCGAACTGAACGGCGACTTTCCCCTGGCGCAGGACGGTTCGGTGGTGCTGCCGCTGCTGGGGCGCCGGGTGATTTCGGGCATCCCCATGCGAGACCTGGCCGACACGCTCACGGCGGCGTACCGGGCGGAACTCACCAACCCGTCCATCTCCATCACCCCCCTGCGCCGGCTGGACGTGCTGGGCGAGGTGGTGAAGCCGGGCGTGTACCTGGCAGACCCCACCATCAGCCTGGCCGGAGCCGTGGCGCTCGCCGGCGGCCCCACCACCAACGGGGACCTGCGCCGCATCCGCATCTTTCGCGGCGGGCAGGTGATTCAGCGGCATGCGGTGGCCTCGGCCACCCTTACGCACAGCGACGTACTGTCGGGCGACCAGATCATCGTCGACCGCCGGCCGTGGATGGACCGCAACAGCGCCGCACTGGTGTCCGGCTCGCTTTCTCTTCTGGGGATTCTGCTTACCCTGGCCCGCCGCTGACCGCGGCCTTGCCGCAACGAGGCTCATGATCATGCCCAAGTCACTTCCTCCCGAACGCACCATCGTGCTCAGCACTGGGCAAGCGGACGTGGAGCAGACGATTCATCTTCGGGACGTGCTGTCGGTGCTTCTGCGCAACCGATGGCTGATCGCGGTCGTGCTCCTGGGCACCGTGGCGGCCATGGCAACCTATACGTTCCGCCAGCCGCGGGTGTACCAGAGCCGCGCAACCATCCGCATCGACCCCGAGCAGAGCCAGATGCAGCTGTTCGGCGAAGTGGGCCGGGTTCTGGGCGGGGCCCAGGAGCGGATCGAGACGGAAATCATGGTGCTGCAGAGCGAGCTGATCGCGCGCCAGGCCGTGGATTCCCTGGGGCTGCGCGTGTGGGTGATGGAGCCCAATGCGCCGCGTGCCGCGGTCCTGGCCTCGGTGTTCGTCCCCGAGTCGGCCCGCAACGGGATCGCCGTGCTCACCCGCACCGGGAACGGCACCTACACCGTTCAGCGCGAGGATGGCTTCCAGGGCGTTCGGCTGCCCCGCACTGTTACGGCCGGCGTCCCGGCTGACCTGGGCGGCGCGCGCGTGACCCTGCGCGCCGGCACCCAGGCTCCGGTCATCCGCCTGGCCGTGGTGCCGCCGGTGGCCGCGGCGCGCGCGGTACAGGCCGGGCTGGCCATCGCCCGCCCCAATCCGCGGGCACAGCTGATCGCGGTGCGCTACCAAAGCACGGACCCGGCCCTGGCCGCCGCGGTTCCCAACGCCATCGCGGACGGCTTCATCGCCTACAAGCGCGGGACGGCCAAGTCGGAGTCGCGCAGCACCGTCACCTTCCTGCGCCAGCAGGTGGCTTCGTACCAGGCGGACCTCCAGCGTGCCGAGGCGGACCTTCGCGGCTTTCGCGAGCAGGCCCAGATCGTGAACCTGGGCGAGCAGGCGTCGCGCGACGTGCAGCGCCTGGCCGAACTGCAGGCCCGGCTCGACGACCTGAATGGTGAGCGGCAGGCACTGTCGCAGTTCCTGTCGCAGCTTCGCGCGCAGCCCGCGGGGGCCGAGGGCGCGGGGCGGTACCAGCAGCTCGCCTCCTTCCCCGTGTTCCTTTCCAACCGTTCGGTTGGTGACCTGCTGCAGTCCCTTACCACGCTGGAGAACGAGCGCGGCCAGATGGCGCTGCGGCGCACCGGCGCGAACGCCGACATGCAGAATCTGGACAGCCGCATCGCCGACCTCCGGCGCCGGCTCGACGAGACCGCGCAGGGCTATCTGCACGGGCTCGACGCCCAGATCGCTCCCCTCGCGTCGTCGTTGGGCGGGCGCCGGAGCGAGATGCAGTCCATTCCCCGGCGCGAGGTGGAGTTCGCCCGGCTGGCCCGGCAGCAGAAGCTGCTGGAAGACATCTACACCCTGCTGCAGACCCGGCTCAAGGAAGCGGAGATCAAGGAAGCCGTCGAGCCGGGGCAGATCCGGGTCATCGACACCGCCACCGTTCCTCAGGAGCCCATCTCTCCGCGCCCGCTGATCAACATGGTCCTGGCGCTGGGTCTGGGAACGCTGCTGAGCGTGGGCGCGGCCTTCACCCGCGAAGCGCTCAACACCCGCATCCGCACGCGGCAGGATGTGATGACGGCCACGGTGGGGCTGCCCATTCTGGGAATGGTTCCCCGGATCCGGTCGCAGTTTACCGAAGGAGGCCGCCTGCGCATCCTGATCTCGGGCGCGGGCTCCCGGCGGGCCTCGCAGATGGCCACGGTGGCCGAGCCGCTCGCGCCCATCGTGCTCCGCGAGCCCATGAGCCCGGCCGCCGAATCGTTCCGCGCGCTCCGCACCAGCCTCACTTTTGCGGGAGCAGACGGCGCGCCCCAGGTGATGATGGTGACCAGCGCGTTCCCCGGCGACGGCAAGAGCACCACGTCGTGCAACCTTGCGACGGCCCTGGCGGAGCAGGGCACGCGCACGCTGCTGATTGACGCCGACCTGCGCCGCGGCGGGCTGCACCGCAACTTCGGGCTGCGGCAGGAGCCCGGCCTGACCCACGTGCTCATGCGGTCCGTGGCGCTGGAAGACGCGGTGCAGCGGGTGGGTGACACGCACCTGTACGTGCTCGCGGCGGGCGTCTTTCCGCCCAACCCGTCGGAGCTGCTGGGCTCTCAGCGCATGCGCGAGCTGCTGGCCCGGCTGCGCGAGCAGTACCCGGCCATCGTCATCGACACCCCACCGGTGAACCTGGTGACGGACGCGGGCGTGCTCGGCTCCCTGGCGGACGGTACCATCCTGGTGGCTCGTACCGGACGCACGGCCAAGGACCAGCTCGCGGCCGCCGCCGGCCAGCTCCGCCACCTCAAGGTGCCCGTGGCCGGCGTGGTGATCAACGACTACGACGTGGGACAGCCGCAGTACTACAATGCGGGCTACTCGTACGGATACGCGTACGGCGGCCGCTGACCGAAGCGGAACCACCATGCTGCAACGAAGCGGGGCGCGGGCGAACAGCCCG
>NZ_DASVTX010000138.1:0-3120 GCF_036387355.1 Longimicrobium sp.
CGAAAGATGGGATACGTCTCCGCCGGGGCCGGGGCGCCGTCGGGGCGCAGCATCCCGTAGTGGCGGGCCAGGGCGTCCACCCCGCCCTCCTCGTGCAGCGGATGGGCGAGGATGCGCGCCGCCTCCTCGTTGTGCAGCACCATCCGCGCGTCCGGCGCCTCCACGATCACCATGCCGCCGGGAATGTTGCGCAGCGCCGTTTCCAGCAGCGCGCGCTGGGCCTGCGCCTGCGCCAGCAGCCGCTGCCGCTCCGCCTCGTGCTCGCGCCGGGTGGTGATGTCGCGAAAGAAGATGGACATTCCGCCCTCTTCCGCCGGATACGCGCGCAGCTCGATCCACCGGCGCCCCACGGGAAAGCGCGTTTCGCGCTCCACCATCTCGCGCGTGTCCATGGCGCGCAGCAGGGCGGCGTGCGGCTCGCTGCCGACCGCGGCAGACAGTTCGCGCCACAGAAGGCGGCCGCGCAGCTGGTCGCGCGAGCGGTGCCACATCTCGGCCGCGCGGCGGTTCACGTAGGTGATCTGCCAGTGCGCGTCCACCCCCACGAAGGCGTCGGAAATGCCTTCCAGCACGCCCTGCAGCCGCGCCCGCCCGGCCTCGGCCTCGGCGTGCGCGGCTTCTTCGCGGGCCAGCGCGCGGGCGGTCTGCTCCGCGCGCCGGCGCTCGCTGATGTCGCGCAGGATCCACCGCAGGTGCGCGGGGTCGCCTTCCTCGTTCAGCACCACGGTGACGCTGCACGACACGTCCACCGGCGCGTCCCCGCCCCGCGGCCGCACGCGCACTTCCCAGTCGTCCAGCCGGCCCAGGGGAATGGCGCGCGTCAGCACGCCGCGAAAGGTGCGGCGCGCCTCCGGAACCACCAGCGTCACCAGCGGCTGGCCCACCAGCCGGTCCGCGGAAATGCCGGCCAGCGCCGAGGCCGCGTAGTTGGCGTCCAGGATCACGCCCTCCACCGTGGTCACCAGGTACGGGTCCGGCGCCAGCTGAAACAGCTCCAGGTAGCGCTGCCGCTCGATGGCGGCCTGCACCTGCGAGAGTTCCAGCTGCTCGTTCTGTACGCGCAGCTCTTCTTCCGCCACGCGCAGCTCTTCCATCGCCGTGTAGAGCGCCTCGATGGACTGGCGGATGTCCTCGAGCCCGGCGGGGTCCGGCTCGCCGGCTTCGCGCCGGGCGTGCACGAGCGCGTCCAGCCGCTGCAGGGAGCGGCGCACGTCGTGTTCGGGGTCGCGGTCGCGGGCGGTCATGCCGCGGGTCAGGAGGCGGCGGCCACGGGGCGGTCTTCCAGCAGGATCACCGTCCCGCGGATTTCGCCGGTGCTGGACCGCAGCGGAGACATGGCGATGTGGCAGCGCACGGGGCGGCCGCGCCGGTTCACCGCGTCCAGCTCCGATTCCTGATAGTCGGCCCGCGCCTCCAGGACGGCGCGCAGCGGGGCCTTGAGCTGTTCCACGGGGAGCCCGATGTCCAGGTGCAGAAGCGGCTGCCCGTTCACCTCGTCGGCGCGCAGCCCCCACAGCTCTTCCATGCTGCGGTTCCACACCTGCACCAGCATCTCCCGGTCCACCACCACAACACCGGCGCGCAGGCTGGTGAGCACCGAGGCCAGGTAGGCGTTCACGTCGTTGAGCGAGGCGGTGCGGCGGTGCAGCTCGTCGTTGGTGGTCTCCAGCTCCTCGTTGGTGCTCTGGAGCTCCTCGTTCATGGTCTCCAGCTCTTCGTTGGTGCTCTGCAGCTCCTCGTTGGTGGTTTCCAGCTCTTCGACGGTGCTCTGCAGCTCCTCGTTGGTGGTTTCCAGCTCCTCGTTGGTGCTCTGCAGCTCCTCGAATGCCGTTTCCAGCGCCTGCCCGGCCAGGTCCACCTCGGCCTTGAGGCGGGTGTGGCGGGTCACGTCCACAAAGGTGATGGACACGCCCAGCCGCCCGTCGCCGCCGTCCAGCGGCGTCACCTGCACGTCAAAGCTGCGCAGCTCGTCCCCCGTCGCGTGCTCCACGTTGGGGACGAACACGGGGCGCTGGTTGGTGACCGCCTGCTCAATGCGCGAGCGCAGCTCCACGGGGCGGTACGAGACCTTGAGGTCGTGCAGCGGGCGCCCCAGGTCCGTGGCGGCAATGCCGAACAGCCGGCGCGCCGCGTCGTTGGCCAGCAGCAGCAGCCCCGCGGCGCCCACCACCAGCTGCGCCACGGGCCCGGCGTTGAGCGCGGCGTCGCGCAGCGCCACCTCGTGGGCCACCACGGCGGGGCTGGCGGGGAGCCGCACGCTGGTGCCGTGTCCGCCGCCGCGCCCCAGCAGGAGCAGGCGGTCGCGCCCGGTGCCGGGCACCGCCTTGCGGAACACGCGCGACCCCAGGTTGCCGGGAACGAACATGCCGCCGTGCGACCGCATCATCTCGGCCCTGCCCAGAAACAGCAGGCCGTCGGCCTTAAGGGCAAAGTGAAAGCGGGCCAGGATGCTGGCCTGTACTTCGGTGTTGAAGTACATCATCACGTTGCGGCAGGCCAGCAGGTCCAGGTGCGAGATGGGCGCGTCGTGCACCAGGTCGTGCTTGCCAAAGATCACCTGCCGCCGCAGGTCCGCCCGGAACACGAAGCCGGTGCCCACCGGCTCGAAGTACTTTTCCGCGTAGCCCTCAGGCAGGTCGTCCAGATCCTTGCCCTGGTACACGGCCGCGCGGGCGTGGGCCAGCGCCTCGTCGTCGCGGTCGGTGGCGTACACCTTTACCCGCTCGCGAAAGCTTTCCACCCCCATCGCCTCCACCAGCAGCATCACCAGGCTGTACGTCTCCTCTCCACTGGCACAGCCGGCGCTCCACACGCGGATGGGCGCGTCGGGGCCGCGGTCGCGCAGCAGGGCGGGGACGTACTCGCGGGCCAGCGTGTCCCACGCGTCGCGGTCGCGAAAGAACGAGGTGACGTTGATGAGGATGGTGTTGAAGAGCTCGCCGTATTCCTCCGGGTGAAGCTCCAGAAAGTCCCGGTACGCGTCGTACGAGGCGATTTCAAGCGTGGCCATCCGCCGCTCCACCCGCCGGGTGAGGGTGGACCGCTTGTAGCCGCTGAAGTCGAAGCCGCGGGTTTCCTTCAGAAACTCCACCAGCGACTCGAACTCGGGATCCCGGGGAT
>NZ_DASVTX010000139.1:0-14208 GCF_036387355.1 Longimicrobium sp.
CTCGTGCGCGCCGCCGAGCGAGTCCGACCTGCTGACGATGTCCACGCCCAAGGCGGACAAGTACGCCCGGGAGGTGGTGGCGTTCGTGCGCGCCCGCAACGCCGCGGCCCTGGCGCACCGCTTTTCTCCGGGGCTCATGCAGCTTCCCGGCGCGGCGGATACCATCGCCGGCTTCGCGCGCTTCTTTCCGCCCGGGAGCACGGTGCAGCAAGTGCGGCTGGTGGGCGCCGCCTCCCACTGGACCACGCAGATCACCGTCCGGCGCCTGACATACGAGGTGCGGTCCACTGACAGCGCGTACACGCTGGTAGAGGTGGCGCTGCTGGAGGACGGGCTGGACAACCTGTACCTGGACGCCGTGTCCGTGCAGCCGCTGGACGGACCGGTGGTGCTGCCCGCCGGGATGTTCCTGGGCGGCAGAAGCATCCTGTTCTGGGCGTTCCTGGGAATGGTGGTGGCGGTGAGCGGGCTGGTGCTCTATCAAATCGTGCGCGCCTTTCGCAAGCGCGGGCAGAGTGCGGGGGCCGGCGGGGCAGGAGCGAGCCGAGCGGACATTCCGCTCTTTCCGGGGCCCAGGCCCGCCGTCGCGGCGCAGTCGATGGCACCGGTGCCGCCGCGCACGCTGGACGAAGTGCCGACGGCCGTGGTGGACGCGCCGCGGCCGCCGCACGCCTGGGCGCGCACTCCGGCTCCGCTGGTCGACTCGATCGCGACCTCGTTCTCGGGCGATAATGCGCCGACGCATTCCGCCGCGGCCGCGGACGTCGCGCTGGACGACGAACGGACGCGGTGGGATTCCGCCGCCGAGTGCACGCCGGTGCCGGATTCCGTGCCGGCGTGGGACTCCGCCGCGGACTGCGCGGCGGACGCGGGCGGGGACTTCAGTTCCGGCTTCGGCTCCGACTCGGCTTCGGATCTCAGTTCAGACTCGAGTTCGGACTCCTGCTCGGATTCGGGTTCCGGCTCCGGTTCGGACTGGTGATCCGCTCGTGACGCGCTGGCGATTGCGTCGTGGCGGGGGATCATCATCCCTTCCCACCGCCATGCGCCCCGTTGCGCCGGATCCCGATGCCCAGCGATCCAGTGATGTTCTCCTGCCCAGCAGCATGATGGACGACGAGCAGTACACCGGCCTGCGCGAGCGCTACCGGAACTTCGCGGAGATCGAGACGCGCGGCTCGTCCGCGCTGTACTCGGAGATGGCCGCGCGGGTGTCGCAGTCGGAGGCGCTGCTCCGCCTCATCGCGCGGCTTCCCCCGGCCAAGCAGCAGCCCAACCTGGTCTTTGCCGCCACGCGCCGATTGTTCGGCACCCCGGCGGACGCGGCGGACTTCGAGCGGACTTTGCTGGCGCACCCGGAGCCCATCCGCGCGCTGATCCTGGCCCGCAGCACGCAGAGCAACGAGCCGGGCCGCTGCGCCACCCTGCTCCCCGCCATGGCGCGCCTCCCGGAGCCGCTGGCGATCATTGAGGTGGGTGCGTCCGCGGGGCTGTGCCTGCTTCCGGACCGGTACGCGTACGACTACGGCCGCGCCTCGCTGCGCCCGGACGGCGCCGGCCCGGACACCCCCGTCTTTCCCTGCCGCGCCAGCAGCGATACGCCGCTGCCAGAGCGGATGCCGCGCATCGTCTGGCGCGCCGGCCTGGACCTGAGCCCCGTGGATCTGGGGGACGAGGAGGACGTGGCGTGGCTGCAGACGCTGGTGTGGCCCGGCGACGACGCGCGCGCCGAGCGCCTGGGCCAGGCCGTCGCCGTCGCCCGGCGCGACCCGCCGGAGGTGGTGCGCGGCGACCTGGTGGACGACCTGGCCGCGCTCGCCGCCCGCGCCCCGCGCGACGTCACGCTCGTGGTCTTCCACACCGCGGTTCTGGCGTACGTGGACGCGCAGAAGCGCGACCGGTTCGCGCGGCTGGTGGCGAGACTGGGCGCGGTGTGGATCAGCAACGAGTCTGCGGACGTCCTTCCCCGGGTCGCGGCGCGGCTGCGGACGGCCCCGCCGCCCGGCCACTCGGTGTTGGCGGTGAACGGAGAGCCCGTCGCGGTCACGCACATGCACGGGCTTTCCATCGACTGGCTCGCCTGACCGTCCCGCCTCTGCACTTCTCACGACACGCGCCGTCCATGACGCACGACGAGATCGAGGGAGTTCTGCACTTTCTCCGCCTGGCGGAGGGGCTCAAGACCACGCCGCGCAGCGGATGGACCACGTCCGGCGAGCGCGAGAGTGTGGCCGAGCACACCTGGCGCCTGTGCCTGATGGCCATGGTGCTGCACCCCGAGTTCCCCGGCGTGGACTTCGCGCGGCTGGTAAAGATCTGCATCATCCACGACCTGGGCGAGGTGATCGGGGGCGACGTGCCCGCGCCGGAGCAGGCGTCGCTGGCGGCGGGAAAGGCGCAGGATGAGCGCCGCGACCTGCTCACAATTCTGGGGCCGCTCCCCCCGCCGCTGCGGGACGAGATCACGATGCTGTGGGACGAATACGAGGCGGCCAGCAGCCCCGAGGCGCGGCTGGCCAAGGCGCTGGACAAGCTGGAAACGATCCTGCAGCACACGCAGGGGCAGAACCCGCCCGGGTTCGACTATCGCTTCAACCTGCAGTACGGCCGCGGCTACACCAGCGCCCCGCCGCTCATCGCCGCCGTCCGCGCGCTGCTGGACGACGAGACCGAGCGCCGCGCCCGCGAAGCCGAATCCGCTCCCGGCGCGCGGGGCTGAACCGCCTGCGCGCCATGCACCGAACGCGCAACTGGCGCCGTCCAAGGGCGTTCGGCGCGCTCCTTGCCGCTCCACGGGGCCGAATCCAGCCGCCGCGACGTTCCGTCGCGCCTGGAACGGAACCCGAGGAAGCGCCGTGAACGTCGAGAGTTCCCTGACCGGACAGCCGGTGCAGTGTGCCGCGATCCCGTATCGCATTGTGGATGGCGCGACCGAGATTCTCCTGGTCACCCGCCGCAGCGGGGAAGGCTGGATCATCCCCAAGGGCAAGATCGAGCCGGGGCTGGGCCCGCGGGAGTCCGCCCGCCGCGAGGCGTTCGAGGAAGCCGGCGTGGAAGGCGACATCGGCACCGCGCCCTTTGACCACTACCGCAATGGCCGCGATGACGGCCCGCTGGTCGTCGCCTTTCTGCTCCGCGTCACCCGTGAGATGAGCTCGTGGCCCGAGGCGGGGCAGCGGGAGCGCGCCTGGGTGCCGGTGGAGGAGGTACAGACCCGCGTGATGGATCCCGGCCTCGTGCGCGTGCTCCGCTCGGTGGCCGCGCACCTGGACCCGGAGCAAATGGCCGCCGCGCCCGCGGACTCGCGCCCCTCGCACAAGTCCGGGCGCACGGCCGGAGCGTCGCGGGGGATCTCGCTCTTTCGCTCCGGGCTGGTGCTGGTGGCGGTGCTGGGGGTGATTGCCCTGGCCGCGCGGCTCATGTTTCCGCACGGCGAGGCGAACGGCGGCGGCGACAAGAGCCGCAAGGAAGCCGGCCGCGGCAAGGGCGGTAAGAATGACGGCGGCAAATCCAAGGACGGCGCCGCCGCGGCGATCGCCGCGGTGCCCGGGGCGGGGAGCAGCCTGTGCCGCGTGGACGCCTCCGCGCTGGAGATGCCGGCGGGGGTGCACGAGTCCAGCGGCGTGGCGGCCGGGCGCCGCACCCCCGGCGTGCTGTGGACGCACAACGACTCCGGCGAGCCGGTGCTGTTCGCCATGACGGCGCGCGGCCAGGAAAGCGGCCAGGTTCGCGTGGCGGGCGCCCGGGTGCAGGACTGGGAAGACATCGCCGCGGGCCCGTGCCCGGGCGGCAGCTGCCTGTTCGTGGGCGACGTCGGCGACAACGAGGGGGCGCGCCGCTCCGTGACCGTGTACCGCGTTCCCGAGCCGGCGCCCACGGACCGCGAGTCGCGCCCGGCGGAGGCGCTTGCCGCCACGTACCCGGACGGCCCGCACGACACCGAGGCGCTCTTTGTGCTCCCGGACGGCGGCATCTTCCTGGTGTCCAAGGGCGAGATCGGCCCCATTGCGCTGTACCGCTTTCCCGCCTCCGCGCGGCCGGGCACGACGGCGCGGCTGGAGCGCATCGTGGAGCTGGCCGGGGCGGGAGTGAAGCGGCGGGAGCGCGTCACCGGCGCCTCCGCCTCGCCGGACGGGCGGTGGGTGGCCCTGCGCACGCTGCAGACCGTCTCGTTCTACCGCACGGCGGACCTGGTGGCGGGCCGTCCCGGCAATCCGCTGCAGTTCGACCTGACGCCGCTGGACGAGGCGCAGGGCGAGGGGATCGGCTGGAGCGAGAACGGCGCGATCTACCTTACCAGCGAAGGCGGCCGCCGCAGCGCCCCCGCCACCCTCGCGCGCCTGATCTGCACGCTTCCGTCCTGATCCGGCATGCGGGTCAGGTTGCGCTCATCTCTCCTGATCCGCGGATGCCGCTCGCACGCACCCTGATTGCTTTCGTGGCGGCGGCGGGCCTCAACGCCTGCCGCCCGCACGCGCCGGAGCAGCCGGTGCCCGCCGGCAGCCTGCCCGCGCGGATCGCCGGCTGCTGGCGGGTGCTGGACACCGCCGGCTACCCGCGGGACGGAATGTACAACGCGTCCGCCGCCGTCCGCCTGGATACGACGATTGCGGAGGCGGTGAGCCGCGGCCTGACACCGCGGTTCCTGGCCAAGCTGGACAGCGCGGGCCGCGAGCTCTCCCCAGACGGACGCCGGTCCAATGTGCATTGGGGAGTCGACACCCTCACCGACAGCGTCCGCGTGAGCTTCAGCACCGGTCACAGCGGCGCCGTGCTGACGCTGGACCACGCGACCCTGCCCGATACGCTTCGCGGACGGGCCGAGGTGTTCTGGGACATGGGGCCATCGGTGGAAGATGCCGTGACCGTGATGCTGGTCCGGATGCCCTGTCCCACGCCCTCCTGACGCCCCCGGCTCCGTTCGCCGTCCCGCCTCGCCTTGCATTGACGATGATCACCCTGCACGAGGAGCCGCTTTCCGCGCTCGATGAGCACGGGCGCGTGCCCATCGCCTTTCCCGTCACCCGCGTGCTGGAGGTGGTGGATGGCGGGCTGGGCGGGCTGGCGCTCGCGGAGCGGACCGTTGAGGAGCCGTGGATCAAGGACTACGACGCGATCCACGGCGAGGGGCCGCGGCGGTGGGCGGATCGCTTCGACGTGTCGCGGTGGGGATTGATCGCCGCGCGTGAGGACGGCGCGCGGATCGGGGGCGCGGTGATCGCCTTCGGTTCGGACGACGTGCACATGCTGGAGGGCCGGCGCGACCTCGCCGTGCTGTGGGACCTGCGCGTGGCGCCGGACGCGCGGGGCCGCGGCGTGGGCGCGCGGCTGTTCCACGCGGCGTGCGGGTGGGCGGCGGCGCGCGGGTGCCGCTGGCTCAAGGTGGAAACGCAGAACATCAACGTGGGCGCGTGCCGCTTCTACGCCCGGCAGGGGTGCGTGCTGGGCGGCATCAACCGCTTCGCCTATCCCGGTCTGCCGGACGAGGTGCAACTGCTGTGGTATCGCGATCTCCGGCGGGCGGAGTGACCCGGGCGCCCGTCCCTCATCCAACGATCATTCCCGCTCCGCTTCCATGCCGCTGATCGTACTCCAGGCGGAGCCGGCCCCGTCTCCCGCGGGGGGTCTCCCCTTCCTGCTCTTGTTCGGAGGGATGTGGCTGCTCCTGTCGGCAGTGCTGGCATGGGCCGGCGGATGGCGCACGCTGGCGAGGCACTATCCCGCGCGGGCACCGGGCGCCGACAGGACGATCCGGGGCGCGTCCGCGTCCGTCGGCTCGCCGCCACTTCCCGTGAACTACAACAACTGCCTGACTGTCCGCGTCACGGAAGCCGGCGTGGAGATCAGCGTCTGGCCAATGTTCCGCTTCCAGCATCCGCCCGTCTTCATCCCCTGGAGCGAGCTGGAAGCGTGCGAACCGGGCCGGCGCTGGTTGCTTTACGTGGTGCAGATTCTGCCGCGCCAGGGCCCGCCGGTCATGTTTCGGGGACGGGCCGCCCGAGCGGTGCTGGCCGGATGGGAAGCCTGGGGGCCCCGAACCGCCGCCGCGTGACCCGCTTGCGTCCGGGCGCGCGGCGGGGCATCGTGGCGTGGCTCTGAAACAGGCGCACTCGCGACGGGGGAGGACGGGATGAAGGTTCTGGTGATCGGCGGAACGGGGACCATCGGGCAGGCCGTGGTGCGCGAACTGAGTGGCGACGGCGAGGTGATCAGCGCGGGGCGCAGCGGCGGCGACGTGCGCGTGGACATCACCTCGCCGGATGCCATCCGCGAAGCGCTGCAGCAGATCGGGACGGTGGACGCGATCGTCTCCTGCGCGGGGCAGGCGGCGTTCGCAGCCACGGACCAGCTTACGGAAGAGCAGATGGAACTTTCCGTGCGCAGCAAGCTGCTGGGGCAGGTGAACCTGGTTCGCTTTGGCGCGGCGCACGTGGCGGACGGCGGATCCATCACGCTCAGCAGCGGGCTGCTGGCGCACCAGCCCGCGCGGGGGAGCGCGGCCATCAGCATGGTGAACGCCGGGGTGGAGGCGTTCGCCCGGGCGGCGGCGCTGGACCTGCCGCGCGGCATTCGCGTGAACGTGGTGAGCCCGCCGTGGGTCGCCGAAACGCTGTCCGCCATGGGCCGCGACCCGGCCAAGGGCCTTCCCGCGGAGCAGGTGGCGCGCGCCTACGCCGAATGCGTCCGCGGCACGCGCACCGGCGAAGTCCTGGACGCGCGCGACTTCGCCCGGGCCTGACCGTCCGGGATGGAGCAATGCGGAGCGGGCCGGCGGAGACGATCTCCGCCGGCCCGCTTTTCATCCCCCCAACCCGTTCAGCGCGTGGCGGGAACCGGGCTCTGCAGCATCTGCGCGGCCTGCCGCTCGAACGCGGCAAAGCGGCGCTCCAGGTCGCGCTGCAGCCGGGCGCGCGGGCTGCGGGCCACGAACGCGTCGCAGCGCGCGCCCTCAAGGCCGCCCGCCGCGGCCGCGCAGGGCGCCGCGGGCGCCAGGCGGTCCAGGTCGCGCCACAGCGGGTCGCCCGCAACGAAAGCGTACTGCAGGCTGGTGCGCGCCATCTGCTTGAGCGCGGGGTAGCCCAGGTTCTGGTCGCGCACGGCTTTGAGGTACTCCAGCGACATCTCCGACCGCGCCACGCCCTCGTCGTCGGTGCTCAGCGCCACCGGCACCCCCGCCCGCATGTACGCGTGCAGGGGATGCGCATCGCCGCGCACGCCCAGGATCACGTCGTTGCTGGTCAGGTTGATCTCCACCATCACCCTGCGCGCCGCCATCTCGCGCATCAGGTCCTGCGCGCTGTCTTCCTGCAGAATGTCCACCCCGTGCCCGATGCGCTCCGCCCGAGCCACGCGCACCGCCTCGCGGATGTGAAAGCGCAGCCCCTCGTCCGGCACCAGGCCGCGCACCAGTTCGCCGGCGTGCAGCGTAACGCGCACCGTGGGAAACTGCGGGCGCAGGAACTGGATCATGCGCATCTGCAGCGAGTAGTCGCGCATGGCCACCGGATTGTCTTCCGGCTGCACCAGGTTCAGCCCCACGACGTCCGGATCGGACTGCGCCATCAGAAAGCCGAGCAGGATCTGCGCGAACACCTGCTGCGGCGGGTTGGCGCGCGACACCTGGTACAGCCAGCGCACGGTGACCCGGCACCCGGCGTCCTCGCGCGGCCCGCCGCACCCCAGCACCGTGTCGCGCCGCGCGGCGATGCTGTCCAGCCGCGCCGAGGCGCGCCGCCCCACGTCGCGCAGCCCCAGCGCCAGCAGCGTGTCGCGCATCCGCGCAAAGTCCGGGTTCCACCCCGCCGAGTCGCCCAGCGTGCGCGCCGCGCGGCGGTCCGGCGTCATCATCAACTCCATGTACAGCAGGCGGCCGCGGGCCGCGCGCGATGCCGCTTCGGCCAGCTGGTCGCCCACGCGGCGGTCCATCGCGTTGAAGCGCCCGAACGTGGCAAAGAACTGGTCGTGGCCGCTGACCGTTGTGGAATCCCAGTTCCGCATCGACATTGCATCCACCAGCTCCGCATACAGCGCGGAGGTGTCGGGAATGGTGGAGGCGAGGCGCAGCGTGTCCGACGGCGTGCACGGGCGGGTCAGGATCACGTGCTGGCGGGTATTGACGCACAGCCCGTCTTCCGCCGCCCACCGCAGGTAGCTTTCGGCGTACACGGCGCCGGACAGGTGGCTGTGCAGATCCGCGCCCTTGGGCATTTCGCGGATGAACACCTCCAGCGCGTCCGGCTGGCCGCGCACGGCGTCCATGTAGCGCGCCGCCTGCTCTTCGGCGGCCAGGCGGCCCTGCGCGGCCGCGGCCAGGGGAAGCGCGGCGGCGGCCAGGGGGAGCGCCAGCGTCCGGCGCAGTGACGAGATGAAAGTCCGCATGACAGGCGTGGGCGGAGATCGGAGCGGCGCGGCCCGTCTGGCCGCCGCGGTGGCCCAAGATAGAGGCCGCGGCCCGGCGGCGAAAGCGAACGCTGCTCCCGTGCCGCGCGGGGCGGGAACACAGGGTGACGGACGGGGTTCCGGGGCAGGGCTGGAAGAGGATTCCGCGCCGTCAATCGGACGGCCGGCGGCACGGGAGGACAGGAGACAGATCACATGAGAGTCTTGGCGGTTCGGCTGATTCTGGCGGGGCTGGTGGCGATGGGGACGGCGGGGTGCCTGCCGCCCGCGAGCGGTCCCGTGCCGGGGACGAACGAGCAGCAGGAAGTCACCCTCACGCTCGGCCAGACGATCGTCGTCGATGGCCGCGTGCACGTGACCTTTGGCCGCGTGGGCGACGATTCCCGCTGCCCCGCGAACGTGGCGTGCGTCACGGCGGGCAACGCGGTGGTGTCGCTGCTGATCCAGGAGCGCGGCGAGCGCAGTGAGACCCTGCAGATCAACACGCACACCGAGCCGCGCAGCGCCACGGACGAGGAGCTGCGCTTTGAGGTGGTGAGCCTGGAACCGGCCCCCACCGCCGGCCAGGATCCGCCCGCCAGCTACACCGTGCGCCTCCGCATCACCCGGGCGCGGGGCAAGCTGTTCGCCTGACGTCCGGGCACGTGAGGTGAAGCATCTCAGGCGGAGGGCGCGGGAGAACTGCATGGGAACGCGCAGTCCAGACTCCACACCGTCCTCCGCGTCCGCTCCGGAGATGGGCCGAAGGGGCAGATGCGATCAGCCGCGCCGAAGCCGCGATCGTGCGCCGAGGCCGCCCCGCGCGCTGAGGTCTCCCTTTCTCCCGCGACAGCGGGGGAGAGGGCCGGGGAGAGGGGGCCTCTCCGCGTGATCGGCACTGTCCGTGACTCTTCATCACCACCGTGCGGGCTGGTGGATGAGGAACGAAAGCGGGCGCGCGGCCAACCTGCCGCGCGCCCGCTCCGTTTTGCTCCGCCGATGGTCAGTCCACCAGGCGCGCCACCCGCTCCATGACCTCGCCCGCGATCCGCTCCACCACCTCGCGCGCCAGCTCCGGGTTCCGCTCATCGGCCGTGTTGCGGGACGCGTTCTCGAACATGGACTGCTCTTCGCGCGAAAGCAGCAGCTGGCGCCAGTTGCCCGCAAAGCTCGGTGCGCGAAAGCGGCGGCTGGCCCGCGCCGAAAAATCGTCGGACGAAAGCTCGCGCCGCGTGGGCACGTCCAGCAGCGTGTAGCGCAAACGAACGCGCGTCTGCCGCTGTCCGGATGCGACGGTGTACGCGGTGTCCGCGCCCGTCCGCAGCTTGGCCGCCCGGCGCTCCGTGCGCACGTCGCTGCTGTCCGTCGCCACGCTGTCCACCTCCATCATCACCACCACGTCCGCCCCCAGCGCGCGGCCCACCCCCGCCGCCTCGTAGCTGCTCAGCCCGGCACGCGCGGAACCCCTCCGGCGCACCTCGCGCCGCACGTCACGGGGATCGATCACGTCTACGAACAGCGGCGTGCGTCCCGTGGCGCCTTCCAGTTCGTCATCCACCTCCGTCAGCCAGTCTGCGGAGAGGCGGCCCTGCACCGCCGCCGTGGCCGTCATGGGGAGCACGGCCACGCGGATCGTCCCTTCGTTCAGCACGTGCGCCTGCAGCTCCGCCACGCGCTCCATCCCCGCGAAGTCGCGGCCCAGCAGGCGGATGGCGCGGTCGGTCACGTCGTACGCCGCCCGGTAGCGGCCCGCCCGCGCCTCGCGGTCGCCCCACGCCAGAAAGGTCTCCAGCCGCGCCTCGTCAATGCGCGCGCGCTGCTCCGGCGACGGCTGCCAGCGGTTCACGGCGCGGTCCAGCCCGCCCAGCGCGTCGTTCCACCGGCCACTGGAGGCGTACTGGCCGCCCCGGTCCAGCGACGCCTCAATGGCCTCGTCCAGCGTCTGGCGCCGCAGCCGCGGATACTCCGCCGGGGCCGCGAGGGGCACGTTCACCGCGGCGGCGTCGCGGCGCAGGGCGTCAAGCCGCAGCAGCAGGTCCGCGGCCTGCCCGGGGTCGCCGCCGGAGCGCGCCGCTTCCGATTCCGCCAGCAGCTGGTCCACTGCGCGCGCGCCCGTCTCCCCCAGCCGCGCCCGGGCCTCGGGGAGCGACGGGTCGCGGCGGATGGCGTCGATGTAGCGCTGGGCGGCATCCACGGATTGGCCGCGCTGTTCCAGGCGCATCCCCTGGTCCAGGCGCTTGGAGGCGGTGACGCACCCGCCCAGCAGCATGGGTGCAAGCATGGCGACGAGCGCCGCGCGCCGGAGTACCGAATCTATGTTCATGGGAGCAACGGTTTGTCGGGATGGGGCGGAGAACCGCGCCGTCAATGTATTCCTGCTGCTGTACCTCCAAAAGGGTGCGGCGGGTTCCACCGAGCCCCGCGTCCCTCACGAGGAGGTACCACGTCTGTCGGCTTCCGTGCGGGATACGACGAGATGAGCCACGCTCAGTGCAAGTCGTTGGGATCGGGGGAGATAAGAAGCTCGCGCGAACGGGCGGGGAGCGTTATCGTTCACTGGATGAGTACGCCCGCCACACCCGCGCTCCAGGCCGCCTGATGCACCCGTCCGACACTCCGCGCGAAGAACTCGCGAACGCCCTCACGCACGGCGTGGGCGCGCTGGCCGGCGCCGTGGGCGCGGTGATCCTCGTTGCCGGCGCCGCGCTGCACGGCGACGTGTGGCAGATCGTGAGCAGCGCGGTGTTCGGCGCGTCGCTCGTGCTGCTCTACACCGCGTCCACGCTGTACCACGCCGCGCGGAATCCCCGCACCAAGGCGCGCCTCAAGATCCTGGACCACTGCGCCATCTACCTGCTCATCGCGGGCAGCTACACGCCGTTCACCCTCATCGCCCTGCGCGGCGGATGGGGATGGAGCCTGTTCGGCGTGGCGTGGGGGCTGGCGGTGGCGGGGGTGATCTTCAAGCTCTTTTTCACCGGCCGCTTTCCCCGCATCTCCACCGGCATCTACGTGGGGATGGGGTGGATGGTGATCGTGGCGATCGTCCCCATGCTGCAGCGGCTTTCGGGCACCACGCTGGCGTGGCTGGTGGCCGGCGGGCTTACGTACACGGCCGGGACGGTGTTCTACCACAACCGGCGGCCGTACGCGCACGCCATCTGGCACCTGTTCGTGCTGGGCGGCAGCGTCTGCCACTTCATCGCTGTCGCCACACAGGTTCTGCCTCCCAGTTGAGACCACGGCCGCGCACCCGCTTCGGGCTTTTCATCCGCCCGCGAGGACATCCTCGCGGGCGGATTCGTCTTCGGGGAGCTTGACGGTCGGGCAGGACCGGTTATCATAGTGGACAAACCAGACAAGGAGGCTTCTGTGAATGAAAGCACCTCGTGGGTTGGTCACGTAACGCCTGCGGATGGAAACATCTTCGCTGATCTCGGTATCGAGCCCGGCGAGGCTGAAGAACTGCTCGTCCGGGCGGAGTTGCTGGCAGCAGTCCAGCGGATTCTTCGAGCCCGACGCGTGCGCCCCAAGAAGGCCGCCCGCACGTTTGGCGTGAGTGAAGAAGTCGTTCAGGAACTCCGGCGCAATCGGATCGACGATTTTTCCACAGAGGAGTTGATCCGAATGCTCGGCCGTGCCGGAATGCGCATCAACGTGACCGTGAGCCGAACATCCAGATGATGCTGGGAGACTCGTGGCCGGGTGGCCAGGAGTCTCCCCTAAAAAGCATCAACTCACCCGACCAGGAACGCGGATCCTTCAGAGTCGTAGGGTTCGGAAATGGTGACAATCACGATTGCATCTGGATCGATGTCGATGTAGCGCCTGACCTCAGCCCGCTTCATCTCATCGGAAGCCGGCAGGTCTCCGCTAATTGCGTCGGCAGGGATACTGACCGACTTCTCCCTGACCTGGGTACCCACCTGGTACGTCACGTGCACGCTCCGCATCATCATGGCACAGCTCCTACGGATGGAATGTTGTTCTCGTAACGAGAATGATCGCTTCTAAGTTTATCGAGCTTCGTCGAAGTGTCAAGACCCTCGTCTGCTTTTCGGACGTGGGTTTCTTTATCCAAAGTGGATAATGATTTAAGTCGCTGAACCGGAGTTGTCGCAGTGGGACGGGGCAGGTGGAGATGTGCTGCACATGATCCTTGACCCGGGTGGCGGAGGAGGCAATACTGCGTTTGGCGATTGATGGCGGATTCTGGATGTTCGCCCAGTCGCGCGCAGTTACCGGAGCGGGCGCCCCGCCTCCGTCCCGGTGCCCCCGCCGGCCCCCGCGCCGGCTTTGTCCTGCCCTCCTCCCTCTCCCGGAGCCAGTCCCATGCGCACCACCCGACGCCCCTTCGCGTTCGCCTGCTTCTCCGTCCTGAGTGCGGCCGCGGTTCTCGCCGCCTGCTCCGACGGTGGCGACCCCCTGCGGAGCCTGCCCGAGGCCCGCGCCGCCGTGAGCACCCCCGCGGCCCTGCTGCGCTGCCGTGCCGACGTGCGCGCCGGCACGGTGTCGTGCCGCGAGGAGTCGCCCGCGGGGAGCACCGGCGGCGCGCTGGGCGCCCACTACATCTACTTTCAGAGCGCGCCGCACGCCCTGGTGGTGCAGAACGACTACGCGGCCACGAGCACCGACGTGCAGTTCGACCTGCGCGTGGTGAACCTGGTGCCGCAGAGCATCGGCACGGAAGACGGGGTGACGCTGCACTCGCGCGGCGTGCGCCTCTTCTTCTGGTCCAACCCGTCGGTCACGGACGGCACGGGAAGCGTGTCCATCGTGGAGCCCTCCGCCAGCGGCAGCTTTACGGGGACCAACCAGAAGTATCACCAGTGGAACGAGATCGTCGGCTCGCAGGACACCACCGTGGCCGAGAAGCACTACAACTTCGCCCTCACGGGTACGGTGAACGCCTTTGAGTTCCAACTGGGCGTGAGCACCAACATGAAGTGGGCCGCCATCACCTCCGCGTCGGCCGCCACCGCGTCGGTGTCGGTGGGCAACACGGTGGACCTGGACGCGTGGCGGCTCAACGCGCTGGGCGACACCATGGCGCTGTCGTCCATCCGCTGGGCCAGCGGCAGCACCGGCGTGGCGGCGGTGGACAGCCTTTCGGGGGTGGTGACCGGCGTGAGCGCGGGGACCGCCAACGTGATCGCCAGCCAGTCCGGCTCGCGCCCCGACACCGTCATCGTGACGGTGAACTGACGGCCCCCGTCCCGATTTGCCAGATGCAGAACGGCCCCGCTCCAAAGGTTCGGAGCGGGGCCGCTTTGCATCCATCACAGCGGAGAAGGGCGCGCCTCAGGCCTCGGCGGCCGCCGGCGTCATCAGTTCGTCCGCGTTCTCTTCGTTGGGCGCAAGGGTGTCCATGAAGCTGCTGACGCTGAACACCGCGTTGCCGGCGCCCGGAGGGCCGTAGCCCGGAGGCGGCTGCAGGCCGTGCTTTTCCAGCGCCTCGCGGTACGTTTCCAGCAGCCGGATGTGGTACTCCAGCGGTGCGCCTTCGGGGTTGTCGCGCCCCAGCGGCGTGGACGGTTCCGGGCACCAGGTGGTGAACCGCGGCGTCACCCCGCGCGACATGAAGTGGTCCAGCCCCTCGCGCGTGCTGGCGATCGCCTCGTTGACAGTGGCGAACCCGAACGGGCGCGCCATCTCTACCCCGGCCACGAAGTTGGGGATCACGTACCGCGCCCCGAACACCTCCGCCGCGTCAAAGATGCGCCGGTGCCACTCTTCGCGGCCCACGTAGCGCTCCTTGCCCGGGCAGATGATCTCGAACAGGCGCTTGTCCCACACCTCGTAGTTGGGGTGGTAGATGCGGATGCCGTA
>NZ_DASVTX010000140.1:0-9308 GCF_036387355.1 Longimicrobium sp.
GAATAGGGAATAGGGAATAGGGAATAGGGAATAGGAACAGCCAAGGAAAAGCCTCACGCAGAGACGCGGCGAACGGCGGGAGGAGCAGGCCCGTCTCAAGGCTCCGTTGCACGGTGTGTCCGCTTTTCTTCTCTGTGCCTCTGTGTCTCTGTTAGAGATCGTAGTTGCTGTTCCCGTGACCTCCGTGCGACCTCCGTGACCTCCGTGCGAGACGAGGTTCTGCCCGCAGAACGAACAAGGGCGCGCTCCCCGCACGGGAAGCGCGCCCTCGTTTATCCAAAGCAGAAGCGGATCAGGCGGCGCGGAGCCACCGGCCCAGTTCCGCGAGCGTGGGCTTCTTGCCCGTGCTCAGGATCCCCACGCGGTAGATCTTGCCGGCCAGCCACACCACCGCCGTCACCCCCACCAGAAGCAGCGACACGGACGCGGCGAGCTCCAGAAGGGGAATGTCCGTGGACACCGCCCGCATGGGCATTACCACCGGCGAGGTGAACGGGATCATGGAAAGCACCCGCGCCGGCGTTCCCATGGGGTCCATGAGAATGCTGGCGATGAACACCACGGGAACGAACAGCGGGAGCATCATGGGGAGCGCAAGCTGCTGCGCCTCCTGCTCGCTCGTGACCGTGGAGCCCGCCGCCGCGTACATGGCGGCGTACAGAATGAAGCCCAGGAAGAAGAACACCAGCAGCGTGGCCCACATGGCCGGACCCATGTGCAGCGTGCTGAACGCGCTGGCGCTCATGCCGAACCGCCGCGACAGAAACTCCTGCTGCGAGGCCACCAGCGCCGTAAAGCTCACCCAGATGCTGATCTGCAGCAGCGCCACCGAGGCCAGGCCCAGGATCTTGCCCGCCATCAGGTGCATGGGGCGCACGGAGCTGATGATGACTTCGACGATGCGGTTGTTCTTTTCCTCCAGCACGCTGCGCATGGCGTTCTGCCCATACAGCGTAATGAGCTGCATGAACAGGAAGAAGATGACGTACGCCGTCGCCATCGTCGCCATCATGCTGCCGGATTCCTTGCCGTCGCCGGTCACGCGGGCCGCGTCGATGTCCACGCCCTTCACCAGCTGCGCCACCTGCGCGGCCGTCAGCCCCGTGCCGGCCATCCGCTCCTGCCGCACCACGGCGGAGAGCGCCCTGTCCAGGTCCTGCACCACGCGCACCTTGGTGACGTCGCGCGCGCGGTACATCACCTTGCTGGTCTGCAGCACGTCCGCGCCAATCACCACGTACCCGTCGATCTCCTTCTTTTCCACCCGGGCGTTCAGCGAGGCGCGCTGGGCCTCCAGCGGCTGCGTGCTGCGCTCGATGGTGTAGCGGATCGCCTGCTTGTCGGCGGACGGAGCCTTGAGGAGCTGCTCCACTTTGGCGCCGATGCCGCTGGGCGACTGGTCCACCAGCACCAGGGTGCGGTCGCCGCCGCCCGGCTTGATGAGGGCGGGCAGCACCATCATGGAGATCATGAACACCGGGAACAGAACGGTGCCGATCACGAACGCCTTGGTACGCACCCGCTCCAGGAACTCGCGGCGGATGATGAGAAGCACGTTATGCATGGGCCACCTCGGGGCTGCGGCGCGGACGGGCGGCGTCGCCCACCTTTTCGACAAAGATCTCGTGCAGCGTGGGCTGCACCCGCTCAAAATGCGACAGCGTGGCGTCCAGCCCGTTGGCGGCGGTCACCAGCGCGCGCGGGTCCACGTCCGCGCGCAGCTCGGCCAGCCACCCCTCGCGCGTGCGCTCCACCCGCTCAAACCCGGGCCACGACTCCATGAAGCGGTCCGCCTCGGCGGAGGCATCTTCGAACGCGACGGCGTAGCGGTTGCCGCGGTAGGCGCGGCGCACCTCGCGCAGGTTGCCGTCCAGCACTTTTTCGCCGCCGGCGATGATGCAGACGTGCTCGCACATCTGCTCGGCGCTTTCCATGTTGTGCGTGCTGAAGATGACGGTGCGCCCCTCGTCGCGGGCCTGCAGGATCGTCTCGCGCAGCACCTGCGCGTTCACCGGGTCCAGCCCCGAGTGCGGCTCGTCCAGAATCAGCAGTTCCGGCGCGTGCACCACCGTGGTGATGAACTGCACCTTCTGCTGCATCCCCTTGCTCAGCGTCTCCACCTTGGCGTTGCGCCAGTCCGCCAGCCCCATGCGGTCCAGCCAGCGGGCGGCCTCGGCCTTGGCGCGCGGGGCGGGCACGCCCTTGAGCCCGGCAAAGAAGGTGATGACGTCCATGACGCTCATCTTCTTGTACAGGCCGCGCTCTTCGGGCAGGTAGCCCACGCGCTGCAGCACCGTGTTGTCGCGTTCGGGGTCGGCGCCCAGGAGGGAGATGGTGCCGGCGTCGCGGATGATGATGTTCATCACCATGCGCAGGGTGGTGCTCTTGCCGGCGCCGTTGGGGCCCAGAATGCCGTAGATGGTGCCGCGCGGAACCGCCAGGCTGAGCTGCTTGACCGCGGCGTGTCCGGAATAGCTCTTGGAGACGCCGTCCAGCAGGAGTGCGTGACTCATGTCCATTCGGGGAGGGTGGTCTTGCGTGCCGCGGCAGAACGCCGGCCAGCGGCGGGACGCGCCCCGGGGGGAGCGCGGGGCGAACTACGGGGTGCGGGCGCCGCGGGTTTCGCGGCGCGGGTGCGGCTGTGGGAAGCTACTATGGTATAAGAAGATGCGGATTCCGGCAACGCCCGGTTGAGCCGGGCCGCCCGCGGCGGTAGATTCCGGGGCAGAACACTGGCCCGCACCCATTCGCCCGACCATGTCCCAGACCACGCTGAAGGAACAGCTCCGCGCCGACCTGAACCAGGCGCGCCGCGACCGCGACAAGCTGCGCACCACGGTGCTCACCGGCTTTCTGGCCGACCTGCGCAACAAGGAGATTGAACTGGGGCGCGAGGTGTCTGACGACGACGTGACCGGCCTGGTGACCACGGCCATCAAGCGCCGCCGCGAATCCGCCGAGCAGTTCCGCGCCGCCGGCCGCACCGAGCTGTCGGAGAAAGAGGATGCCGAGGCCGCGCAGCTGCAGGGCTACCTTCCGCCCGCGCTGGGCGAAGACGAGGTGCGCGCCATGATCCGCGCCGCCATCGACGGCGGGGCCAAGGACCTGGGCGGGATCATGAAGGCGGTGAGCCCGCAGGTAAAGGGCCGCTTCGAGGGCCGCGAGCTGAACCGGCTGGCAAAGGAAGCGCTGGCCTGACGGCTGGAACCGCCGTTTCACACGCCACGGAGAAAAGAACGGAGGTCACGGAGGGCTCTCGCCGTCGCGACCTCCGTTCTTTCATCCGGCGCATCGTGAACAGAGTTAGTCTGTTGCTGCTCGTCCGTGACCTCCGTGCCAAACGGCGGTTGACGGCCTCAGAGAACAGACGAAAGCGGGGGCCGCCACGAATGGCGGCCCCCGCTTTCCGTCCGGGCGATGCTCAGACCGCGCGGCGCCCGGTGATCACGCGCCAGGCGATCACGATCACCGCGACGATGATGAGCAGCCAGGCAATCTGGCCGAGCGCGCCGATCACGCCGCCCACGCCAAGTCCGCCAATGAGCAGCAGCACGATGGCGAGAATCAGGATCATGTCCATGGGGCCGTCCTTTATGCAGGTGTGAACTTGTTGGCACTGCTTCCGTTACAGCCTGCGTCAAGGCACTTCGCGTGCCACATCCCCGAAAAATCGCCACGGAAGGTGCGGCCCTTCGTGCTCTTCTCCTTCCCGTGCGTCCCCGTTTGCGGCGGGTAGCAGGTCGGCGCCGCTCCTCCATCGTCTCCTTGATGCCTCCGCACCCTTCGTGAGAAGCGGTGGCGGACGTGGCTGCGGGATTGCCGCGCCGCGGCGCCTGCCGATAAGTTGTCAGGCTATGTCCAATCTCAGACTGGCCCAGGTACCCCCGGGCTCGCAGGACCTGCTGGCCGACGACGTCCGCCTGCGCCGCACCGTGCAGCGCGCGTGGTTCGGCCTTGCCGAGGAAAGCGGCTACCGCGAGGTGATTCCGCCGACCTTTGAGTACGAGGAGGTGTTCACGCTCGCGGGAACGCAGCTCGCCAACGAGCTGATCCGCTTCGTGGACCGCGACGGGCGGCTGGTGGCGCTGCGCGCGGACTTCACCAGCGCCATCGCGCGCATGGCCTCCACGCGCCTGCGCGACGCGGAGCTGCCGCTGCGCCTGTCGTACGCGGGCAAGGTGTACCGGCAGCGCCCCGAGGGTGGCGGCCACGCGCGCGAAACGTTTCAGCTGGGGGCGGAACTGATCGGCAGCGCGGGGCCGGAGGCGGACGTGGAAACGCTGCGCCTCGCCATCGGCCTGCTGCGCGCGCTGCAGGTCCGCGACTTTCAGATCAACCTGGGCGACATCCGCTTCGTGCAGCCGCTGCTCACGGGGCTGAACGAGGCCGAGGCGGAGTCGCTGCGCAGCGCCATCGACCGCAAGGACCGCGCGGCCCTGGCGGATGGCGCCCGCCGCTACGGCGCCCCGGCCGCAGTCGCCCGCGCGCTGGTGGAACTGCCGGAGCTGATCGGCCGGGGCGACGTGCTGCTGCGCGCGCGCTCGCTCGCCTCGGGCCCGGAGGCGGAGGCGGCCATCGAGCGGCTGCGCGCCATTGACGCGCTGCTGACGGAAGAGGAGCGGGCACACGTGGTGTACGACCTGGGCGAAATCCGCGGGCTGGGATACTACACGGGGATGCAGTTCGAGGTGTTCGTGGCGGGGCTGGGGCGCGCGGTGGCGTTCGGCGGCCGGTACGACGGCCTGCTGGCGCGCTTTGGCGCCGACCGCCCCGCCGTGGGCTTCGCGCTGGAGACGGACGCGCTGGCCGCCGTGCTCGGGGAGGTCCTGTGAGCGGCCGGCCGCTGCGCATCGCCCTGCCCAAGGGGCGCATGATGGACGAGGCGCTGCTGCTGTTCGGCCGCGTGGGCTCCGAGATCGCCGCGGAGGCGCGCGACTCGCGCCGCCTCATCCTTCCCTCCGCGGACGGGCGCTTCGAGTTCCTGCCCGTCAAGAGCGGCGACGTGCCCATCTACGTGGAAAGCGGAGTGGCGGACGCGGGCGTCGTGGGGCTGGACGTGCTGGAGGAGGGGCAGCAGGACGTGCTGCGGCCGCTGGACCTGGGGTTCGGCGGATGCATGCTGGCCGTCGCGGCCCCGGCGGACGCGGCGTATCCGCTGCTCCCCGGCGGCACCATGCCCCGCGTGGCCACCAAGTACGTGGAGAGCGCCCGCCGCTTCTTTGCCCAGAAAGGGATGCAGGTGGAGCTGATCCGCATCTCCGGATCGGTGGAACTGGCGCCACTCCTGGGCCTGGCTCATTGGATCGTGGACCTGGTGCAGACCGGCCGCACGCTGGCGGAGAACGGGCTGGTCGTCGTGGAAAAGGTGTCCGACAGCACCGCGCGGCTCATCGTCAACCGCGCCAGCCACAAGCTGCGCCTGGACGAGCACCAGCGCCTGATCGCGGACCTGGCGGGGGCGATTGAGAAGAGCAGTGCGTGAGTGCGGGGTGCGTGAGTGCTGAGTGCGGAGTACTTAGTGCTCAGTGCCGAGTGCCCAGTGCTCAGTCCCTAGTGCCGCGGCTGATCTGAGCATCCGGACCTGAGTCACTCTCGTACTTTCGCACTCTCGTACTTTCGTACTCCTTTGCAGATCAACACTCTCCGCGTCTCCCCGCCGTACCGCGAACTCCGCGACCTGGCCGCAGGCGCGTCCACGGACGACGCGGCGCTGCGCGAGTCCGTCGCCGGCATTCTGCGCGACGTGGCCGAACGCGGCGACGCGGCGCTGCTGGAGTACACGGCGCGCTTTGACCGCTTTGACGCCGGGTCCGCGGCCGGGCTGCGCTTCGGCGCGGACGCGCTGGCGGACGCCGCCGCGTCCGTCGATCCGGCGCTGCTGGATTCGTTGCGCCGTGCGGCGGAGAACGTGCGCGCCTTTCACGAGAAGCAGCGCGAGCACGGGTTTCTGGAGGTGGAGCCGGACGGAACGCTGCTGGGCCAGCGTGTGGCCCCGCTGCGCCGCGTGGGCATCTACGTCCCCGGCGGCCGCGCGGCGTACCCGTCATCCGTGTTGATGAACGCGATCCCCGCCGCGGTGGCCGGGGTGGACGAGATCGCCATGGTCACGCCCACGCCCGATGGCGAGATCCTGCCCGTCGTCCTGGCCGCGGCGCACGTGGCGGGGGTGACCGAGGTGCTGCGGATCGGCGGGGCGCAGGCGGTGGGCGCGCTGGCGTACGGCACGGAAACCATCGGGCGCGTGGACAAGATCGTGGGCCCGGGCAACAAGTGGGTCGCCGAGGCCAAGCGGCAGGTGTTCGGGCGGGTGGACATCGACATGGTCGCGGGCCCGTCCGAGATCCTGGTGATCGCCGACGACGCGGCGGACCCGGTGCACGTCGCCGCCGACCTGATCGGCCAGGCGGAGCACGATCCGGACGCCATCGCGTGGCTGGTGACCCCCTCCGCAGCGCTGGCCGAAGCCGTTCCCGCTGCGCTGGAGGAACTGCTCGCGCGCAACCCGCGGCGCGAGGTGGCGCGCGCGGCGCTGAGCGACTGGGGCGCCATCATCCTGGTGGACGATCTGGAGCAGGCGGCGGAAGTGGCGGACCTGCGCGCGCCGGAGCACCTGGAACTGCTGGTGCGCGAGCCGCTTGCGCTGGCCGGGCGCATCCGCAACGTCGGGGCGATTTTTCTGGGCGCCAACAGCCCCGAGCCCATGGGCGACTACTTCGCCGGACCCAACCACGTGCTGCCCACGGGTGGAAGTGCGCGGTTCGCCAGCCCGCTGGGCGTGTACGACTTCGTAAAGCGCACCAGCCTGATTGGCCTGTCGCGCGCCCGCCTGCTGCGCGACGCCCCGCATGTGATCCGCCTGGCGGAGAGCGAAGGGCTGTTCGGGCACGCCGAGGCGGTGCGGGTGCGGACGGAGCGGTAGGCGCTTCGGGCTCAGAGCTGCGGGGGGCGGAGTCGGGCGCGGGGGCGAGTGTGGCCCTCACCCGTCCGCGCTGAGACGCGTCCACCCTCGCCCATGAACAGATGTGGGAGAGGGGGCACACCCCAACGGCGGTGTGGCGCGGGCGGCAAACGCGCAACTTTGCGACACACGGCGCGTAGGGTCTCCCATGACACGCGCTGAATTTCATGCACGACGCAGGGTCGCGGACCGCTGGCACTGGGCGCCCATGCTGGTGCTGGTGCCCGGATTCGCCGCCATCATCCCCGTGTCGAACGCCCTCCAGACTGGCGTGGGACCTCCGTTTCGCTCAACGCGGATGGTACTCCTCGTTCTCGTCGTGCTCGCGTCGCTTGGAACGAGCATCTGGCGCGGGTCTAACCGGAGGTTCCGGTTGTTGGGGCTTGCATGCGCATCGTGCGGGACGCCGCTGATCGACTTTCAGCGAATGCTGGCTCTGAACGGATCTTCATGCCGGCGGTGTGGCGCGGAGGTCTTCGTGGAGTCGGCCGAGGAGCGCACGCGCGCGGCGACGCTGCCCACCCTCGCGGAGGTGGAGGCGCGCTTCCGGGACGCGCATCGTCTTCCGCGCCGGGAACAGGGATTCGTGCTCGCCTGCGTGGCGACGGTTGTTGCGGGGCTCGTACAGGCTTCGCGAACCCCGGAAAGCTCGATCCCTGCGTGGGTAATGGCGGCTTTCGTGATCGGGATCCTGGCCGCGGCGAACGTTCTTGACTGGCTCCGCGGCCGCAGGATGCGGGCGTTGGGCCTCTGGTGCGCCACATGCGACCGAGCGCTCGGCTCGTTCAGCAGAGCTCCGGACGAGGCCACCATGCGTGCCCGCGCGTGCTGGTACTGCGCCGCGCGCGTCATCCGGAGCGATGCGCCACCATCGTCCAGCGCCGGATCGAGTCGGGGCAGGTGAAGCCTCACAGTACTTCGTCAGGCCTTCCGCCGTAATTGCGGCGAGTTCACTCGCTCAGCAGGCCCCGTGGGTGCACGACGTTCCGAGTCGCACGCCGCAGTATCCGCCATGCCCAACCCTCCCCCAGTCTTTTTTGGGGGAGGGTGGGTGAGTCATGCGAACCCGGGTGGGGGCCGCCGTCCGGTGCGCACTGGGCACTGGGCACTCGGAACTGGGCACTTCTGTTCTTCACTTCCGTTCCTTCGCACTCACGCACTACCTTGAACGTTCTCTATTCCGTCATCGCCGAAGAAGCCAACCTGCGCCACGACGGGCGCATGGACGTGCATGGCGTCTTCCATGAGCTGTACGCGCCGGGCTTTCCCGCGCAGCAGGAACGGCTCACGCTCGTCGTCACCATGGAGTGGGCCGCCGAGGAGCGCGGCGCCATCGACTTCAGCGTGAACCTGCTGGATCCGGCGCGCAGCCCCGTGCTCACCATCAACGCGCAGACACAGGTGGAGGATCAGTACGCCGTCCACCGCGCCGCGCGCACGCAGATGGCCATCCCCATGGACGGCATCGTCTTTCCCACGGCCGGCACGTACCTGTTCGAGCTCACCGTGGGCGATCACAAGGAAGACCTCGCCAAGATCTACCTGATCGAAGACGCCAACGCGCACTGACGCGGCGGGCGGTCCACCTGTGGCGCAAACAGAACGGGCGCGGCGGAATCTCTCCGCCGCGCCCGTTCGTTGTCATTCTGCGAAAAAACGCGGCTCCGGCCGTCCAAGGGAGTAGCCCCATGAGGCATTCCCCTGGACCGAGGACGACCGATGCGCCGTGTGCGGAGGTGGGTGGAGGATCATCCGGAGTGGTGGACCGTGCTCGCCGCCGCGGCGGGGTGGGCGGCGCTGGCGTTGATCCCTCACGCTCACGCCCATGCACAGGCGGCGCACGAACATGCGGGACACGCGCACATGCAGCACGACGGCGCGGCCGCCGGCGGCGGGGCGGGGATGTACGCCCTGCGCGCGGGGGTGATGACCATCGCCATGATGCTGCCGCTCGCACTCACGAACGTCCGCCACGCGGCGTCGTCCCGCTCCGGCCTGCGCAGGCACGTGGCGATCGCGGGGTTCGTGGCGGGATTCCTGGTGGTCTGGACGCCGGTGCAGATGGGGATCGATGCCGCCGCGGTCGCCCTCGGCAGCCGCGCCGGGTGGATTGCCGTGCTGGCGATCGCCGTCGCCGCTGCAGTGTGGGAGCTCGCGCCCGGGCGCCGGGAGCGGCTGCTTCGTTGCCACGCGACCACGCCGCTCGCCGCGACCGGCTGGCGCGCGGACGCGGACTGCCTGCGCTACGGCGTGGTGACGGGCCGGCACTGCGTGGCGTCGTGCTGGGCGCTGATGGCGCTCTGTGCCGCCGCCGCGCACGCCCTCCCCGTCATGGCCGCAGTGTTCGCCT
>NZ_DASVTX010000141.1:0-10611 GCF_036387355.1 Longimicrobium sp.
ACATCATCACCACCGTCCCCAACGTGAAGTACACGGTGCGGATGACGGACGGCGAGGAGCTGTGGGTGGAAAGCCCCAGCACGCTCCCCGATCCCACCAAGATCGAGGTGATCGAGGAGCCGTACGTGCGCACCCGGGTGCTGTGCCCGGCGGAGTACATCGGCGCGGTCCAGAAGCTGTGCCACGACCGGCGCGGCAACTTCATGGGGATGGCGTACCCCGATCCGCAGCGGGTGGAGCTGCAGTACGAGCTTCCGCTGGCGGAAATCGTGCTGGACTTCTACGACCGGCTCAAGAGCGCCACCCGCGGCTACGCGTCGCTGGACTACGACCTGATCGGCTACCGCCCCAACCCGCTGGTGAAGCTGGACATGCTCATCAACGGCGACCCGGTGGACGCGTTCAGCGTCATCATCCACCGCGACAAGGCGTATGAGTACGGCCGCAACATCGCCGAAAAGCTCAAGGAGCTCATCCCCAAGCAGCAGTTCGAGGTGGCCATCCAGGCCGCCATCGGGCAGAAGATCATCGCCCGCGAAAGCATCAGCGCGCTCCGCAAGAACGTGACGGCCAAGTGCTACGGCGGCGACATCAGCCGCAAGCGCAAGCTTCTGGAGAAGCAGAAGGAAGGCAAGAAGCGGATGAAGCAGGTGGGCACGGTGGAGATTCCGCAGGAAGCCTTTCTGGCAGTGCTGCAGCTGGGCGGGTGAGGGAACGGCAGGGGGAAAGTGCTCAGTGCCGAGTGCCAAGTGCCAAACTCGGCACCGGGCGCTGGGCACTTCTCTTTGTCCGTGCAATGGGCACTTCTGTTCTCCCTGCACCGCGCACTTCGTTTCTCCTGGCCGTCGCTTTCGTCTTCGTTGAGGCTGGATAGACCATGACGCAGCCGAGGATGTCCGTCGTCGTTACGACGTACAACCAGCCGGGGCCGCTGGAACTGGTGCTGTGGGGGTACGCGGCGCAGACCGTTCGCCCGCACGAAATCGTGATCGCCGACGACGGCTCAGGCTCGGAGACGCGCGCCCTGGTGGACCGGCTGCGCGCGGATGCCGGGCTTCCGCTCGTGCACGTCTGGCACGCGGACCGGGGATTTCGCAAGACGGAGATCCTGAACCGCGCCATCTTGGCCGCCACGGGCGACTACCTGCTGTTTACGGACGGCGACTGCATCCCGCGCCGCGACCTGGTGGAGGTGCACCTGCGCAGCGCCGACTGGGGCCACTTCCTCTCCGGCGGATACCTGAAGCTCCCGCAGTCCGTCACCGCCGCGGTCACGGCGGACGACGTGCGCGCGGGGCGGGTGGCGGATTCCGGTTGGCTGCGGTCGCGCGGATGGCGCCCGGGCCGCCACGCGCTGCGGCTAACGCAGTCCGCGCGCCTCGCCGGGCTGATGGACCGGCTGACGCCCACGCGGCCCACCTGGAACGGCCACAACGCCAGCGGATGGAAGCACGACATCGTCGCGGTGAACGGCTACGACCTGGACATGGCGTACGGCGGGCTGGACCGCGCGCTGGGCGAGCGGCTGGAGAACCTGGGCGTGCGCGGGCTGCAGATCCGCTTTCGCGCGCCGGTGCTGCACCTGCACCACGAGCGCCCGTACGCGGACCGCGACAAGGTGAAGCGTAACCGCGAGTTCCGCGACCGCATCCGCCGCGAGGGGATCGTGCGCTCGCCCCGCGGCCTGGCCGAGCTGGAGCCCGCCCCGGAGCTGCTCGTTATCCGCTGAGCCGGGGTTCTTTGCGAATTCGAATGGAGGAAGTGCAACGGGCCCTCACGAGGGGGTGTGGGGAGTGCGGCAAGGGATCAGGGGAGGGTGAACATGCGTACCTCGCCCGCGTCGTCCAGCACGAGGACGCGGTTCACCATGTCGATGGGCGCGTCGGTGGATTCGATGAAGTCCAGCGCGGCCTCGAACAGCCGGATCTGCGCCGCGCGGGGAACGTCCGGGAGCGAAATTGCCCCGGGATGTAGCTCCTCCCGCTGCAGCATGGGCCGGAAATCCTTCCAGTTCCCCGTGACCAGGGTCAGATCCTCGTCCATCATGCGCCGGCGGATGGCGAAGTCCTGGCGCCCCTTCCAATCCAGGTGCTGGACGTGGTAGGCGTTGTAGCCACGGCCGTTCGCGACGTCACGCAGCCTGGGCGTAACGTCCTCATCGATCAGGAACTGGATCACGCGCCGCGGGCATCCTCTGCCCGTTCCATCGCGCGCGTCCACTCGGCCCGGGGGCGTCCGCGGCGCGGATACACCCTGGCGTACTGCGTGGCGAGGTCGAAGTCCTCCTCCCGAAGCCGCGGATAGTCCTCCGCCAGTTCCTCAGCCGTCGAGCCGAGCTCGATCTTGCGGGCGATGGCGTACACTGGCACCCGGGTTCCCGCGAACACCGGATCTCCGCCCCGCACCTCGGGATCCATTTCGATCCGCTCGCCGATCCTCATCAGCAGTTCCAGCCGCCTCTCAAAGTTCACGATCGCCTGCCGCAGGTCGATGACGATGGCCCCCAGCTCGATGCGCCGGGGGAGTTCCGGGAGCGTCTTTCCCCGGAACCTGCGGTACACCTTCGCCCGCAGTTCAGGCGCAAGCAGGGAGCTGAAGCTCAGGAAGAGGGCGGTGCTCGCGTCCACTCCACGAGCGGCGCGATCCGTCGACCGCCGTAGCGGGCGGGCCTGAACGTGCTCACGATCGATGGCCTGGTTCACCATCTTGATCGTCACGCCGGCCAGAAACGCGGCCTCGTTCACCGTGACCGGCATCTCCGCGCCGATGCGCCGCTCAGCGAATGCGCTCATAATCCATCCTCCTGTGAGGATGAATATATCCGCTGTTCGGAGGCGGGTCAATCTCCGTGGTCTGGCGCCGGCGACGCGGCTCTCAGAGTACCAGAGGAGCACTCTTGTTCACTCCGGCGACGTCGTACGGGGCCTTTCTGTCGTCCTCGTCCATACCGCGGCCGGGGTGGAATTTCGCGGTTGGGGGAGATTGTAGCGTCTGTGGCGGCTTCTGGATTGGACTTTCCATCGCCGGGCGCGGGGTGTAGGTTGGCCGCGCCGGCACGCTGGGCTCTCCTCGCCCGCCCCGGCGCCCACACAGGAGAACGAATGACGCCCGGAACGGCGCAGAAACGGTGGATCGTGGGGGTGGACCTGGGCGGCACCAACATCGTCGTGGGCCTGGTGCCCATCGAGGGCGGCGATGTGCTGGGGTTCCGCACGGTGCCCACCGACGCGCAGCGCGGTGCCAAGGCCGTGGTGGACCGCATCGTGGCCATGGTGGAGGAAGCCATCAGCGACGTGACCTCCGCGCACGGCACCACCCGCGACTCGGTGGCGGGCGTGGGGATCGGCTCGCCCGGCCCGCTGGACCGCAAGACGGGAACGGTGATCAACACCCCCAACCTGGGGTGGCGCAACTTTCCCCTGCGCGACCTGGTGGCCAACCAGGTCAAGCTGCCGTGCACGCTGGACAACGACGCCAACTGCGCCACCTACGGCGAGTGGTGGCTGGGCGCGGGCCGCGGGGTGAGCACGCTGGTGGGGCTCACGCTGGGGACGGGGATCGGCGGCGGCATCGTGCTGAACGGCGAGATCTACCACGGCTGCAGCGACGTGGCCGGCGAGATCGGCCACATGACCATCGACAGCAACGGGCGCCGCTGCAAGTGCGGCAACTACGGCTGCCTCGAGCAGTACGCCTCCGGCCCCGCCATCGCGCTGCGCGCGGTGGAAGGGATCGAGGCGGGCGCATCCACGGCGCTGGTGGAAATGGTGGACGGCAAGCTGGACGACATCACCGCCGCCATTGTGTACGAGGCCACGGTGGAGGGTGACCCGTACGCCGCCGAGGTGATGAAGGACACCGCCAAGTTCCTGGGCGCCGGGGTGGCGAGCATCATCAACATCCTGAACCCGGAGATGGTGGTGATCGCGGGCGGCGTGACCCGCGCCGGCGACACGCTCTTCGAGCCGCTGCGCGCCGAAGTGCGCCGCCGCGCCTTTCGCAGCGCGCAGGAGTGCTGCCGGATCGTCCCGGCGCTGCTGCCCGGGACCGCCGGAGTGGCCGGTGCGGCCGCGGTGTTCAAGCGGGAGAACTACGGGGCGGTGTGAAGGGGAGTGCTGAGTGCTGAGTGCTGAGGAACAGAAGTGGCCAGTGCTCAGTGCCCAGTGCCGGGTCGCTGCGCGAATGAATTCGCCGCAACAACGGCGGAAAGTCTCCCCAAACAGACGGGGAGACTTCACCTGCACGGGGGTGGCGGGTCGCCGATGAAGGTCTCCCTTCTCCGCGCGGCTGTTTGCGCGGGGAGGGGGTGGGGGAGGGGCCCGCGCGCAGCGCGACGCCCGTTGGCGCCCGCCCTCGCCTGAGCGGATGATCCGCCGCTGGAACAGCGGTAAGCCCCGACTCGCGGCCGCTGTCGCGTCCACGATCGAGGCTTCAACTGCACGCGACGGGAACCTCGGCGCGATTTCTCCCCTCTCCGTGTTTCGCTTCGGGGCGGGGGGGATCGGCGAGGGGCCGCGGACGCGCGCCGCACCGGGCCCCGCGCCGAACGGCTCCCCCTCTCCCGCGGAGCGGGCGGAGGGGGCGGAGGGGGCTGGGGGGAGGGGGCCTCTCCGCCCGCGCCGGGCTCCGCAAATCCGCGCCGTCCGTCGCTCGCGCTTGGCACTTGGCACTCGGCACTGGGCACTTCGTCGTCCGCACTTCGCACTCAGCACTTCGCACTCTTGCAAAACTCCAGTCCGTGGCAGCGCTCCCGGCATCCGATCCTCAAGAAGCCCGCGGGCGAACCCATGTTCATCCTGTGCACCAACGATGACGGCTACCTCGCGCCCGGCCTCGGCGTGCTGGCGGAGGCCGCGCGCACCATGGGCTCGGTGCACGTCGTGGCGCCGGACCGGGAGCAGAGCGCCCAGAGCCACGCGCTCACCATGCACTTTCCCCTGCGCGCCCGCGAAGTGCGCGAAGGCGTGCACCACGTGGACGGCACGCCCACGGACTGCGTGGCCGTCGCCATCGGCGCGCTGCTGCCAAAGCGCCCCGACCTCGTGCTGAGCGGCGTGAACCACGGCCCCAACATGGGCGAGGACGTGCTCTACTCCGGCACCGTCGCCGCCGCCATGGAAGCCACCATCCTGGGCATTCCCTCCGTCGCCGTGTCGTACGCGGGGCGCGACGCGGCGCACATGGAAAGCTACGGCCCGCTCCTCGCCCGCCTGCTCCCCCAACTGGTGGACCTGGGCCGCTTTCCGCCGGAAACGCTGCTCAACATCAACCTGCCGCCCATCGACGCTGGCGAGGTGAAGGGGGTGGAGGTCACGCGGCTGGCCCGGCGCGTGTACCTGGACTCGCTCACCCGCGCCAAGGACCCCAACGGGCGCGAGTACTTCTGGATCGGCGGCGGCGAGGTGGAGTGGTCCGCGCCCGAAGGCACGGACTTCTACGCCGTGAACCGCGGCTACGTGTCCGTCACGCCGCTGCACCTGGACCTCACCAACCACGCCCTGCTGCAGGACGTGGCCGCGTGGAAGCTGCACCTGTGAACGACCGTTTTGCCGGACAGCGCCGCGCCCTCATCAACACCATGCAGGAGCGCGGCATCCGCGACCTGAACGTGCTGCGCGCCTTTGACGCGGTGCACCGGCACGAGTTCCTCCCCGCCTCCGTACTGCACCGCGCATACGAGGACGCGCCCGTGCCCATCGGCTTTGGGCAGACGGCGTCGCAGCCGTCGCTGCAGGCGCTCTACATGCAGGTGCTCAATCTGAAGCCGTCGGACCGCGTGCTGGAGATCGGCACGGGGTGCGGCTTTCAGACGGCGGTGCTGGCCCAGCTCGCGGACCGCGTGTACTCCGTGGAGCGTATCCGCGACCTGGCCGTGCGCGCGCGGGAGCGGCTGGACGCGCTGCGCGTGTCCAACGTGGCCGTGCTGGTGGGCGACGGCACGATCGGGTGGAGCAAGTTCGCGCCGTATGATGCCATTCTGGTGGCCGCCGCGGCGCCGGACGTGCCCGGGCCGCTGCTGGACCAGATGGCGGAGGGCGGCCGCCTGCTCATTCCGGTCGGCGGCCGCGACATGCAGCGGCTGGTGTGCATCCGCCGCGCGGACGGGCGGTACACGGAGGAGGAGGTGACGGCGTGCACCTTTGTTCCCCTCCTGGGCCGGTTCGGGTGGGAAGGCGAGGCCCCGCGCGCGTGACGGCGCGGCGCAATGACGGTCCCCGGGCGCGTGCACGGGGACCGCTTTCGTTGACATCCGCCGCGGCGGGCCCTACGTTCCGTCGCATACCTGCTACACATTCCGGCTTTTCGCGCATTCGGCCCATCCCCGCGCGCGGCCCGATTCCCACGCCCACAATCCGATGACCGCTCCCAACGGCGACTCCATGGACGGCTTCGTTTTTCCGCCGTTCATCCCCGCGGCTTCGCGCGCGCCCCAGGCGCCGCCGCCCGCGCCCGCCGCGCAGCCGGCGCCCGCCCCGGCCCCGGAGCGGACCACGCTTCCGTGGGACGCGGAAACGCCGATCGTGGGCGAATCCGCCGCCGCCGCCGTGGAGCCCGCCGCCGCCGAATCTGCCCTGGACGACGCGGACGAGGACGACGGCGAAGACCTGCCCTGGCTGGAGGTCCCCGCGCCCCGCGCCGCCGCTCCCGAAGCGCCGCCCACCGCGCCGGTGGAAGACGCCGCCGATGCGTTCTGGACCCCCGCTCCGGCGGACGAGGCGGCGGAGGATGACCTTCCCTGGAGCGCCGCGGCCCCGGACGCCGCCTCCGCCGATCTGCCGTGGGAGGGCGCATCGGATGCGCCGCCCGCGGACGCGCCCTGGGCCGCGGGTTCGGATTCCGCCATGGAGGAGACGCCCTGGACCCCCGCCGCAGCCGACGATTCCGTCGCGGACGAGCCGGAGTACGGGGTGGATGCGGTCGCGGGCGAGGCGCCCTGGTCGGCAAACGCGAATGCGGAGGACGACGCGCCCGCCGCGGCTCAGGGGGACGAGCCCTTCCCGGACTGGCTGGCGTGGGATGCCCGCGCCGAGGCGAACGCGTCCGAGGAGACGCACCGCGTGCCGCCGCTGGAAGGCTTGAACGCGGATGATGACGAGACCCCCGCGCCCACCGCGTGGGCCGCTGCCGAGCCGACCGCCACCGCGCCGGAGTCGGAGGAGGAGTTCTCGTTCGAGTCGCTGCTGCAGCCCGCTCCGTCCGCCGAACCCGTGGTGGAGTTCGCGGTGACGCCCGGCGCGCCGGCGGGGCTGGACGCCCCCGCCGAAGCCGACCCGTTCACCGCGGCCGAACTGGCCTCCACCGAGGCCCCGGTTCCGGCGGCCGACGCGTCCGTCACCGACGCGGGCGAGTTCGCCGCTCCTGCGGCGGAGAGCCTGTCTTCCGCGGCGGCGCCGCAGGCCGGGGCGCACCCGCTGCAGGGCGCCTTCGAGGACGCGGCGGCGCGGCTGGAGCAGATCGCGCGGACGCTGCGCGAAAACCCGGACCAGCTGGTCGCGGGCGCCGCGGGCGATCCGCTCGCGCTGCTGGTGACGGGATACGTGCTGGGCGCGGCGCACGGCGCGCAGCGCTGACCGTCGCCGGGCAGACGACCGGCCCTTCCGCGCACCCGCGCGGGAGGGCCGGTCCGCGTTTGCGGATGAACGCGGCGTTCGCCGCGGTTGCGTGAGGGATTCGCGCCCGCAGGGCCGAGAACGCGGAGTGCAGGGGCAACAGCAGTACCGTTGCCCCGGAACGGAGGGGGCTCGGCGCCGTCAGGCACAGTCGTATCGTGCCTTACGGCGCGCGAAGCCCGGCCCCGCGCAGCGGGGACACGCCCCGATCCCGTCCATCATCGGCCGTCCCAGATTGCCGCGGCCCGCGGGTTGCCACGTCCCGCGCCGCATGGATAGCTTGTCCGGCCTGGCCTGTTTTCCGCTCCGCACCCTGCGCATGCCCGCACCCGCCCCGCTCCCACTCCTGAACGCGAGGCACCCGTGAACGCGGCCGCGCGCATCAGCGTGGGCGTGGTGACCTGGCAGCGGCTGGAAATGGTTCGCCGCTGCCTGCGCTCGCTCGCGCACGCCGCGGAGTTGATCGCCGAGGCGTGGGTGGTGGACGAGGGCTCGGACCCGCCGCTGGACCTTTCCGCGCTGGACCTGGGTGAGGGACTGCCGCCCGTCCGCCTGCTGCGCAACGAGTCGCGCGGGGCCGTGACCGCCGCGCGCAACCGCATCACGCGCGAGGCCCGCACGCCGTATCTGCTGTTCCTGGATGACGATGCGGCGCTGCTGTCCGGCGACGCGGTGCGCGCCGGGCTCGCCGTGCTGGACGCGGATCCGTCCGTGGCGGTGATCGGGTTCGCGCAGGCGGAGGCGGATGGAACGCTCTCCGCCGCGCAGCCGGCCCCGGTGGATTATCCGGCCCGCGTGCAGGCGTTCATCGGGTTCGCGCACCTGATCCGGCGCGACGCACTGCTCGCCGTTGGCGGATACCGTGAGCTTCTGCGCATCAACGGCGAAGAGCGCGAACTGTCGCTGCGGCTGCTGGATGCGGGGTACGGCGTGGTGTACCTCCCGGACGCGCCGGTGGCGCACCTCCGCGAAAGCACCGGGCGCGACCTGCGCGGCTACCTGCGCGTCATCGTGCGCAACGACGCGCTCATCGCCATGCTCAACGAGCCGCTGCCGATGGCCGCCGCCTCGGTTCCGCTGCGGCTGCGCCGGTACTTCCCGATGCGGCGCGGGTGGAGCGTGGACGATCCCGGCGGCTTCGGCCACGTGCTGCGCGACCTGGCCCAGTCGCTCCCTGCCGTTTTGCGCCAGCGGCGCGGCGTGCGCTGGGCGACCATGCGCGAGTGGCGGCGCCTTGCGTCCGCGCCGCGCTACGAGCCCCCGGCAGGCGCGTGAGCCGGCCGCTGCGCCTGCTGACGCTGGGCCACTCGTACGTGGTGGGCACCAACCGGCGGCTCGCGGACGCCATGGCGCAGGCGGGCGCGGGGTGGTGGGAGGTGACCGTGGCGGCGCCGGAATCCTTTCCGGGCGACCTCGGCCCCATCCGCCTGGCCGGGTTCCCCGGCGAACGGCCGCGGCTGGAGCCGGTGGCCGTGCACGGGGCGGGGCGCATTCACACTATGCGGTACGGTTCCCGCCTCCGCACGCTCCTGCGCGAGGGGTGGGACGCGGTGCACTGCTGGGAGGAGCCGTTCATCGCCGCGGGCGCGCAGGTGGCCGCGTGGACGCCGCGGGAGGCGCGGCTGGTGTACGCGACCTTTCAGAACCTGCCCAAGCGGTATCCGCCACCGTTCGGGTGGATGGAGCGGTACGCCATGCGCCGCGCGGCCGGTTGGATTGCGTTCGGCGCGACGGTGCACGCGACGCTGCGCGGCCGGCCGATCTATCGCGACCGCCCGCACCGCGTGATCTCGCCCGGCGTGGACGTCGCGCGGTTCCGCCCGGATGCGGAGGCGCGCGACCGGGTGCGCGCCGGGCTGGGATGGGCGGCGGAGGGGCCGCCGGTGATCGGCTATCTGGGCCGCTTTGTGCCGGAGAAGGGGATCGCGCTCCTGCTGCGCGCCCTGGCGGATGTGCGTCACCCGTGGCGCGTTCTGTTTGTGGGCGGCGGGCCGATGGAGGGCGAGCTGCGGGCGTGGGCGGCGGGGCAGGGCGGCCGCGCGCGCGTCGTGACCGGCGTGCGGCACGAGGACGTCCCCGCGCACCTGAACGCGATGGACCTGCTCTGCGCACCCAGCCAGACGACCGTGCGGTGGCGGGAACAGCTGGGGCGCATGCTGCTGGAGGCGATGGCGTGCGGCGTCCCGGTGACGGGGAGCGACAGCGGAGAGATTCCGCACGTGCTGGGGGACGCGGGTGTCGTTGTGCCCGAGGCGGATGGGGCCGCATGGACGCGCGAGATCGGCCGCCTGCTGGCGGATTCCGATGCGCGTGCAACGCTCGCCGCGCGCGGGCTGGCCCGGGTGCAGGCGGAGTTCGCGCTCCCCGTGGTCGCGCGCCGGCATCTGGAGTTCTTCGAGGAGCTGGTGCGCGGCTGAGGGAGGGCGCGGCTGAGGGAATGGATTCGCCGCAACAACGCCGGAAAGTCCGCCCAAACGGACGGGGGGACTTCACCTGCACGGGGCGGATCGTCCGGTGCGAGGGGCGGAGGCCGACGCGGCCCCCACCCGGGCCGGCACCACCGGCCCACCCTCCCCCAAAAAAGACTGGGGGAGGGTTGGACAAAGCTGAGGCTCCGGCGTGGATTCCGGGATCCGGTGCAGCCGCCGGTTGGCTGAGCGAGTGAACTCGCCGCAACAACCGCTGAAAGCCTCACATACACCTGTGAGGCTGCACCTGTTGAGGGCCCGGCCTTCGGCGCCGACCTCCGCCCTCGCGCTGAGGTCTCCCTTCCTCCCGCGACAGCGGGGAAGAGGGCCGGGGAGAGGGGGCCTCTCCGACCGCGCGGCACTCTCTGGAGCACACCAATCCGCAGTTCTCCCCTCTCCGTGCGGCAGTTTGCACGGGGAGGGGCCGGGGGAGGGGCCCGCGCACGGAGCGCGCCGCGGGTCGCTTGAGCGGATGAATCCGCCGCTCGAACAGCGGTAAGCCCCGACTCGTGGCCGCTGACGCGTCCACAATC
>NZ_DASVTX010000142.1:0-5724 GCF_036387355.1 Longimicrobium sp.
TTTCCGCGGCGCAAAACTCTGCGCCCCAAGCCGGAACCTCCGCCGGGTGCAGGTGAAGTCCCCCCGTCCGTTTGGGGGGACTTTCCGCCGTTGTTGCGGCAAATTCATTTGCTCAGGAGGCCAAGGGCCACCTCGGGCTGCGCCACACACACCGCGCCATCCGCCCCGGCCAACCCTCCCCCAGTCTTTTTTGGGGGAGGGTGGGTGAGTAATGCGAACCCGGGGGGGGCCGCCCTGGACCCCGCGACCCGCACCGGCCCTTTCCGCCCGCGCCGGTGCAGCCTCACAGCAGTACCGTGAGGCTTTCAGCTGTTGTTGCGGCGAGTTTACTCGCTCAGCGGTCTCGCCTCGCGTCGTCATCCACGGAACCACTTTCGATCCGGGAGCGGATGCATCGCCCCGAAACGCCGTCGTGAAACGGCTGGGTTCAGGCGCTCACGCACCAGGCTGGAACATCAAAATGCGCCGGTACCTGCACCAGAACGGTGCGGGCCGATGCGTTCCGGTACCGCGATCCAGCATTCCTCAAATCCGCAAACACACCTCCTGCAATTACTTGGAGATAAACATACGATGCAGAGTACGTGGCGCACCTGTTGCCTTATCCCTTCCCGTCACCTTCGATCGAGATTCCACCACTTCGGCGTGGTTCTGCGTTCGCGGTTGCCGCCCCACAGGAGGATGTCCATGTCTCGTATTCGTATCGCCGCCGCGGGAGTGCTCTCCCTTGCCGCGGCCGCGTGCTCCGACGCGCCGTCCACCCCCGAGGCGGCTCCGGTTCCGGTGCAGGCCCTGCGCGCCGTGGACGCCGTGGTTCCGGGCGAGGTGATCGTGCAGATGAAGCAGGGCATCTCGCTGAGCGTGCTGACCGGCACCGCCGACGGGCCCCGCTTCAGCCGATCGGTGGCTGGCGGCCGGGTGGGCGTGCTGAGCGTGGCGCGCGGCCAGGAGCGCGCCGAGGCCGCGCGCCTTTCCGCCGACCCGCGCGTGGAGTTCGCCGAGCCAAACTACCTGCGCCAGCCCACCGCCATCGACCCGCGCCTGTGGGCCTACTACAACCCCGGCGGCCAGACGGCGTACTTCAGCGATCCTTCGCAGAGCAACTACGGCCAGCCCCTTCCCGCCACGTACGCGTCGCTCCTGGACGCGGATGAAGACGCGATCGCCACGGTGGGCGCGGGCGGTGCGCCGGTGGTGGTGGCCAGCCTGGACACGGGCGTGGACACCGACCACCCCGAGTTCACCGGCCGCCTGATCCTGGGCAAGGACTGGGTGAACAACGACAACCTGCCGGAAGACGACGACGGGCACGGCTCGCACACCATCGGCACCATGGCGGGCGCCACGGTAGGCGTGGCGGGCGTGACCGGCGCGGCCAGCAACGTCCAGATCTACGTGCAGAAGGTGTGCGGCCCGTCCGGCTGCCCCACCTCGGCCATCGTGAACGCGATCTACGCCGCCGCCGACTACCCGGGCGTGGTGGCCATGAACCTGTCGCTCAGCGGCAGCATCGAGTCCACCGCCGAAAAGAACGCCATCGCCTACGCCCGCAACAAGAACGTGCTGGTGGTGGCCGCCGCCGGCAACGCCGCCACCAGCCGCCTGGGCTGCCCCGCGTGCGACGCCAACGCGGTCGCGGTGTCGTCCACCACGTGGCGCGACGGGCTGGCCAACTACTCGCAGTACGGCAAGGGCCTGGACCTGTCCGCCCCCGGCGGTGAGCTGTACAGCAACACCACCGACGAGATGGGCATCTACAGCGCGTACCTGAACGGCGGCTACGCCTACCTGCAGGGCACGTCCATGGCTTCTCCGCAGGTGGCGGGCGCCGCCGCGGTGGTGGCCAGCAAGACCGGCCTGCGCGGCACCGCGCTGCTGAACCGCCTGCAGAGCACCGCCGACGACATCGGCGCGGCCGGCTACGACACCCGGTTCGGCTACGGGCGCATCAACGTGTACCGCGCCATCACCGGCAGCTCGCTGGGCGCCGGGCTGTAACCCTTCCGCTCCACGCGGATGCCGGCCGGGGCCCCACCGCTGCGGTGGGGCCCCGGCCCGTTTCGTCCCCCTCCATCCGCCCGGCGCAGCGGATGCCTTGCGCGGCGCGAACGGCGGCGCGACGTTGCGGCTCCCCATCCATCGCCCGAAACCTGACCCCCGGACCCGTCCTTCGATGCCGGACCCGCAGACCAGCGCCCCCGACGCGCGCCTCGTACGCGCGCTCGGCGTGTGGGGGCTCGCCGCCAACATCGTGAACGTGACCGTGGGGGGCGGAATCTTTCGCCTTCCCGCCGGGGTGGCGGACCAGCTGGGCGGCGCGGCCCCGCTGGCGTACCTGGTGTGCGCGCTGGCGATGGGGCTCATCGTGCTCTGCTTTGCGGAGGCGGGGAGCCGCGTGGCGCTCACGGGCGGCCCGTACGCCTACGTGGAGGTGGCGTTCGGACCGCTCGTCGGCTTTCTGGCCGGCGTGCTGCTGTGGACGGTGGGCTCCTTCGCCCTGGCCGCGGTGGCGACGATCTTTGCAGACAGCATCGGCGCGCTGATCCCCGCGCTGGGCGGACGAGGCGGGCGCGCCGCCGTGCTGATCGGCGTGTTCGCGCTGCTGGGCGCGGTGAACGTGCGCGGCGTTCGCCAGGGCACCACGCTGAACGCGGTGGCCACGGTCGCCAAGCTGCTGCCGTTGCTCGTGCTGCTGGTGGCGGGCGCTTTTGCGGTGAAAGGCGCCAACCTGGCCTTTTCTGCCCCGGCGTCGGCGGGGGAGCTGGCGCGCAGCAGCATTCTGCTGATCTTCGCCTTCGCGGGGATCGAGAGCGCGCTGGTGCCCAGCGGCGAGGTAAAGAACGTGGCGCGCACCATTCCGCGCGCCATCGGGCTGGCGATGGTGACCATCACCGGGCTTTACATCGCGCTGCACCTGGTGGCGCAGGGCATTCTGGGCGATGCGCTGGCCACGTCGCAGGCGCCGCTGGCGGACGCCGCGGCGGTGGCGCTGGGGCCGTGGGGGCGCACGCTGATCCTGGTGGGCGCCGCCATCAGCATGTTCGGGTACGTGAGCGGAATGACGCTGGCGGTTCCGCGCGCGCTGTTCGCCATGGGCCGGGACGGGTTTCTGCCGCGCGGGCTGGCGACGGTGCACCCGCGCTTTCACACGCCGCACGTGGCCATCGCGGTGCAGGCGGTGGTGGTGCTGGCGCTGGCGCTGAGCAGCGGGTTCGAGCGGCTGGCGGTGCTGGCGAACGTATCGACGCTGCTGCTGTACGCGGCGTGCGCGCTGGCCTCGTGGCAGCTGCGGCGCAAGGGCGTGGAGGCGGGCGGCATTCCGTTCCGCGTCCCGGCCGCGGGGGTGGTGCCCATCCTGGCGCTGGGCGTGATCGGGTGGATGCTGACCTCCATCAAGGCGCACGAATGGGTGGTCGTCGCGGGCGTGCTCGTGCTGGCCGGCCTGATCTACGCCGCCACCGCCCGCAGCCGTGCGGGCCGGGCTCAGGTGCAGCGCTGATTGATACCGCGTCTCTCACGGAGTTCACGGGAAAGGCACGGGGGTCACGGTACTGCCCGGGAACCGGCGGTCGCTCCCGCTGTTCCTCCGTGAACTCCGTGGACCTCCGTGCCCTCCGTGAGAGACGCGGTTTTCAGTTCCCGGACAGATGAGCGCATGGAAGCGGTGATCCTGATCGGCATTCAGGCCTCGGGAAAGAGCACGTTCTACAAGCAGCGCTTCTTCGATACGCACGTGCGCATCAGCTGCGACCTGGTGCGCACCCGCAGCCGCGAGGCGCGCCTGCTGCAGCTGTGCCTGGACACCCGCCAGCCCTTCGCCATCGACAACACCAACCCGCTGGCGGACGAACGGGCGAAGTACATCGTCCCGGCGCGCGAGGCGGGATTCCGCGTGGTCGGATACTTCTTCCGCACGGAGCCGCGCGCCGCCATCGCCCGCAACAACCTGCGCGAGGGCCGCGCCCGCATCCCCATCCCCGGGCTGCTGGGCACCTACAAGAAGCTGCAGGAGCCCCGCGCCAGCGAGGGATTCCACGAACTCCACCTGGTCACCCTCGCACCGGACGGCGGGTTCGTGGTGCAGCCGTTTCTGCCGGCGGATGCGCCCGGGGACGGATCCGCGTGAACTCCGGGCGCTTCCGCGCGTACTATGCGCTCATGCGCACCCTGACCGCCCTTCTCGCCCTCGCCGCCGCGCTCCCCGCGGCGGCCCGCGCCCAATCGGGGCCCGCGTCTCCCTGGCACACTTCCACCCAGGCCATCCTGTCTACCACGGCGGACTGGGACAGCACGGCGGCCGTGCTGCAGCGGTATGAGCGCGACCGGCCGGGCGCTCCGTGGCGCCCCGTGGGCCCGGCGATCGAGGCGGCGGTGGGTCGCTCGGGGCTGGGATGGGGAACGGGGATGCACAGCGGCGACGAAGGGATTCCGGCACCCGCGGGTGATCATCCCACGAAGCGCGAGGGGGACGGGCGCGCGCCGGCCGGCGTCTTTGCGCTCAGCTCCGCCTTCGGGTACGCGGACGCGGCGGAGGCGTCGTGGATCCGCATGCCGTACGTGCAGGCGACTCCTTCCGTCGAGTGCGTGGATGACGGCGCCTCGCGCTTCTACAACCGGCGCGTGGACCGCGACACCATCGCCGCGCCGGACTGGAGCAGCCACGAAGAGATGCGGCGGCCGGATCACCTGTACCGCTGGGGCGTGTGGGTGGACCACAACTCCGCCCCGCCGGTGGCGATGGGCGGCTCCTGCATCTTTCTGCACATCTGGGCCGCGCCGGGCGCCCCCACCAGCGGGTGCACGGCGATGGCGGAAGACGACCTTCGCACCGTGCTGGCCTGGCTGGACCCGCGCGCCCGCCCCGTGCTGGTGCAGCTTCCGCGGGCGGAGCACGCCCGCCTGGCCCCTGGCCAGGGGCTTCCGTGATGGCGTGCCAGCGTTTTGCCGCGGCGCCGTGTCATGAACGGAGCCCGGGATGACGGACGACGTCGCGAGGCTGGTGGAACTGGCCCTGGCCGGCGACGCCGGAGCCGCCGACACCCTGGTGCGGCGGCACATGGGCGCGGCCTACGCCGTGGCGCTGGCGGTCACCCGCAACCCGCAGGACGCCGAGGACGTGGCGCAGGACGCGTTCGTGCTCGCGCTGGAGCGGCTGGCCGAGTGCCGCGACCCGCGCCGCTTTGCCGGCTGGCTGGTGCGCATCGTCCGCAACCGCGCCTTCAACCACCGGCGCTACCTGGGCATTCGCGCCGCCGAGCCGCTGGACGAAGCCTTTCAGTCGCCGGGCGGCGGTTCGCCGGCGGACGACGCGGAGCGCGCGGACCTGCGCGACCGGCTGAACGCCGCCGTGGCGGAGCTTCCCCAGTCGCAGCGCGAAGTGCTTCTGCTGCACGACCTGGAAGGGTGGAAGCACCGCGAGATCGGCGACGTGCTGGGAATGCCCGAGGGCACCGTGAGATATCACCTGTTCAACGCCCGGCGCGCCGTACGCGGCCGCCTGCAGGCGCTGGTTCGCGAGGAGGACTGAATGCAGCCGGAGCCCATGGACCTGAGCCCGCTGGGGTTGACGCCGCGGCGCCACGACCGTCTTTCGGCGGCCGTGCTGGCGCGCGCGCGCGTCGGCGCGGTGCCGCGCTCGCCGCTGCTGGTGCTGGCGGGGTGGGCGCGCCCCTTGCTGGCCGCGGCCGCAACCGTGGCGGCCATCTCGGTGGGCTCGCTGCTCTG
>NZ_DASVTX010000143.1:0-13556 GCF_036387355.1 Longimicrobium sp.
CGCGCCGGCCTTCACGTCCACCTGGTACGGCTGGAACTCGCAGCCCGACCGCACCGGGATGTAGATCACTTCCGGGCTGCCCGTGGCGCCGTTCTCGGCGAACACGCTCACGCCCTGGTACTCGCCCACGCGGGTCACGTCGGTGACGCCCAGCACCCGCGGCAGGCCGTACTTCACGTACCGGCGGCCCATCACCATCACCGGCTCGTTGTTGATGAACCACGTCGAGCTCGCGGCGTAGCCGGCCATGCCCGGCGCGCCACCCATGTAGGTGGTGTCACCGGTCTGCGTGTTGTACCGCGCCGTGACGTTGCGCAGCGCACCGTTCTCCACCACGCACACCTGAATGTCGCGGCTCGCATCCACCGGCGGCGGCGGGGGCGGCGGCGGCGGCGGCGGCGGCGGCGGCGGGGGCGGCGGCGGCGGCGGCGGGGGAGGCGGCGGCGGCGGCAGCAGGTTGCCGAACGCGGCCTTCAGCCCCAGCACCAGGCGCGGCGTAAAGGTGATCTTGTCTTCGGCGTTCTGCGCGTTGTCGGACACGTGCGCCGGCGAGTCGTAGCCGTGCACGGCCAGTTCGCCGAACAGGCCCAGCGCCGAGCCGATCGGGAACAGGTCGGCGCCCACGCCCACCACGCCCATGCCGGTGGTGGAGAGCGTCGGGCTGTCCGACACGCACACGCCATTGGCGATCCATGGGGCCACGAACTGGCAGCCCGGGTACCGGCTGCTTCCGGCGATGTTGGCCGTGTAGCCGCCGCCGCCCAGGAAGAAGTACGTGCTCGCCATCAGGTTGCCGGCGGTCTCGCTCGCGATGAACGGGCGGAACACCAGGTCCAGGTCGTACAGGTAGCTGTTGACGATGTAGTCCGCGTCAAAATCGACGTTGGCGTCCTCGTTCTCCGGCAGGTTCTGCGGCATGTACGCGCCGTGAACCCGCAGGCCGAGCGAGGGGGTGAAGAAGAACGCGCCCGTCGCGCCGAAGATGGGGGCGAACTTGGGAGCGAAGCCGTTCTCTTCGTCCCCGGCGCCGTTGATGCTGAACCAGGGGGTGGTGTAGCTTCCGCCGGCATACACGCCCAGCTCGAACGCACTGGCCCGGCGCCCCATCATCATATCCTGCGCCCGTGCCTCCGCCGTGGTACCGGCCGCGAGCACCGCGGCGGCCAGGGCGGTTGTTGCCAATCGTTTCATGAGTCTTCTCCGAACCGGGTGTCGATCATTGCTGCGCTTTCTTTCTTCCGCGCCCTCAGGGGCCGCGGTCCCGCGGCGCGCACCCCATGGGCGCGCCTTCCTCCCCTTCCCCGTCCACCTCCTGCCCACAGGTGCGTCCCCCAAGGGGACTGTCAGAACGCCTTGAGCACCCCCCCGAGCACCGCGCCGTAAACGCCATGGCCGGCCAGGATCGCCCAGGGCGTCGCCTTGCCCCAGGCGAGCCCGAATCGGCCGGGCGGAGGCATGCGCCCTTCCTTGACGGCCTTGCTGACCCGCTCCAGGAGCGGGAGCGCGGCAACCACCAATCCCCCGTTCACCAGTCCCAGCAGCGTGCCGGTTCCCCATCCGGGCCCGCCCAGCGCCCGCATGAGCCCGGCGTAGACGGCGGCCACCACGACCACGTTCAGGGCAAAGAAAAGCAAGAATCCTACCGTTTCCGTAACGGGAACGTTGGGATCCCGGTAAAACAGGCACCCGAGCTGGGTGGTGGGGCTGAACCGGGTCCACTCAAAGCTCCGGAACAGCCAGAACACGCACGCCGACAGGACGGTGGCCACAAAGCCCGACCACAGGATGGCGCTCCACGACGCTCCCATTCCCGTCCGCTCAGCCGGCCGACGAAGCGCTTACCGTGGCCGGCGCGGTGCGGCCGTCGGCGTCGCGCCGCGGAACCCGGCTGGCGTCCAGCCCGGGAAGCACGTCGTCGGCCACGATGCGCAGCGCGCGGTTGAAGATGACGTCCGACACCCCTTCCGGGATGGTCATGACGTCCAGGTACAGGTCCACCGCCTCGTGCAGCGGCACTTCTTCCGCCAGCGCCTTGCCGAACACCAGCGCGTTCTGGACGTGCGTCTCAAAGAGCGCGTCCTCGGCCCGCGCCGAGGCCAGGTTGATTCGCTGGCGCAGGTCGTCCTGCACGCGCCCCTTGATGCGGCGGCGCACGCGGGAAAACACCGCGTCAAAGCGGCCGGCGTCGTCGCCCTGCGCGCGCGTCTCGTCGGCGGAGTCCGACTCGTCGTCGGACAGGTCAAGGTTGAGCTCCTCGGCCTCCGTGAGCCCCGAGCGCCGGCCGATGGCGGCCAAGGCGCGGCTCCCCACGTTGCGCGCCTGTTCCGGGGTGAGCCGCAGGATGCGCGCGTAGATGTCGAGCGCGGAGTCGAAGGGCAGCTCGTCGTGCACCAGGTCCACCAGCGCGAGCACGTGCCGGACGTGCGTGCTGAGCAGCCGCTCCTGGCAGACGGCGGTGGTAAGATCCACCTGCCGCTGCATTGCGCGCGAGATTTTCCGAGTGAGCGCCACGGGTGCCGTCTCCGTTCGTTGCTGTTTGAGCCAGCCCCCACCGCTGGACCATCCCCGGGGGCGTTCGCGGAAGGGCGGGAGCAAGTTCCATTCCCCGCCCGGCCCGGGCGGTGCTTTGGAGGGCCCGCGCCGGCCGCCCCGCTCCGGGCAAGCCCCGGTCCGCTGCGCGTGGCAGCGGGGGGGGCGGACGGCGGGAACGCGAAGCGGCCCCCTTCCGGAGTTTCCGGAAGGGGGCCGCGGGTTCGGTACGGGACGTCGGCGTTACGGGGCCGCGGGCGCCGGCGTGGCGCCGGTGGCCGGAGCGGGCGTGGCGCCCGTGGCCGGAGCCGTGCCCGTGATGGGCGCCGGCGTGGTGCCCGGGACCGGCGCGGTGCCGGTGGCCGGCGCGGTTCCCGTGGCCGGCGCCGTAGCGCCCGCCGGGGCGCGCGTGGCCGGAGCCGGGGCCGCGTTGCCGCCCTTCTGCAGTTCGCGCTGCAGGATGGACGAAGCGCCCTGCGGCCGCGACGAAAGCATGCTGAGCGTGAGCGCCAGTGCCAGGAACAGCCCGCCGCACCACCAGCTCATCCTGGTGAGCAGCGTGGTCGCGTGCCGTCCGCCCATCAGCGAATCGGTGCCCGCGCCGCCGCCCATGGCGGCCAGGCCGCCGCCCTTCCCGGACTGCAGCAGCACCACGGGAATAAGGATCAGCGCGTCGAGGATCAGCAGGATCAGCAGAAACGTGAACACGGATGGCCCGGAAGACTGGCGAAGAAGTTCTGCGAGGAAACGACGAAAGTTAGACGGAACTCGCCCGGTGTCAACCCGCGGCGGCCACGATGGCGGCAAATCCGGCCGGGTCCAGGCTCGCTCCCCCCACCAGCACGCCGTCCACCCCCGGCTGCGACATCAGCTCCGCCGCGTTGTCGGGCTTCACGCTTCCGCCGTACAGCACGGGCACCCCCTCCGCCGCCTGCGCCCCGTACACCTCCGCCAGGGTGCGGCGCACGGCCGCGTGCATGGCCGCCGCGTCCGCCGGGGTGGCGGTGACCCCGGTGCCGATGGCCCACACCGGCTCGTAGGCGATCACCAGCGTGGGAAGCTGCTCCGCGGAGATGGAGGCCAGCACCGGCCGCAGCTGCTCCACCACCACCGCCTCGGCCCGGTCCGCGCGGCGCTCCTCGATGGTTTCGCCCACGCAGAGGACTGGGACGAGCCCGCCGCGCAGCACCGCGCCTACCTTGCGGACCGTTTCGTCGACCGTCTCGCCGAAGACGTGGCGGCGCTCGCTGTGGCCTACCAGCACCAGCTCCGCCCCGGCATCCGCCGCCATGGCGACGGAGAGCTCGCCGGTAAAGGCGCCGCCCTCTTCCCAGTGCACGTTCTGCACGCCCAGGCGCACGTCCGGCCGCCCCTGCACCGCCTCGCGCGCGGCCGCGAACGACACGGCGGGGGGAAAGAAGACGACGCTGCGGTCGTCCGCGGGCTGCACGAGCGGGAGGAAATCGGCGAAGAAGCGGGCCGCCTGCGACGGCCCGTGGTTCATCTTCCAGTTGCCGGCCAGGATGGGGGTGCGCGGGGCCGTCATGCGGCCTCCGAAAGCGCGCTGACGCCCGGAAGGTCGCGGCCCTCCAGGAACTCCAGCGACGCGCCGCCGCCGGTGGACACGTGCGACATGCGCGACTCCAGCCCCATTTCGGCCACCGCCGCGGCCGAGTCCCCCCCGCCGATGATGGTGGTGGCGCCGCGGCCCGTCGCCTCCGCCACGGCCTCGGCCACGCCGCGGGTGCCGGCGGCGAACTCCGCGATTTCGGAAACGCCCATGGGCCCGTTCCACAGCACGGTTCCCGCCGTGGACAGAACGCGGCGGAACTCCTCCACCGTGCGCGGGCCCACGTCCAGCACCGACTGGTCCGCCGGGATCGCTTCCCGCACCACCGTCTGCGTGGGCGCGCCCGCCTCCATCCGCGGAGCCACGACGGCATCCACCGGAATCACCAGCTTGTCCCCTGCCTGGGCCAGGAGCTCGCGCGCCATCTCCACCCGGTCGTCTTCCACCAGCGAGGTGCCCGTGGCGAGACCCATCGCGCGGAAGAAGGTGTTGGCCATCGCTCCGCCGATGAGCAGCCGGTCGGTCTTGGGGAGCAGGCTACGGATGACGTCAATTTTTCCGGAGATCTTGCTGCCGCCCAGGATGGCCACGAAGGGGCGGGCCGGCTCGGCCAGCGCGCGCCCCAGGTACTGGAGCTCGCGGTCCATCAGCAGCCCCGCGACGGCCGGCTTGCCCTGCGCGCGCATGACGGTGGCGATCCCCGCCGTGGACGAGTGCGCCCGGTGCGCCGCGCCGAACGCGTCGTTCACGTACACGTCGCCCAGCGAGGCCATCTGCTCGGCGAGGGCGGAATCGTTCTTTTCCTCCCCCGGCAGAAAGCGCGTGTTCTCCAGTACGATCACGTCGCCGGGCCGCAGCATGGACGCGGCGCCCTGGGCCTCGCGCCCCACCGTGTCTTCCACGAAGCGGACCGTGCGGCCCTCCAGCAGCCCCGCCAGGTGCGCGGCCACGGGACGCAGCGACATTTCCGGCACCGGCTTGCCCTTGGGGCGGCCGAAGTGCGCCAGCAGCACCAGCGACGCGCCGCGCTGCAGCAGCGCGTCCAGGGTGGGCAGGGTGCTGGTGATGCGGGTGTCGTCGGTGATGCGCCCGTCCTCGATGGGGACGTTGTAGTCCACCCGCACGACGACGCGCTTTCCGGCCAGCTCGTCGTCGCGCAGGTCGGCGATGGTGCGCTTGCGCACGCTCACAGGCGCTCGCCCATGAAGCGGGCCAGGTCCACGCAGCGGTTGCTGTAGCCCCACTCGTTGTCGTACCACGCCACCACCTTCACCAGTCCGGCGGTCACGGCGGTGCACGGCGCGTCCACGATGGACGAAGCCGGGTGGCCGGTGTAGTCGACCGACACCAGCTCTTCTTCCTCGTACGCCAGAATGCCCTTCATGCGGCCCTGCGAGGCGGCGCGCAGGGCGTCGTTCACCTGCTGCGCCGTCACTTCGCGGCCCAGCTCGGCCGTGAGGTCCACCACGGACACGTCGGGCGTGGGGACGCGCACGGCGATGCCGTCGATCTTGCCCTTGACCTCGGGGATGACGAGGCTGGTGGCCTTGGCGGCGCCCGTGGTGGTCGGGATCATGGACACGGCGGCGGCGCGGGCGCGGCGCAGGTCCTTGTGCGGCAGGTCCAGGATGTTCTGGTCGTTGGTGTACGAGTGGATGGTGGTCATCACCCCGCGGTTGAACCCGAACTCGTCCAGCAGGACCTTGACGACCGGCGCAAGGCAGTTGGTGGTGCAGCTGGCGTTGCTGACCACGTGGTGGTTGGCCGGATCGTACTTGTCATCGTTGACGCCCAGGACGATGGTGATGTCCTCGTTCTTGGCGGGCGCGCTGATGATGACCTTCCTGGCGCCGCCCTCCAGGTGCTTGGCGGCGTCGGCACGGTTGGTAAAGCGGCCGGTGGACTCGATGACGATGTCAACACCCAGGTCGCGCCAGGGCAGCGCGGCGGGATCCTTTTCGGCGAACACGCGCACCTCGTCGCCGTCCACGATCAGCGAGTTTTCGCGCGCCTCGACGCTGCCCGGGTAGCGGCCGTGCACCGAGTCGTAGCGCAGCAGGTGCGCCAGCGTCGTGGTGTCGGTGAGGTCGTTGACGGCCACGAAGTCGATGTCGGTGGCCCCCGCCTTCTTGGCCGCGCGAAGGACGTTCCGGCCGATGCGGCCGAAGCCGTTGATGGCGACGCGAATGGGCATGATTCCGCTCGTTGGGTCTGTGAAAAGGCACGGAGCGCCGGGGCCGCCTGGCCGTCAGCGCTCCAGTTCGGGGGTGATGCGCGCACCTGTCGCGACGCTCACCGCGCGCGCCCCCGCCACCCTCGTCGCCGGAATGCGGCCGGCGGTGCCCCGGTGGTAGAACCTCTGTCCACCCGGATCACCCCTCGCCGCCTCTCCGGCAGCGGAGGCGGGGGCGGCGAAAGCGCGCGCTACGTTAGCCCGGGGTTCGCCGGGATGCAAGGCTGTTTGCGTAGCACTGGCGCGCCTTCGCGCCACCATCCGCCGGGCGAACGTTCGTCCGGTGCGCGCGGCGAATCATCGCACCGAACATCGCGGCCAGAGCAGAGAGAAAGGCGTCGGGTTGCTGGCCCGCGTGCGTCACCGCTGCAGGACATCATCCTCAACGCGTGCGGAGGCCCATTCACGCCGAACAGGTTCGGGGTGCGTGCGCGCCGGCTCGTGGAGCGGCGTCGGATCCGCCGTCAATTCAGAGACACTGCAGCCGAACGCCTGCGCCAGCTTGACCAGGGACCGCAGCGTTGGATTAGCCTGCCCCGCCTCGATTACGGCGACCTGGGCCTGCGTCATGCCAGCTTTCGCGGCGAGTTCCTCCTGGGACCAGCCGGCCTGCTCCCGGCGCCTGAATACCTGCTCAGAGATGAAGTGGCGCTCATCAATCTCCTGAAGAAGCGCGCGCTCGTGGAGTGTCTCCCTGGAACTCCGCTTGAAGAAGCTCGTCACGCTTTTCTCCCGGTGAATTGCTCGTACCGCTTCAGAACTTCGTCGCGGACGTGGTTGGGCAACCTTTCATCCTTCTTTTGATACGCGTAGAACAGGTGAAAGGAGGACTCCCCGTTCCTGTAGTAGAACAGGCGGTACAAGCCAACGCCCTCCACCTTGGACCACAGCTCCCACACCGGACCTTTCACCGCCGCAGTCAGTGGGGGGAGCGCCCTGATCCCTCGGCTTGCCAGCTTCTCCAGATCTCGAGTGACCTGCCGGTGCGGCACTGGAGCCAACCCGTCGATGAAGCGCTGCACGTCCGGCTCCCTCTTCAGCGTGAATTCATTCATAGAATATATTGAATAAGTAGAGTGGGCAAGCATCCGTCCGAACGGTGAGTCACTCACTCACCGTCGGGACCGACCGCTGCGCGGCTTCTGGACGCGTACATTGCTGTGCCAGGGTATCGCTCACCTCACCGCTCCAACTCGGGGATGACCCGCGCAAAGGTCGCGACGCTCACCACGCGCGCGCCGGCCTCCAGCAGCGCCTGGGAGCAGGCCAGCGCGGTGGCGCCCGTGGTCCAGACGTCGTCCACCAGGATGACGTGCTCGCCACGCAGTTCTCCGGCAGCCGCCGCGGGGGCGGCAAAGGCATGCGCCACGTTGGCCCTGCGCTCGCCGGGATGCAGTGTGGTTTGCGTAGCCGTGGCGCGCGTCCGCACCAGCAGCCCGGGGGCGGCCGTTCGTCCGGTGCGGCGGGCGAATCCGTCGGCCAGGAGCGCCGCCTGGTTGTAGCCGCGCTCCCGCACCCGGGTGCCGCTGGTGGGAACGGCCACCACCAGCCGGGCCTCGTCGTCCACGTCGCGCGGCCACGCCATGGCGGCCATGCGCGCCGCCATGGGCTCCGCGGCGGCGCGCCACCCGCCGTACTTGAGGGCGTGCACCAGGGCGCGCGGCTCCGGCCCCATCACGAAGGCGGAGCGGATGGAGCGCACGGCGGCTGGCCACTCGCCGCAAGTGCGGCACTTGGGGCGCGGGTTCTCGCGCGCCGGAACGGGCCCCCAGCACCGGTCGCATCGCGGCGCGGGGAGCGGCCGGCACCGCGCCCAGCAGACGCGGCAGACGATGCGCTCCGGCTCGGTCGTCGCCACGGGCTCGCGGCAGGCGACGCAGACGGGCGCGAACACCAGGTCCAGCGCGCCGGCCCAGGCACCGGCGAGAACGTCGCGGATGAGCATCACACCGGGGCCCCGGGCGCGAGTTGGACAATCGGAACACCCGCAAAGCAAGCGCGTCCGCATCGCATCCACAAGCGGCGGCGGGAAATGGGTCCGCGACGTGGCGCGCGCGGCCCGCTCGTCATCGGCCCGTGATCCACAAAAGCGAGGAGGGCCGCCGCGAATCTCGCGGCGGCCCTCCTTCGATCATTCGGGCTCTTGCCTAAACACCATCCCCGTTCCGCCAGCGGGCGCACAATCAGGGCGCAATGCCACGTTCGTGACGGCCTGATCCCACCATCGCGACCCACAATCTGTCCTCGCCCGGAAGGCACACTACAATCCATCCGGTGGGATCCCGAGCCGCCTCGCACGAGAGCCTGCGCAGTGTTCTCGCTCCGCAGACCGACGATCCGCACGTTCCGGGGCTGGTGTACCGCAGTTCGCCCCGGGCGATCAACCCGCCGTCGTCCGTAGTGCCGGCCTCCGGTACGCCCCAGGCGATCTGATACTCGGTCCGTTCCTGGCCTGGCCTGCTGCAGGCTTGCGGGGACGCCAGTGCCGGCCGGGCCCCGCGAATGCGCTCCAGCACCCACGCGGACTCCGTTTGCACGCACTCCTCTCCCCGCGAGCCGTCCAACCGTACGATCTGCAGCAGCATGGCGAGTTCCGCGCTGTCGCGTGTGGCTGGCGCGGCGGCATCGACGGGACGGAGCGGCCCGCCGTATCGCGCATCGCGGATGGGAACAACGAGGACCGGCGTGCCCGCCGAGTCGCGTTGCGCGAGGTGGCGGAAGAGAATGGGACGAAGTACCGAGTGGCGGATCGTGTCCCGGGTGGAGTAGTGAAGCTCCACGTGGTACGCAGCGGGGACGGGACGCCCGGCCTGGCGCGCGGGGAGAAATCGCCAGGCGGCACCACTGGCCGCGCGACATCCCTGAACTGGTCCCATTCGGACTCGGCGCACACGGTGCCTTTCTCCACGCGCCCGTCCGCGGTGACCACGAAGCGCAGTCGTACCGCACCGCCCACGCCTGCGTCTCGAAAAAGCTGAGGCAACTCGGGGATGAGATTGTCTGCGGAGGGCTCCGGGCGCCGCTCCGCCGCAGGGAGACCAGGAAGGGGGGCGCAGTCAGTCTGCGCCGCCGCTTTCGTCGCGCCGCAGACCAGGGCGAGGCCCAGCGCCAGCACGCTGACCGGCCGGGGAAGCTTCCTGATCTTTCTCCCGGTGGTCGAGAGCCGGACGTTCGCGGATGGGGTCACAGGGACTGGCGTCATTCCGTGATCAGCCGCGCCTGGAGCATGAGCGCGGCGGAGGCGGCGGCGAGCAGCGCCTGGTCGTCGGGCGACAGGCCGGGGGCCATGCGCACGTAGCCGGGCGGCGTGCGGTCCACCGCCAGCACCAGGATTCCGTCGCGGGTGACGTGGTAGCCCGCGGGCCAGCCGTCTTCCTCCGCGCGGCCGGGAGCCCGCTTACCGGAGATGGCAAAGCTCGCCTCGCCGCGCCGAAGGGTGCCGGCGGGCATGCCGTCGTTGCGCCCGGTCACCTGCAGCTTCCATTGCGAAGCCGTGTCCGCGCCCGGGCGCAGGTCACACTCCAGCGACAGCCCCGAGCCCAGCTCGATGTCCACGCTGCCGATGGCGACGCCGCGTTCGCGCTCCCGGCTGTCGCAGCGCGCCATCCATCGCACGGTGCGCAGCGTGTCGCGAAGGACAAAGGTGTACTGCTGCTGGTACTCCCTTTTCCCGGCAACGGCGTCAAGAATGCCGCCCCGCTGCCGGATGTCGCGGATCTGCACGGTATCCGCCGAGAACGGGCCAAACAGCAGGCGCGCCGGGTTGCGCATCCCCATCCGCGCACTCACCCGCCATTCGGGCGCGGCGGCGAGCTGCTCCGGAACGGGCATGGGGTCCGGATACATGGAAACGCACGCGGACAGAGCAACGAGGCCCAGAAGGCCGGTCGTCATCAAACGAATCGGAAAGCGCATGGGGCGAAAGGGCTGATGGACAGCGAGACGGTGTTCGGGGCGGCGGTCCCGTCGTGCGGCGGATGACGGGATCGGCGTGGATTCCAAAGCGTAGCATCCGGATGCCGGCGAACGAGGCCGGCACCCGGAATCCCTCACGCGGCGGAGCCTTGCAGGTGCCACTTGATGCGGGTGTAGGCGATCCGGAAGCCCTCCCGCTCCGCGTTGCGCTGCGAGGCGCCGCCGGGGAGCGCGCCCATCATGGCGACGGGAAAGCCGGCGTCCGCCGCGAAGCGCAGCCGCGCCTGCAGCAGCGCGTGCTGGGCGCCGCGGCGCCGGAAGGACGGGATCGTGCTGGCGCCCGCGAGCAGCGCCGCGCCATCGCCCAGGATCAGGACGCCGGCCGCGGCGGGGCGGCCGTCGACTTCCGCCAGAAAGCACTCCGTTCCCGCCGCGCGCGCGCTGATCATGCCGAAGCCGCGCACGAACTCGGCGATCTGCTCCCCCTCGCTGCTCCACCCCTCGGCGGAGACGCCGGCCCACGCCTCCACCTCGTCCGCTCCCACGCGGCGCACGCGCACCCCGGCTGGGAGCTCCGTGCCGTCCTGCGGCAGCGCCGTGGGGCGGTACAGGATGCTGCTGAGCTCCACGGGGCGGTAGCCGCGCGCGTTCAGCCGCTCCAGGATTTCCGGCCCGGCGAGCGGGCTGACCTCGTGAAAGACCTCGGCGCCGCGCTCCGTAAAGAACGCCTCGATGCGCGCGAAGTCGCCGTCGCTCACGGGGCCGGACATCCCGAGCCCGAACGTCTGGGTCAGCATGGAGCCGGCGCCGTCGAACATGGCGTACGTGCCGGCGATCTCGGTCCACGTCGCGCCGCTTTCGGGCTGCAGCCGGGCGCGCGCCTCCACGAACGCGGCGTTCGCGCGCCCCTCCGTGCGTTCCAGGCGCGCGGAAAGTTCTATATCCACGAGCGGCCAGACGCGAACAGGCGCCGGTGCCGCGGCGGTGATGGTATGGGTCAGCGTCGTCACTGTCGCTATTCAGGTTCAATGACCAGGGCGGAAATCCGGCCGATCGGAGGGCAGGAGCGGGTGACCGGCCCCGTGACCCAGACAGAAACCTGCTGCTGGGACTTTACATCCACGAGGCGCACCGCTTCCACTCCGCCGCCCGGAAGCCGCCGCAGGTAGTGCGTGTTTGCGTGCGTATTGCCGTGCAAACCGCATCCGCCCCCGGAAAGCACCAGGATCTGGGAGCCGAGCGCATTGGTGCGAACCGATTGTACGACCCCGCGGACATATGGCTCGTCCGCCGGCAAGGCGGCCGGCGCGGCGCGGGTGCAGGCGGCGCAGACGGCCATCAGCAACACCCAGCCGAGCGAGCGGCCGCGGAGGGATTGGGCGAGCGGGGGCATCAGGCTTCTCCTCGGGACGGGTGGTGGGCGGAGTTCGGGTCGCGGAAAGGCGGACCAGCGGGCACAAAATGAGAGTTTCTGCTTCGATGCGGGAGAGCGGACCGGCGATGCTCGTCTCGGAGCCGGGTTTTCGCGTGTGTGGAGCACCACACGGTAGGCCCGGGGCCGCGTGCCGTCGATGGGTCAACCACCCGGTTCACGCCTCGCGCGGTACACGAGGGAAAGCTCGTGCGATGGACGGCAACGGGGAGACCGTCGTGTGTTTACGGGAGCGCGGACCGCGGCGGCTCCACCCACAGGCGGCCCTCGGCGTGGTGGCTGCCGATCTGGGCCTGCAGCGTGGCGCGCCCGGGATTGTGCACGATCAGCCGCACCGTGTCTTCCACCTCCGCCGTCAGGCCGGGCTCCCGCGACTCCTGGCGGGGCGCGGAGTCCGCGAAATCCAACACCCTGTGCCCGGTGGAGTCCCACGTCACCGAATCGGGGCGGTTGGGATCGAGCCGGACGATGAAGCGCGCCGCGCGCACCGGCGGACCATCCTTTCCCGCCGCCTCGATCACCGCCGTCACCGTGTCTCCCACGGCCGGATGATCGGACGAAAGCGTCATCCGCAGCCCGGCCACGGGGCGGACGACGTTCAGGACGTAGATGCGCGACTGGTGCTTGCGCGTCACCTGGATGCGCGCGGCGCCCTGCCGGTGCGCCGTCACCACGCCATGCCGCCCCACCGTGGCCACGGCGGGATCCAGCGACGTCCACTGGAAATGGTCCGCGTCCTGAAACGCGCTGCACTCGTGCCCCTGCCAGAACGAGCCGTTGCTCCAGCACGCGACGATCTGCGCCGTGTCCCCCGCCGGAACCGTGCGGTTGCGCTTGAGGAACGAGATGTACCCGGCCGGCTCGCACGCCGCCAGCGTTACGCCGATGGCGGCCGTGCACAGCAGGAGGAGCAGCGGGGGAAGACGGAGCATGGGACGGGCGAGCGGCGGGGCGGAGATGGCGGGAAGCGTGCGGCTCAGGCCGTGTCGGACGGCGGATGGGAGAGCGCGGCGCGCATGGTGTCGACGGGCGCATCCACGCCGAACCAGCGGTGGAACGCGGCGGCGCCCTGCTGAATGAGCATTTCGCGGCCGTCCGCGGCGGGGATGCCCGCGGCGCGCATGGCCCTCGCCCACCCCGTTTCGCCCGGCGCGTACACCATGTCCAGCGCGGCGCCGATCCACCCCGGTGCCCGGGACGGATCCAGCGGCGGCGCATCCCCCGGCGTGAGGCCCAGCGAGGTGCTGTTGATGGCGAGGTCGAAGCGGTCGCCGCGCAGTTCATCCGCCGATCCGGCCACGTCCATGCGCAGGCCGGGAGCGCGAAACCGGTCGGCCAGCGCGCGCGCCCGGTCCGCCGTGCGGTTGACGACGGCGATGCGCGCCACCCCCGCATCCGCCAGCGCGCACACCGCCGCGCTCGCCGCGCCCCCCGCTCCCAGCAGCAGCACCGATGCGCCCGCCGGCTCGCGCCCCAGCACCGCGTGCACCGCGGCCCGCGCGCCCTGCACGTCGGTGTTGTCGCCGTGCACCCGCCCGTCGGCCGCCCAGAAGCAGTTGCACGCGCCCGTCCGCGTGACCGCGGGAGAAGGGAGGTCCACCGCCGCCGCCGCGGCCGCCTTGTGCGGAACGGTGACGTTGCCGCCACCGCCGGCGAGGGCGATCCCGCGCATCAGCCCCGGCAGGTCGGGCGCGGCGCAGCGGAGCGCGACGTACACGGCGTCGAACCCCAGGGCACGGATCGCGGCGTTCTGAAAGGCGGGAGAAAGGGAGTGGGCCACCGGATCGCCCAGGAGGGCGAAGAGGCGGGTGGCCGGGGTGGGCGTCACGGATGCAGAATGGGCGCGAGCCGGTCCAGCGCCTGGTCCACCAGCGCGC
>NZ_DASVTX010000144.1:0-9517 GCF_036387355.1 Longimicrobium sp.
CAACGAGCTGGCGCAGGCGTGCGACCGGCTGAACGTGGACGTGTGGGAGGTGATCGAGGCGGCGGCCACCAAGCCGTTCGGCTTCATGAAGTTCACCCCCGGTCCGGGGCTGGGCGGGCACTGCATCCCGCTGGACCCGCACTACCTGAGCTGGAAGATGCGCACGCTGGCGTTCAAGACGCGGATGATCGAGCTGGCCAGCGAGATCAACGCCGAGATGCCGGGCTTCGTGGTGGGCAAGGTGGCCGACGCGCTGAACCAGGACCGCAAGGCGGTCAACGGCAGCCGGGTGCTGGTGCTGGGCGTGGCGTACAAGAAGGACATCGACGACCTGCGCGAAAGCCCGGCGCTGGACATCATCCAGCTGCTGCAGGAAAAAGGGGCGCGGGTGGAGTTCCACGACCCGTACTGCCCGGAGATCGCCGACGACGGCCACACGCCGCTGAAGGGGCTTCCCCTGCGCAGCGTGGAGCTGACGGACGAGGCGCTGCGGGCCGCCGACATCGTGGTGGTGGTGACGGACCACAGCGGGGTGGACTACGCCCGCGTGGCCCAGCACGCCCGGCTGGTGGTGGACACCCGCGGGGTCATGCGCGGCGAGACCGGCCCCGGCCGGGTCGTGGGTCTGGCCACCGAGCACCTGCGCGGGCTGCGCCGTCCCTCGGTGGCGGCCGCGCTGTAATCCGCACAACGTTTTCACCGCATCGGCTGTCTTGGGAGGGAGCGCCGCACCGGCGCCCTTCCCGCAGCCCGCCCTGCCGACGCTTTCCGGAGTGAGCCAGCCAACCGTCGTCCGCATCATCGCCCGCCTGAACATCGGGGGTCCGGCCCTGCACACCATGCACCTTTCGCACGGCCTGGCCGACAGCTATCCCACCGTGCTGGTGACGGGGGCGGTGGACGAGGGCGAGGCCGACCTCTTTGACGAGGTGGTGGCGCGCGGCGTCCACGTGGTGCGCATCCCGGAACTGGGACGGCGCATCAGCCCGTGGCAGGACGGGGTGGCGCTGGCCAAGCTGGTGCGCCTCCTTGTGCGGGTGAGGCCGCGGATCGTGCACACGCACACCGCCAAGGCCGGCACCCTGGGACGCATCGCGGCCGTGCTGGCCGGGGTGCCCGTGCGGGTGCACACCTATCACGGACACGTCTTTCAGGGGTATTTCAGCCCCGTTCTGACCCGCGTGATCCTGGCCATTGAGCGCACCCTGGCGCGCGCCACCACCACGCTGGTAACCGTGAGCGAGGGACAGGCCCGGGAGCTGGTGGACGAGTTCCGCATCTGCCCGGCGCCCAAGATGAAGGTGGTGCCGTTGGGGCTGGAGCTGGACGGGTTCGCCCCCGCGCGCTCCGCGGGGCTGCGTGACGGCATGCGCGCCGAACTGGGCGTGGGCGCCGAGCCGGTCATCGCCGTCGTGGGGCGGCTGGTTCCCATCAAGGACCACGCCCTTCTGCTGCGCGCGGCGGCCCGGGTGGCCGCCGCCGGGCAGGAGTTCCGCCTGGCGGTCGTGGGCGGCGGGCCGGAAGAGCCGGCGCTGCGCGCGCTGTGCGCCCGTCTGGGGTTGGAGGGCCGCGTCTCCTTTCTGGGATGGCGCCGCGACCTGGACCGGGTGTATGCGGGCGCCGACATCGTGGCGCTCAGCTCCCGAAACGAGGGCACTCCGGTGGCGCTCATCGAGGCCCTTGCGGCCGGCCGCGCCGTGGTGAGCACCGACGTGGGCGGCGTGCGAGACGTGCTTCGCGGCGGCGAACTGGGGCTCCTGGTGCCCTCCGGCGACGAAGCGGCTCTGGCCGATGCACTGCTCACCCTGCTGCGCGACCCCGCGCTGCGGGAAACGCTGGGACGCCGGGGCGCCGCGGAAGCGCCGGCCCGGTTCGGGGTGGCGCGCCTGCTGGGCGACGTTCGCCGGCTCTATGATGGACTTGCGCCCGGGAAGCGGGCGGCTTCACGCAATCTTACTCCTTCCCTGACGGACTCATGAACTACCTGATCACCGGCGGGGCCGGATTCATCGGCTCGCACCTGGCGGACTCTCTGCTCGCGGACGGGCACTCCGTATCCATCATCGACGACCTCTCCACCGGGTCGATCAAGAACATCGCGCACCTGCGGACGCATCCCCGCTTCCACTACGTCATCAACTCGATGATGAACGCCTCGCTGCTGGGCGAGATGGTGGACGCAGCGGACGCCGTCTTCCACCTGGCCGCGGCGGTGGGCGTGAAGCTGATTGTGGAAAGCCCGGTTCGCACCATCGAAACCAACATCCAGTGCACGGAGCTGCTTCTGGCCATCGCGGCCAAGAAGGGCAAGCGCGTCCTGGTGGCCAGCACCTCCGAGGTGTACGGCAAGAGCACCGACATTCCGTTCCGCGAAACGGGCGATCTGGTCATGGGGCCCACCAACCGCGGCCGGTGGAGCTATGCGTGCAGCAAGGCCATCGACGAATTCCTGGCCATTGCGTACTGGCACGAGAAGCGGCTCCCCACCGTGGTGGTGCGGCTGTTCAACACCGTGGGGCCGCGGCAGACGGGCCAGTACGGCATGGTGATTCCGCGCTTCGTGCAGCAGGCTCTGGCCGGCGAGCCCATGACGGTGTACGGGGACGGCACGCAGAGCCGCTGCTTCACCCATGTGTCCGACACGGTGCGGGGGCTGCGCGGGCTGATGGACCACGACGGCGCCACGGGGCAGGTGTACAACATCGGCAACAACCAGGAAATCAGCATCCTGGGGCTGGCCGAGCGCGTGCGCGAGCTCACGGGTTCGCGCTCGGAGATCCAGTACATCCCCTACGCCATCGCGTACGAGGAAAGCTTCGAAGACATGCCCCGCCGGGTGCCGTGCACGGACAAGATCCGCGCGGCCATCGGCTGGGAGCCGCGCCACGACACCGACGAGATCCTGCGCGCCGTGATCGAGTCGTTCCAGGGAACCGCCCTTGCCGCCGCTCGCTGACCCACCCGGGGTGCTGGCGTTCGCCGCCGCGGCGGCGGCCGGGCTGGCCGCCGCGGCGGGGCTCACCCCCGCGGTGCGCACCCTGGCGCGCGCGCGGGGGTGGGTGGCGCGCCCGCGCCAGGACCGGTGGCACCAGCGCCCCACGGCGCTGCTGGGGGGCATCGCCATTTTCGTGTCGCTTGCGCTGGTGGTGACGCTGGCGCTGGCGTCGGGGTTGGCGGGCGCGTCGTGGAACGCCGGGCCGGCGCGGCTGCTGGCCGGTCTGGGCGCCGCCGCGACGCTCATGTTCCTCACGGGGATGGTGGACGACCTGGGCGGCGTAGGCCCGCGCGCCAAGCTGGCCTGCCAGACCGCGGCGGGCGCGGCGCTGGTGGCGGCGGGGCTGGTGTATCCGGTTACCCCGTCGCCGGCGGCGAACGCGCTGCTCACGGTTGTGTGGGTGCTCGTGCTCACCAACGCTGTGAACCTGCTCGACAACATGGACGGGGTGTCGGCCGGGGTGAGCGGGGTGGGCGCCCTGGTGCTGGGCGTGCTGTTCGCCCGGCGCGGCGACGCCACCGCGGCGGTGGTCAGCCTTTCGCTCGCCGGCACGCTGGCCGGATACCTGATCTACAACCGCTCTCCGGCCTCCATCTTCATGGGGGACTGCGGCAGCCTGCTGCTGGGCGCCCTGCTGGCCGGGCTGGGCGCCGCGTACAGCCAGGGTGCCCCGCGGCACAGCCTGGCGGCGTTTGCGGTTCCCGTGCTGGTGGCGCTGGTTCCCGTGTTTGACACCGCGCTCGTGAGCTTTACCCGTACCCGCGCCCGCTATTCGCTTGCGCAGGGCGGGCGCGACCACGTGGCCCACCGGCTGGTGTCCATGGGCTTCAGCGAGCGGCGCACGGCCGGCCTGCTGTACGCGGCCGCGGCCCTGGCCGGGGGCGTGGCGCTGCTGGTGGACGCCGATCCCGCCGGCCTGGGCGCCTGGCTGGCCGGTGCCATCGGCGCGGTGCTGATGGTGCTGGGCGCCTACCTTTCGGGCCTCTACGAGTACTCTCCCGACAAGGCGAACTCCACCGGGCTGCGGGTTCGGCTGCTTGCCGGGCTGGTGTCGCGGCCCCGGCTGCTGGAGGCGGGAATGGACGCGCTTCTGTTTGCCGCGGCCTACTCCGGCGCCTACCTGCTCCGCTACGACGGCGTGCTTCCCGCGGGGCACGCGGGGCTGCTCCGGGCCACGCTGGGCGTGGCCGTGGTGGCCAAGGCGGCGGCGTTCGCCGTGGCGGGCGTGTACCGCAGCGTGTGGCATCGTCCCGGCATGTCGGACCTGCACCGGATCGCGCGGGCCACGCTCCTGGGTGAGCTCTTCACCGTGGCCGCGGTGGTGTTCCTGTTCCGCAGCAGCGAGTTTTCGCGGAGCGTGTTCGTCATTGACGCCGTGCTCACCGCTCTTCTTGCCCTGGGCGCCCGGGCGTCGTTCCGCTCCATGGAACTGGTGCGCGGCGCCCTGACGGCCTCGGGGCGCCCCGCGCTGGTGTACGGTGTGGGCCGCCGGGGCGAACTGGTTCTGCGGGAGCTTGCGGGCAACCCGCGCCTGGAACTGCAGGCGGTGGGGCTGGTGGACGACGACCCTGACAAGCGCGGCCGGTGGGTGCACGGGCTCCCCGTGCTGGGCGGCGCCGAGCAGCTGCCCGCCCTGATCCGCGCCAACCGTGCCGAGGTCGTGCTGCTGGGCACGGGCAAGCTCCCCCCCGAGCGGCTGGCCCGCGTTCAGGAGGCCTGCCGCCAGGCCGGCGCGCGGCTGGTTCGTCTGGAGGTGCGCGTGGAGCCCGTGCGCCCCGCGGCGAACTCCGCCCCGTGGCGCGTGCCGGCGGGTGCCGGCCCGCACCCCGCGCTCCGTTCCCCCTCCCCGCGGCAGGCGCACGAGGCGCCGGCCGTACTCCACCCCGAGCCGACGCTCATCGATGTCGCCTGAGGGATCCACGGCCATCGCCCGCGCCGAAGCCGGCCTGCGCCGTGCCCCGCGCACCTGGCTGGTGACCGGCGTAGCCGGCTTCATCGGCAGCAACCTTCTCCAGCGCCTTCTGGAACTGGGCCAGACGGTGGTGGGGCTGGACAACTTCGCCACCGGCAAGCGCGAAAACCTGGACGAGGTGCTTGCGGCCTGCGGCGACCACGCGCACCGCTTCCGCTTCATCGAAGGCGACATCCGCGACCTGCAGAGCTGCCGCGACGCGTGCGCCGGGGCCGACTACGTGCTGCACCAGGCGGCGCTGGGTTCCGTCCCGCGCTCCATCGACGATCCGCTGCTGGTGAACGCCGTGAACGTGGTCGGCGGGCTCAACGTGCTGCAGGCCGCGCGCGAGGCGGGGGTGCGGCGGCTGGTGTTCGCCGCTTCCAGCGCGGTGTACGGTGACCACCCGGGCCTGCCCAAGGTGGAAGATGCCGTGGGGCGGCCGCTGTCCCCGTACGCGGTCACCAAGTACGTCAACGAACTGTACGCGGGCGTCTTTCAGCGCGTGTACGGACTGGAAACCATCGGGCTCCGCTACTTCAACGTCTTTGGACGGCGGCAGGACCCGGACGGGGCGTACGCCGCCGTCATTCCCCGGTGGGTGGGGAACCTGCTGGCCGGCCGGCCCTGCGTCATCAACGGCGACGGCGAAACCAGCCGGGATTTCTGCTTCGTCGACAACGTTGTGCAGGCGAACCTGCTGGCGGCCACTGCACCCTCCCAAACGGCGGGCGTGGTCTACAACGTGGCACAGGCCGAGCGCACCACGCTCAACCAGCTGTTCGGGCTGCTGCGCGCCGAGTTGTCCGCGTACCGGCCCGACCTCGCCGGCGCGCGCCCGGAGTACGCGCCCTTCCGCGTGGGCGACGTGCGCCACTCGGAGGCCGACATCAGCCGCATCCGCGAGGCGCTGGGCTACCGGCCCACGCACCGGGTAAGCGACGGCCTGCGCGCAGCTACGGCGTGGTACGCCGAGCACATGGCCGAGGCAGGCGTCTCGTAGCCGAGCCGCCGCTGGCCCTTCCGCCGGTCGGGATGCGCACGGGCTCCGCGATGGTCGATGACGACCACCGGGGAGCCCTCGCGCATCCCCCTCCGGCGTTTCTGAACCTTGCGAACGCGATCATGTCCCTGCACCGATCCGCATCAGAACCCGTTCCGGCCGTGCTTCCACCGGAGCGCGTGTTCTGCGCCCGTTCGCCCGGCGCCGGGTACGCGACCGCCGCGCCGGAGCCCGCGCCCGAACTTCCGGGCGGCACGGCGGAAACGCCCGCCCTGATCACGCTGCGCGCGCTGCTGCGCGACGCGGGACTGGACGCGTCGCGCTACGGCACCGCCGCCTGGAACCCGCTGGGCGCCATCATCCGCGCGGGGAGCCGGGTGCTGCTCAAGCCCAACTGGGTGCTGCACCAGAACCAATCCGGCCACGGGATGGAGTGCCTGGTGACGCACACCAGCGTGGTGGAAGCCGCGGCCGTGTATGCGCTGCTCGCCGGGCCGGGGCAGGTGGTGATCGGCGACGCCCCCGTGCAGGGGTGCGACTTCGAGGCGCTTGCGGCCGCCTGCGGCTTCGCGGAGATGCTGGACCGGCTGGCCCCGCTCGCCGCGCGCCAAGGTACCGCGCTGTCACTGGTGGACTTCCGGCGCACCATTCTGGACGGGGGACGCATCGAGCACCGCTCCGCCGCCGTGCACCGCGGCGACGACGACTACGTGCTGTTCGACATGGCGGATGAAAGCGCCCTGGAGCCGGTGACGGCGCGCGGAACCGAATTCCGCGTCACCATGTACGATCCCCGCGCTCTTGCGCGCACCCACGCCCCGGGCCGGCACCAGTACCTGATCGCGCGCGAGGCGGTGGAGGCCGACGTCGTCATCAACCTCCCCAAGCTCAAGACGCACAAGAAGGCCGGAGTGACCGGCGCGCTCAAGAACCTGGTGGGCATCAACGGACACAAGGAATACCTTCCGCACCACCGAAAGGGAGGCGCGGACCGCGGGGGCGACTGCTACCCCGGCGGGTCGCCGCTCAAGGCGACGGCGGAGCACCTGCTGGACGTGGCGAACGCCAGCTCGTCGCGCCGGGTAAGGCGGGTGCTGCCCCGCGTGGCGAGCCTGGCGGCGCGGCTGGGCCGGCTGTGGGGACACGACGCGAACCTCGAGGGGTCGTGGCACGGCAACGACACCGTTTGGCGGATGTGCCTGGACCTACAGCGCGTCCTGGCCTACGGGCGCCCTGACGGCACGCTGGCCGGCTCGCCGCAGCGCGCGGTGCTCACCCTCACGGATGCGATCGTCGCGGGCGAGGGGAACGGGCCCTTGTCGCCCCTTCCGGCGCCCCTGGGCATGCTGACCTTGGGCACGTCTCCCGCCGCGCTGGAATGGGTGCACGCGTTGCTGATGGGCTTTGACCCGCGCCGCATCCCCCTGATTCACAACGCGTTCGCGCCGCACCCCCGCCCCCTGGCGCGCTTTGGCCCCGAGGCCGTGCGCGTCATGATGGACGGGCGGGAGATCGGCCCCGCCGCCAACGCTGCGGCGTACGGCCGGGCCTTTGTGCCCCCTGATGGCTGGCGGGGAGCGTGCGAGGCGGCCGGTGATGCCGAGGAGGCCGCCTGATGCTGAGCCGGGCGGTGTGGGAGCTGGGGTTCCTGAGGGCGGGGGCACGCCGGTACTGGAGCGAACTGGAGGGCTTCGGCGCGAAGCCGCCCGCCGAAGCGCGCAGGGAGATGGGCCGGCGCCTGCTGGAGCAGGTGCGCTACTTCGGCACCCGCGCCGACGCGCTTCCGGAGTGGCGCGAAGCGGCGCGGCTGCGCGACCCCGAGGCGCTGTGGGCGGTGTGGGATTCGCTCCCCATTCTGACCAAGCACGACCTCCAGACCCGGTTTCATCCGCGGGAGATGGTGCCCCGGTTCGGGCTGGTGGGGCGCGCCTCGTCCACGGGCGGGTCCACGGGCGAGCCGACACCTTTTTTTCACACGCCCGAGGTGCTCGCGGCCATGACGGCGGCCCGGCACTACACGCGCCGGCAGATGGGGTGGATTCCCGGCCGGCCGCTGGTGATCGTGTGGGGGTCGGAGCGCGACATCGGACGAACGCGCTCCAACAGGGCGCGCGTGTCGGCGCGCATGCGCAACGAGTGGCTGGTGGACGGGTATTCGCTGGACGGCCACACGGTGGACCGTGTGCTGGGGTTGTTGCGGCGGCTGGGTCCGGTGGCGCTGTACGGCTTTACCAGCATGCTGGAATTCGTGGCGCGCGAAACCCTGAAACGCGGCGACCTTCCCGCGCCGGGCAGCGTGCGCGCGGCGTGGAACGGCGGCGAAATGCTGTACGACAGCCAGTCGGAGCTGTTTTGCAGGGCCTTTGGTGTTCCCATCCTGAACTTCTACGGCGGGCGCGAACTGTCGGCCATGGCGTACCAGCGGGCGCCCGGGGCGCCGCTGCGGGTGGTTCGCCCCTGGCTGCATGTGGACGTCGTGGATGATCTGGGGCGTCCCGTGCCACCGGGCCAAGCCGGCCGGCTGATCTGGACCAGCACGCTGTGCCGCGGCACCCCGTTTCTGCGCTACGACGTGGGCGACCTGGGAAGCTGGTCGCCCGCGGGGCGCGATGAATCGGGAATCCGCGAACTCGCCTCGCTGCAGGGCCGCTTTGCCGGGCTGGTGCGCCTTCCGGGCGGCAAGACGATCAACGGGCTTTACTGGAACCACCTGTTCAAGGAATTTCCCGAGGTGGAGCAGTTTCAGGTGGCAGTGCTGGGCAACCGGGGGCTGGAGTTCCGGCTCCGCGGCGGACCGCTGACGGCGGAGCGCGAGGACGAACTGCGGGCGCGGGCCGGCAACATCGTGGGCCACACCCCGGTCACGCTTCGCTGGATGGAGAAGATCCCGCTCAGCCCGCAGGGCAAGCTGATGCAGGTCGTACATGAAGCGGAGTGACGGGGTGGCGGGCACCACGGAATCGTTGGGGGCGAGGTCCGGGATCTGGCGGCGGGCCGGGGGGGCGCTGGCCCGCCGCGGCACTCCGGGAAGCGTGAACCGGCGGATCCTTTCGGCGCTGCTGACCGTGGCCGGGCTTACGGCGGTGGTCAAGGTTGCCGGCGCCGGCAAAGAGGTGCTGGTGGCCAACCGGTTTGGAACCAGCGGAGCCCTGGATGCCTATCTGGCGGCCTTTCTGGTGCCTTCGGTGGTGCTGACGGTGGTTGCGGCCGCACTGCAGTCGGCGTTCGTTCCCGTATACGTACGCGTTCGCGAGCGCGAGGGGGCCCACGCTTCTCTGCGCCTGCTGGCCAGCTACCTCGCCGCGGCGGCAGCGCTGCTGGCCCTCTGCACCCTGTTGCTCGCTTTCCTCGCCGGGCCGGCGGTGTCGTTCGTTGCGCCGGGCTTTACGGCCGAGCAGCACCGGCTCGCGACCGGACTGCTGCGCGTTCTCTGCCCCCTGGTACTGTTCGGCGGCCTGTTCATGGCGGGGGCGGGAGTCATGCAGGCGGGTGAGCGATTTGCGGCGGCGGCTCTCGCTCCCCTGGCAACACCGGTGCTTCTGGCCGCCGTGCTGCTCCTGCTGCCCGG